>DIAR01000007.1:3138-5198 GCA_002415845.1 Candidatus Woesebacteria bacterium UBA5073
GACTTTATTCCCGAGGAAGATAAGCCATCTTTGGTTGCCGGAGCCAAGGTTTTTGTCCTACCGTCCTTCTGGGAAGGCTTTGGACTGGATATTTTAAGTGCTATGGCTTGCGGAGTGCCCGTAGTTGCCTCAAACAAAGGCAGTTTGCCTGAAGTGGTGAGTGAGGCAGGCATTTTGGTTGATCCTTATAAACCGGAGGAAATAGCTTCAGGCATTAAAAAAGTGCTTTCCATGGGTACTTTAGAATATAATAAACTTATAGAGGCCGGATTTAACCAGGCAAAGAAATTTACCTGGGAGGAAATGGTCAGAAAAACGGTTCAGGTGTTTGAAAGGTTTAAGAAATAAAATGCTTAAAGATAAAAACGGACAAGAATTAACTTTTTCGCAGGCAAAAAGAAAGATTGTAAATAGAATCTTAAATATCGGCCTTGATTTTGAATTGATGTTTTTAAGACATGTCGGCCATGTGCCTTCACACCTGTTTCGTAAAGCGGTCTATCGCTTGTTTGGTCTAAAAATCCCCGGCAATTCGACGATTCATATGTGGGCCAATTTTTACAATCCAAAAAATGTTTCCATTGGTGAGGATACGATTATCGGTGATCATGCCTTCTTTGACGGTCGCGCCCCTCTTAAGATTGGTAGTCATGTTGATATTGCTTCAGAGGTTATGATTTATAATTCCGAACATAAATTGGATAGTGCTGACTTTTCGGCTACGGAAGAGCCGGTCGAGATTGGCGATTATGTTTTTATCGGACCCAGGGTAACCATCTTACCCGGCGTGAAGATAGGTAAGGGGGCGGTGGTGGCCGCTGGTGCGGTTGTTACTAAAGATGTTGATAATTTTGCCATTGTTGGTGGAGTCCCCGCTCAGGTTATCGGAGAAAGGAAGAATAAAAACCCCGAATACCGTTTAGGACGTGCCCGATTGTTTCAATAAACCATAAATGAAGATACTTCTTAAAGGAATTTATTTTCTTTTCTTTTTTATTTTGCTGGTCTATGTTCTAATACCCAGCCCTAAATTTCCTTCCCCGCCACCCGGTGCGGTTCAATCGATGGAAGATGGAGATACGGAAACGCTTTTAAGAAGGGCTTATTTTACCGATTATCAAAGACAGGAAGTGCTGGCCTATTATCAGAACCAATTTTCCAAATCCACCTTTTTAAATATTCCTTTTATCAGTTTTCGTCTTAACTATCCACCTGAAGAGGCTCAAACTATCATTCGGGATCAAACCAGGAGTGTTTTTTTGGAGGAAATAGTCCATCCTTTAAGGGAATCCTTCTTTGTTAACGGTTTTCAACCGAAAGTAGCCAAAGACGATATTTGGTACAAAGGGGTTCATTACAATACTAAGGTAACGGTGAAATATAAAGAGTCTTCGGTTGTTATTCGCGTGATTGTGGTTATCATAACCTTTATTGTTTCAACCATTCTCTTTAAAGAGATAGGTAAAACTCTGAAGTTTTTAAAGAAGAAGGAAAAATGACGGATTTATCAATCATTATTGTTAATTTTAATACTGCAAAACTGGTTAAAGATTGCGTAGTGTCAGTAAAGAAACATATTAAGGACCTTAATTATGAAATTATCGTGGTTGATAATGCTTCAACTGATGGATCAACAGGGGGGTTGGGTAGTTTGGATGTTAAGTTAATAAAAAGTCACAAGAATCTTGGTTTTGGAGGCGGTAATAATTTGGGAATAAAAGAAGCCGAGGGAAATACAATTCTACTTTTAAATTCCGATACTCTTGTTGGGGACGATGTTATTCAAAAAACATATGCCTATCTGAAAGAACACTCTAAAGTGGGCGTTCTTGGTTGCGCTTTGGAGAGTAAAGACGGGTCCTTGCAGTTAAGCGGTGGTTATTTTCCTACCTTAGGAAAGGTTTTTTACTGGATGAGCTTTCTCGATGATATTCCTTTTTTGGGAAGCCTTCTAAAGCCATATCACTTAAAGCATTTTAAAGGGGACAGCGAAAGAGATTTGGATTGGGTGACTGGAGCCTTTTTTATGGTTAAAAAAGCAGCCCTCAATGAAGCGGGTG
>DIAR01000038.1 GCA_002415845.1 Candidatus Woesebacteria bacterium UBA5073
GGAGAATATAAACATAATACATAATATTCACTTAATTTAATCCACACAGACAACCTGTGCCCAACCTGCATAAACATAAGCCCGACAACCCATGACCTTAATGAAGCTTGAGCATTTGCCTTCGGTTCTGAAAAGCTTTCCCCTCATCCCTTTACTTAAATCCTCAGAACTTAAATCAGCTAGACAAACACCTTCACACTGGTTACTCCCCGAACATTCTTTCCCGGTGTCTTTAGTCGGAAGATTACATTCTTCCATGGGCCTTGGGCCCATTTTTTTCCAAACTCCACCGACTGCTTCACAACTCTCTCTATCCTTGGAAACGGTAAATTTAAGCGTAGTTACATCCGATCTAATTTCGTCAGAAAAGTTGGGGATATAGGGATGGAAAAAAGTACGGTCAACCCGCCAGGCAACAATAAACAAAAGAAAAACAATGCAAATTCCAATGAATATTTTCTTTAGTATTCTCACTATTTAAGAGTATATCAAAAGAAAGAGGCAACCAATTTATATTGCCTTACGGTTCCCCATCTAATCTTCGACAACATAATATAATTTGCGCTGAATTTCAGTCAGAATTGATAACACATCCTCATATTCATATCTGGCATTTTTAAGTTTTTGAAAAGTACCCTTACCTAATTTTGCATCAATTTCCTGTTTAAGTTTAATTTGGATTTTCGGATCAATTTTTGCTTGAAGAAATACTTCCCAAAAAGACTTTCCGTCGATTGGTCCACAAACCATACTTAAATCATAAGTTAACTGCATAATTAAAAACGGCAGAGTATGATTTTCCAATAAAAGCTCACCGTTATTGTCAAAGTGGAAAAGAGACCGGTGAAATACGACTTCATTTTCCTCTCCAATTATCCAATATGCATAATCATTGCCAAGTTTAAAGAAATTTTTAAGAAGCTTATTTCTTTGACTAATTTCGGTTGAATATAACCCTTGAATATTTTCATTTTCAAGAATGTCATTCATAAAATTCTTTTGAAAATAGTAGTTTGGCAACTCATTTAACAGATTGCCCGATCGATTCTGAACTTCAACCGATTCCCCATTATTTTTAACCACATTAACCCTTAAGCCCGATCTTCGACTGTTTACCAAAACATAAGAATTACCATCCGGCGTTTTTTCTAAATGAAAAACAGATACGTTTAGTTCAAAATATTTATGAATCAGTTCATGGAAAGCCAGGGAAGCAAGAACATATTCGGGAGTATCGGTTAATTTCATTATGACAACAGGTTTGATAGTGTCCGCACAGAATCCAATTTCAACCGAATCGGTTTTAGAAAAAATCTCCTGGTAATGCCTAATAAAATTAGGTCTTTCTAAAAGAGAAATTTCAATTTCGTTTAAATCCAACTGGGATAACCCAACGGTTGTTCTAAGACCATTAATATTGGAGCGAACTAGATTAAAACTTTTTTCAAGATTGGGAGAAATTGCTTCCGAATCAAAACGTAATTGATTTTCACCCGGAAGAAATTCCTTATTAAATTGATCCCGAAAATTATCCGGTGTTATTTGAACATCAAAGATAAAACCATTGCCGTTAAAGGTGTCCACACAAATATGCCTTCTGGCGGTTGGAATATCTTTATAAAGCTGTCCCGATTTAATTTCTTTATGCATATATTTAGAAACAGGTGGGGCAGCTTACCAAAAGAACAATATTTATACACTTAAGACTGTTTTGAATTTTAATTTACTAGGTATATCTGTCAACGTCCAATTGTCTTGCAGTCTAACCTTTAAGATGCTTGAAGAATTCTACCTGTCTTAATCTCTTGAGGGCTTCTATCTTGGTTTTATAAGGTCCGCCTAAGTTTTTTCTTTTCTTTTCAGATAAAACAAAATAACCTGTTTTTCGTTTAACAATCATACTTCATTATAATGCTGAGCATATCGGTCTAGACCCATATTATCCCATAGGCGCTAACTCCAAATGTACTACTTTTAAGGCTAAATAAGACAAAATCTGAAAAGGAGGGAATATTAAGGGTCAATTGTCCATGTCCCGCTATCATTTCCGCCACCCTCCGAAGAATTAGTTGTCCCTGGAGCTAAACTATCTACGGCTGTGCCTCCGTCTCCACGGGTTACACCCGGGGGCAAACCTTCTTCCACTGCACCACCTGTCTTAACCTCTATGGTTTTAATATCAGATCCCGCAGCTCCACCACCTGAAGTTCCCGGGGCAAACATCAACTTAGAACCTCCCTCGTATACCACTCCCGCGGTTCCCCCAGGCCCGGTTCCCGGCGCCCAGATATGTTCAACTTTATTAAAAAATTCGGTTTGTCCTTGTTTTCCGTTAACTTCAACAATTCGTTCTGCAACTTGATTTACCACCTGTTCCTGAACCTGAATAATTCCCTGTTTTCCGTCCTGATCAACCCTTGTCTTTATCTCTTCCATTGTTTTTTGCTGTTCAATGGTTCTTTCCTCAACCGTCCCCAAAACCTCTCCATCGTTTATTTTTTCCAATAAACCATTCTGCTTTTCTTTTATCTGCAGGTAATTTTGCATCACATTTTGCACCCTCTCTTTATTTCCCTCTTCCGCATAGCCTTGAGCCATAACCAATCTTTTTTCGGCCTGTTTTTCCAAAACCTGAACTTTTTGTTCAACCTTAAAAGCAAAAAGGTATTGAACCCCTTCCTGAATTTTTACCACAATTGAATTTTCTGAAGTTAACACTTCCTGTAAATCAACCGCCCTTGAAGTCTTTGGAACAAAAAAACAAATAGAGAAGAAGAATAACACCAACAACAAAATTCTTTTTATGTTCATCTAAGATAATAGTATCTTAGATATCACTATTAAATCAAATAAATTGCCTTAACCCTTTGCTGCGGGTCAGGGATTCGAACCCCGATATACAGATCCAGAATCTGCAGTCCTGCCGTTAGACGAACCCGCAATATGGCCTATTTTATCATGGAAGTACCCAATTCAGGAAAAAATCTTCTTCAAGAGAAACCGCCAGAAAGATTCGGTTTTTTTGCCTGTTGAGGCTTTTGACCAGACAGAAAGGATGAACCACTCGCCTCTTTCGTTCTTTTTGGCTACAACCTCAATCCTTTCGTTGCCATATGTTCTGTAATAGACCCAGGAGTTATTATTACCTTTTTTGCTTTGTTGTGGATTTCTCCAAGTTGCCCAAGCATCAGACTGGGAAATTCCTCTTTGAGACATTCTATCCATTGCATGATTGGTCCAAATAACTCCACCAAAATCTCTTTGCATACTTTAGATTATATCTTGTAATTATCATTTTGCTATTTATAATGCTTGATATGGTAGAACACGGTCCAGAATTTGCAGATGGAATTCTAATCTCTGAAGGGGAAATAAAACAAAGGGTTAAAGAACTTGGTCAGGAAATAACCAGGGATTATAAAAACGAAGATTCTCTCTTGATGGTTTGCGTCCTTAAAGGAGCAATATATTTTACGGCCGATCTCTCCAGGGAGGTTCAACATCCTAATCTGGAAATTGAAACAATGGTTATTAAAAGTTACGGCTCCAATACAGAATCCTCACGTGAACCTATTATTCATCTGGATATTTTAAGCCCCATTAAAGGAAAAAATGTTTTAATTGTTGAAGATATTGTTGATACGGGTTACAGTCTTAAGTCACTTCTTGACAGAATTAATGCCAGAAATCCTAAGTCTTTAAAAATTTGTGCTTTTCTTGCCAAGGATGAGACAAGAGAAATTGATGTCCCGGTTGCCTATCGGGGTTTTAATACTCCAAACGGATGGCTTTTTGGTTATGGTCTTGATAACAACGAATTAGACAGAAACAAGAAAGATATTTGGATAAGGAAAAAAATAAGTTAATTTTCTTTTCTTTTTATATCCTGCAGAAGTTCATACGCCAAATCGCCGATTTCCTGTTTTATTAGTTCCTCAATATTGGCCCCGATTTTTTCTTTTAAGTAGGTGAATATTCCTTCATCATACGGGGCTTTTTGAAACTTATCCAAGAATTCTTCATGGTGTTCCAGGGGTAATTTATCCAGGATGGAAGACAAAATCCTGTTGGCCGAAATCTCATCCAACAATTTCCACAGCTCATCTTTCTCTTCCCTATTTAGAGGAACTTTTTTAATTTCCTGGTCTATTTCCTCCCAAACAATTAAGTGATCAAAAAAAAGTTTTGACATAGATTAAATTTCAATTAAGGCACTTTGCGACAGATTTATTTTATTGTAATCAACCGGACCCAGTGGAACTTTGTTTTCCGGATCATCCACAAAGAAAATAACAACCGGCCCCTTTTTGTAATTCTTGCCACCCAAATATTCCATCACTTCGGGGGAACCCCCGAAATGTTTTCCTGTCCAGGCAGCCGGACCTGAATCGGCAATGGCCGCCACAACCGCATTACCGTTAACGGTATTAACAATTAAAACCTTTCTGTATTTATACCAATTAATAAGATAAGACAGTCTGGTTTCCCAATCCGGCAAGTAAAGGGTTTGGACCACCGCATACCATCTTTCTGTATCTTCTAATCTTTCGTTCAAATCGTTTTTGCTTTTGGCAAAATAGCCCCAACCGCCCAAACCAGGGGCAATCCCTTCCTTAATCACATCACCCGTTCCATGTTGCTCCAGGGTATCCCCTGGATATCTTCTTAAATGCTGTTCTGCTCCTATAAGTCCATAGGTGGTATTTAGATGTTCTCCCTCCAAGGTGGCTTTGGTTTTAACACCAATCACATTTTCAAAAACCTGTTCCAAATATTTTTCTTCCTCCCGGGTCAAACTTCTTGTTTTCTCCGGCAAAATCCCAGCCAAACTATCCACTAATAGTTTCTGGGTTATGGGTGAGGCTTCAGCTCTTTCTTTTAAAGCCTTAACTACTTCCTGTGGTGAAGGTAGGGTTTTCCCGTCGGTTGGCGGAGATAAAAGTAGGGCTCCCGTTAGGGCTCCTGCTCCCAAAAGTTTAGCCGAATGTTCCCTGATTTTGGCCAAATCGATGCCCTTTTCCCGGAAAAACTTTTCAACATAAGGGTACTTCTCGGAAAAGTTCTTCTTGGCTTCCAAGTGCTTAAGTTTTATTTTGTTGCGAAGAAATTCAACATCAATTCTGTCTTTATTGATGTCTTCATATGTTTTGGCAGGGTATTTAGGCATATTTAAAAATAACTTTTTATTCTTTTAAGGGCTGTTTCTTTTCCTAAAATTATCATTGATTCATTGATGGGCGGTGTAAATTTACTGCCGGCTATAGCAATTCTTAAATCCATAAAAAAGTCCCCGACTTTAAAATCTTTTACTTTAATCATCTTCATCAGTTCTTCATCCAAGCTTTCTTTTTTCCACTCATCAATCTTTTCTAAAATTTCATATGCGGCTATTAGGTGATCTTTCATTTTTTTGCCAAAAAGGGGTTCATCGGCTTTCTTTTCGGTAAAGAAAAAGCCGGCAAAGTCTGCATAATCGGTCAGTTTGGCAATCCGGTCTTTAACCAAAGGCATGGTTCTGGCTATTAAATCCTTGGCAAGTTTTTTCTTGTTTAACTCAAAGATTAATTCAGTTAATTTTGCATCATCCATTTTTCTGATATATTCGCCGTTAAACCAATCCAGTTTTTCCCGATTAAAAATGGGGTTTGATTTCTGAAAACCTTTTTCGTCAAAAGCTTTTACAAATTCATCAAGTGAATAAATTTCCCGATTATCTTTCGGCGCCCAGCCCAAAAGCATAATGAAGTTTAAAATGGCTTCCGGCAGATAACCTTCTTCCAAAAAGCCTTTGCAGGAAGTTGAACCTTTTCTTTTTGACAGCTTTCCCCCCGAGGGATCCAAGATGTCGGTTAAGTGGCCGATTTGGGGCAGATTAAAACCAAGATATTCATAAACCAATAAATGAATCGGTGTTGAAGGCAACCAATCATGCCCTCTTAAAACATGGGTAATGTCCATATCGTTGTCATCAACCAC
>DIAR01000028.1 GCA_002415845.1 Candidatus Woesebacteria bacterium UBA5073
TTGGATATTCTCATCGAAGCGGAATTAATCGATTCCTTCTCCGAAATAAGAAAAGATTTAAACAAAGTTTCTCTGGCCTACTTTTTTATGGAAGTTATCGGGAAAATGACGCATGAAGGCGAAAAACATGAAGAACTTTTTTATTTAATCCTTAAGAACTTAAATCGTCTGAAAGATGATCAAAGATTAAAAACTTTAAAAGATGCCTATATCGTTGACGTTTTGGTTCTTCTGGGCTTTTGGCCTAAAGGTGAGAAGCTAATTAATCCCGAAGATAAACTGGAAGAAATTACCGAAAGGCATATGTCATCAAAAAGAGTTGGGAAATTGTTGGTTTCTTAATTTTATTCCTGGCAGGATAAAGCTTATATCGCTATAATAATAAATATGGATTTAATGGAGAAAATTTCAGCTTTGGTTAAAAGACGCGGTTTTATTTTTCAAGGCAGTGAAATATACGGCGGTTACCAGGGTTTTTGGGATTATGGTCCTTTAGGGGTGGAATTAAAAAACAACATCAAAAAAGAGTGGTGGAAGAAAATGGTTTACGGAAGGGAAGATGTTGTGGGAATTGATGCAGCGATTGTTATGAACCCGAAAGTTTGGGAAGTCTCTGGCCACTTGTCAGCCTTTACCGATCCTTTGGTTGAATGTAAAGTTTGTCACAAAAGATTTCGACGTGATACTTTTGATGAATTTAGTAAGTCGGTAACAGGTGTTGGCAATGTTGCTCTGAAGAAAGAGTACTTAGATGCGTTTATTTGTGAGGACGGTAAACCACATCCCAAGGATAAGCTTACAAAAGAGAAAACTTTTAACTTAATGACAGAAGTTTTTTTAGGGATTACTGAGCCAAAAGAGAAAGCATACCTTAGAGGAGAAATCACACAAGGAGTTTTTGTTAATTTTGAAAATGTTGTTAATTCCTCAAGGGTGAAAATTCCGTTCGGTATTGCCCAGATTGGAAAGGCATTCAGAAACGAAATAACCCCAGGCAATTTAACTTTCAGAAGCAGGGAGTTTGAGCAGATGGAATTGGAATACTTTGTGAAGCCCGACGAGAAAAAGTCGCAGGAGACTTTTGAATATTGGAAAAAAGAGAGGCTTGGTTGGTACACCTCTTTGGGGATTAAAAAAGAAAAGCTAAGGTTTAAAGATCACGAACCGGAAAAAAGGGCCCACTATGCCCGGTATGCCACCGATCTTGAATACGAAGCGCCGTTTGGCTGGAGCGAGTTTGAAGGTATCCATCATCGGGGCGATTATGATTTGGGAAAGCACAAACTTACTTATAAGGATAAAGAAACAAATGAAGAATATACGCCTTGGGTGATTGAAACCTCCGGCGGTGTGGATCGGGCAACCCTTTTCTTCTTGGTCGATGCCTATCATGAAGATGGCGAGAGAGTTGTTCTTAAACTCAATCCTAAACTGGCTCCTTATAAGGTAGCTGTGTTTCCGCTTTTGGCTAACAAGGAAGAATTAGTTAATAAAGCCAAAGGGATTTATCTGGAATTAAAGCTTTTATTCCCGACTTGTTTTGACGCTAGGGGAAATATCGGTAAAAGATACTTTGCTCAGGATGAAATCGGCACACCGTGGTGTGTAACCGTTGATTTCCAATCTCTTGAAGACGGTACCGTAACCGTCAGGGACAGAGATTCGGCCAAACAGGAAAGAATATCGATTGACAAACTGCCGGATTACTTCCAAAATAAACTATGAAGAAGTACCTCCCCCTTATTATTTTTGTTTTCGGTTTAATTGTTTTGGTTTGTGTCTACTTTTTTGTGATCAAGCCTTCCAAGAAAGAAGCAACCAAGGAAGAAGTGAGCGATGTTTTAATTGAGGTGGGGCTAAACGATCGCCCTGTCACCTCCCTCACGCCGACAGCCGATGGTCATTGGTTAAACCTGAAGATCGACAAGATTAAAATTGAAGCTGCGTCTTTGGATTATGAACTTTTATACGAATTGCCTGACGGCCGAACGCAGGGAGTGCCCGGAACAATTAATTTAAATAGTCAGAAGGTAATTGAAAGAAAACTCCTTTTGGGCTCTGAATCCTCAGGTAAGTTTAGATATGATGAAGGCGTAAAAGAGGGAACTTTAACCCTAAGGTTCAGAAACGACAAAGGCAAGATGATTGCCCGTTTTACCACCAAATTCAGACTCTTAAGCTCAACCAGAGACTTATCGTCTTTGGATAGTAATTTAACCGTTGCCCTTGAGAAGATAAATAAATCTTTCTTTGTCGTTATGGAGACCTTTGGCCTTCCCGATGGCTTCTCAGGAACGGTTGCCAGTGGACCCTATGGCCTCTTCTCCTCAAGTGAGACCGCTTTAAAGGGTCAGGTTAGCATGGGATCAAACGTTGTCTATACTTATAGCGGCAGTTCTTGGGTTAAAGCGGAGTCTTCATTTGAGCCAGGAATCTTCGTTGGCGCTTCACAATAAATTAAGTTCTTCTTATAAGTTTTTTCCGTGTAAATCGTGACTGATACCTCTTGACATCTGCGTGAAAACCGGGCAAAATGGATTATAGTGGTGAAAAGTGGTGAAGAATAAATTCTTTTTACCCTAATATAAAATGACCTGCCCAGCCATTTACTACATTTATGTTTTTAGGAACCTACCAGGGGATCTTAAGCCCCAAACACCGTGTTGCAGTCCCAAAGAAATTTCTTTCCCAACTAAGCAAAACAGTCATTATTGCCAAGTGGTATGAAGGCTGTTTGGTCTTAATTAGTGATACAGGTTGGGACGCACTTTTAAAAAGGTTGAGAGGCAGCACGGAAATCGCAACCAAGCCGATTAGGGATACCGATCGTTTTATTCTTGGTTCGGCTTTTGATTTGGTACCGGATGAACAGGGAAGGGTGGTTATACCACAGCCTTTAGTTATCCATGCCGGTTTGGGACCGAAAATTGTTTTTATAGGTTTAGGAGAAAAGGTTGAGATTTGGGATGAGGCCAAATGGCAGGAGAAGGAAAAAGATGTTTCCGAACACGCTGCCGAATTAATAGAAGAAATTGCCAATGAACGAAGATAAATTTCATAAATCAGTTTTAGTCAGGGAAATCATTGAAGCCTTGAACCTAAAAAAAGGGGCCAAGGTGATTGATGCGACCTTGGGCACGGGGGGGCACACCAGTGAGACGGTGAAGGAAGGCTACCGGGTCTTGGGAATTGATCTTGATCCCTTAATGCTAAAGCTGACCAAAGAAAGACAACTTGAGGGTTGTATTTTGGTCGAAGGTAATTTTAAAGATATCGACAAAATTGCTTTGGCGCATGGTTTCGGTAAAGTGGCAGCCATTCTTTTTGATTTAGGTGTTTCGAATTTACACCTTAAATCGATTGAACGCGGTTTTTCGTTTTCAAATCCGGATGCTCTTTTGGATATGCGGCTTAATAAAGAAGACCAGGGGGTTTCTGGAGCCGATCTTTTAAATGTTTTAAGGAAAGATCAACTCGAAGAGCTTTTTTCCAGAATTCTTGATTATCGCAATACCAAAGAAATTACAAAAAGGGTTATGGAATTTAGGGAAAGCGGAAAAATAACAACGGTTGGCGATTTTTTGGAAATATGCAAAGCGATAAGAGGTAAAAACGGCTTAAGCCAAGCCACTTTGCCATTCCTGGCTCTTAGAATTGCCGTTAATTCAGAGCTTGAGAATTTAAAAGAGGCTTTACCTAAAGCTTTTGCCCTTTTAGAGAAAAAAGGCAGGCTTTTGGTAATTACCTTTCATTCGGGAGAAGAAAGAATTCTGCTCGACTTTATCGAAGAAGTTGAGAAAGCTAATTTAGGGAAAAATCTAACCGAGCAGCCGATTAGGCCAAACGCCGAAGAATTAAATGAAAATCCGAGAAGCAGAAGTGCCAAGTTAAGAATATTAGAAAAACATGATTAGAAAACAAACTAAAAAGTCAGTCCTAAAACCGATTATTTGGATAACCGGCCTGTTTTTATTGGTTTTAGCCGTATTTACAATGATTGAATCGGTTACGACTGGGGCCGAATTGACCAAAATATTGTCCGATAAGGCTAAATATACCCAAGAAAATCAGGATCTTGCTAACGATCTTATTAAATCGTCTTCTTTAAACCAGATTGGTGATAAAGCCGATATATTAGGTTACGTAAAACCAACCAATATCGTCTATGTCGCAAAAGAGTCTGGTTTTGCAGCCAAACTTCCCTGATAATCATAAAATAATATGCGCAGTCGGATTAAGTTAATTGCCGCGTTTTTTTTAGCATTTTTTGTTCTTCTGGTCATAAGGTTAGCCTATTGGCAACTGGTTAAGGGTGGGGATTTATCAAGCCAGGCGAGAAACCAATATGAATCGCAAAATGTCATTTCAGCCCCGAGGGGAAATATTCTGGTGAATGACAAGACCTGGCTGGTAGCCAGAGGCGAGGCTTTCCTGGTCTTTGCCGAGGTACCGAAAATAAAACTGAGTCCGAAAGAAATTGCCAATAAGTTGGCACCCTTCTTTCTGGAAAATGCTGACGACAAAATAACCCTTCTTCAGGAGATTGACCGAATTGAAACTCTTCTTAAAAAGAAAGGTTTGGTTTGGGTTCCCCTTAAGCAAAAGATAGCTCCCGATGTGAAGGCTAATATTGAGGCTTTGAATATCGAAGGGATTGGTTTTGAGAGGGTAGAAGATCGGATATACCCTGAAGCCTCGGCGGCGGCTCACCTGTTGGGTTTTGTCGGAAAAGATGTGGAGGGTAAAGATATCGGTTATTTTGGGCTTGAGGGCTATTACAATTCGGCCCTGACCGGTAAGCCCGGTATGAACAAAGAGGAGAAAGATGCTAAAGGCAGAACTCTCACGATTGGGGACACGCAGGAAATATCGGCTATTGGTGGTGTTGATTTATTAACCAACGTTGATAAAACAATTCAGCTTCTCATTGAGCGTAAGTTAAAAGAAGGGGTTGAAAAATACGGGGCGTCTGGAGGCACAATTATTGTTATGAATCCGCAAAATGGGGCGATTTTAGCGATGACTTCATACCCTTCTTTTGATCCAAGAACCTATTGGGAGTATGGGGATGAATATTTTAAGAATCCAGCCATTTCCTTTACTTTTGAACCGGGATCGGTTTTTAAAATTGTGGTTATGGCCTCGGCTTTGGATGCCGGAGTTGTTAAACCCGACACCAAATGCGATATTTGTACCGGAGCCTACAAGGTTGACAAATACTTAATCGAAACATGGAACAGAAAATATCATCCTGATTCAACGATGCAGGACGTTATTGTTAATTCGGACAACGTCGGCATGGTCTATGTGGCCAACAAAATGGGCGCCGATCTTTTATATGACTATTTAAATAAGTTTGGTTTAGGCAGGCTGACCGGTATTGATTTACAGGGAGAAGTAACACCGAAATTGCGGGAAAAAGGAACGTGGAATGTTGTTGATTTGGCTACAGCTTCTTTTGGCCAGGGTATTGCCGTAACGCCGATGCAGATGATCAAGGCGGCAGCCATTATTGCCAATGGCGGATTAAACGTAACACCGAAGGTGGTTAATAAATTAATGGGGAAAGATTGGGAAGAAGAAATTAAAACAGTGGATGGAGAAAGAGTTATTTCAAAACAAGCGGCCAAAGAAATGACGGCCATTATGGTTGAAGCAGCCAGAAACGGAGAATCAAAATGGACTTCCCTTCAGGGGTTTAAAGTAGCCGGAAAAACCGGGACGGCCCAGATTCCGATATCGGGCCATTATGACGCCGAAAAAACAATTGCTTCTTTTATCGGTTTTGCTCCGGCCGATAATCCGAAATTTATTATGTTTGTTTCCTTAAAAGAACCGAAAACCTCAACTTGGGCTTCGGAAACGGCCGCTCCCCTTTGGTACTCGATTGCCCGTGAATTATTTACCTATTTAGGAATTCAGCCCGAAAATTAGTATAATAGCCTAACGTCTTATGAATATTAGGGTAAAAGGAAAACAGGTTCTGACAGGTGAAATTCATCCCTCCGGAAGCAAAAATTCGGCTGTGGCCTTAATTCCGGCCTCTTTAATGTTTGATAAAGAGGTTGTTTTTGAGAATATCCCCGATATTACCGATGTCCAGAGATTGGTGGCTATTTTGCAGAAATTAGGCTCAAAAATAGACTGGGACAAGGAAAAGAAGCTTCTTCGCCTTGATAATTCAAAAGTAACCTTAACCGAACTTAAGGCAGAGGATATTGGCCATATGCGGGGCACATCCCTTCTTTGGGGACCGATGTTGGCCAGGTTTAAGAGTGTTTCCTTTAAAGACCTTCCGGGAGGCTGTACTTTGGGCTTTAGGACGCTTGAACCGCATTTTGAGGCCTTCAGAGAGCTTGGAGTGATCATTAAATATGCTGATTGTGCCGTTGAAATGGATGCCAAAAATGCCAAAAGTGCTGAGATTTGGCTTTCCGAAATGAGCCCAACAGCCACTGAAAATATTATCATGCTGGCCGTGGCGCTTCCCGGAAAGACTAAAATTGTCGGAGCCGCCTCCGAACCGCAGGTTCAGGATTTATGCCTTTTTTACCAAAAGTGCGGTGCCAAGATAAGCGGTATCGGTTCAAGTATTCTGGAAATTGAAGGCGGTTCACCCTTAACTCCCGTTCCCCACAAACTTTTTTCCGATCACTATGAAATTGCCACTTTTATCGCTTTGGCTGCCGCGACCGGAGGAGCTTTAAAAGTTTATGATGCCATGCCTGATTTAATGAAGAATATTAATAGCGTTTTTGCCAAATTTGGAGTCAACATCAAATATGACGGAACAACGGCTATTTTAGAGAAAGGAACGAAAGTTGTTATCAATGAAGACAAAGACCGTGGCCTTTTGACTATTAAGGCTCAACCCTGGCCGGCCCTACCGGTAGACAGTTTACCCCTGTTTATTCCTCTTGCCTTAGCAGCCGATAAAGGTCAAGTCATGTTTCATAACTGGATGTATGATGCCGGTCTTTTTTGGACCAGTGAGCTTTTGAAATTAGGTGCCAATATTGTGATGTGTGATCCCCACAGGGTCGTGATAACAGCCGGAAACAAGCTGCATGGAGCCACCATAGAGGCACCTTATATTATTAGGGCTGTGGTTGCCTTAGTTATGGTAGCGATGATTTCCGAGGGAGAATCAACAATTATTAATGCTGAAACGCTTTATCGAGGACACCCCGATTTCTCAGAAAAGTTGAGAAGCTTAAGCGGCTTAGTAGAGGAGATAAAATAATTGTAATTATTTATGTGCGGAATATTTGGTTATATTGGTAATAAAGAGAATGCCGCAGAAATTGTGCTGGAGGGGTTAAAAAGACTTGAATATCGGGGATATGACAGTTGGGGTGTTGCGGAGGTTACCGAAAAAAATCATTTAATTTCAGTTAAGAAAAGAGTTGGAAAAATTGGGGAAGCAAATATTGACGATCTTCCTGCAAGTTCGTTTGCTTTCGGCCACACTCGTTGGGCGACGCACGGAGGTGTAACGGAGGTTAATGCTCATCCTCATTTAGATTGTTCGGGTAAAATTACCCTTATTCATAACGGAATTTTTGAAAACTACGAAGAAATCAAAAAAGAACTGATACGGAAAGGCCATAAGATACTTTCCGAAACTGATTCTGAAGTTGCTGTTCATTTAATCGAAGAGTTGAACAAAAAACATTTGTTTAATGAGGCGGTAAGGTTAGCCTTTAATAAAATGGAGGGCCTAAACGCTCTTGTGGTGATTAATTCTGAAGAAAACAGTTTTGTGGCTGTACGAAGCGGATCGCCTCTATGTATCGGTTTTGGAAAAGATGCCAATTATTTGGCAAGTGATCCGATTGCTCTTTTAATACACACAAAAGAAGTTTATTTCCTTGAGGAAGGCGAAATGGCTGTTATTGAAAAAAGAAAAGTGCAGATATTCGACAGTAAAACAAAAAAAATTGTAAATTTTAAAACACAAAAACTTAACTGGACTTTTGAACAAGGTGAAAAAGGTAAATTTCCCCACTTTATGCTTAAAGAAATATATGAACAGCCCGATATTATCTTAGAGATTGCCTCAAACGGATTTATTCAGGCAGAAAAAGCTGCCCAAATAATTAAAGACGGTTATGGCACGTATTTGGTGGGTTGCGGAACCGCATCTTATGCCTGTTTGGCCGGTTCCTATTTATTTTCAAAAATAGCGAAAAAACATGTAAATTTTGCCGTCGGAAGCGAATTTGGTTATTCGTTGGATTTTCTTACAAAAGACAGTGTTGTGCTGGCTCTTTCTCAATCGGGGGAGACAATGGATATATTGGAATCGGTCAAAAAGGCCAAAGAAAAAAAGGCAAAGATTTTATCCTTAGTCAACGTTTTAGGCTCTTCTCTTTATAGAATGTCCGATTTTAAAATGATAATTGGAGCGGGTCCGGAAAGATCGGTCGCCTCAACCAAGGCATTTACGGGTATGGTGTCTCATCTGATTTTAATTGCCTACTCGTTGATCGATGAATCTGAAAAAGGCAGACAGATTTTAATTAAGGCCGCAAAGAACAGTAAACAAATACTTGTTTCGAAGGAAGTAGAAATGATCAAAGAGTTGGCCAAAAAGATAAAATCTAAAAAACACCTTTATGTTATTGGTAGAGGCTTATCGTATCCGACAAGCCTTGAAACCGCACTTAAGATAAAAGAAATTTCCTATATTCACGCAGAAGGACTAGCGGCAGGAGAGTTAAAGCATGGACCTCTGGCGTTAATTGAAAAAGGAACTCCCTGTATTTGTTTTTTACCGAACGATGAGACGTATGGTGCCAATCTTGCCGGTGCTATGGAAATGAAAGCCCGTGGAGGGTTTATAATCGGTGTTTCTTTTAAGCCACACGAAATATTTGATTATTATATTCCTGTTGGCGATGCAGGTGAGGCAACTATTATTCCCAATATCGTTGTATCACAACTTTTGGCTTACTATCTGGCAATTGAATTAAAGCGCGATCCAGATAAACCAAGGAATTTGGCAAAAAGCGTAACAGTAAAATAAACTAGCCCCCTTAGAAGAGTGTTTTATCTGGAGTGGTTGGCTTGAAAGATTGAAAATGCCAAATTAGATAAACCTTGAACCGCATCAAGATATCTTTTTTCGGCCTCAGGGTGAGGTCCTCCATGAGCTTCTTTGGCCGTTTCCCTGTTTTTGTTGGCTTCAAGAAAACTTTGATACTCCGGGGAGTCAAAGGGAATTTCGACGCCGAGAGACTCTACCTGTATGTTTAACGGTGTTTCGTGTGTCATCGCCGGTATTATAGCCCAAATTTAACCGTTTGTGTAGTTTTACCTTTGATATTAAAAAGAAGATTAAATATAATCTTGATTATGGTTTCAAAACTGGCCGTCTTTTGTTCAAAAGGAGAATACGGTTTTAATACTAAAAAGTACAACCGGGTATATAAGGAGTCGATTGAGAATCCGGGAAAATATTGGGGAGAGTTAGCCGAAAAAGAACTTTTTTGGTTTAAAAAATGGGACAGCGTTTATGAAAAGAAAGGTTTTAAATGTCGTTGGTTTGAAGGCGGAAAAACAAACATCACTTTTAACTGTTTAGACAGACACCTTGCCGACGGTGGAGATAAAATTGCTTACATTTGGACCAACGAACAGGGCGAAGAGAGAAAAATAACTTATAAAGAATTGTTTGAAAAAGTTTGTAAGACTTCACTTCTTTTTAAAAAACTAGGTGTTAGAAAAGGCGATATCGTTACCGTATATATGCCTCAAATAATTGAACAAGTGATTTCTATTTTAGCCTGTGCCCGTATTGGGGCAATCCACTCGGTTGTATACGCGGGTTTTAGTTACCAAGCACTTTCAACAAGAATGACCAGTGCGGACAGTCGCTATTTAATAACGGCAGATTTTACTTACCGAAGAGGAAAAAAAGTTGATCTGCTCGAAGTTGCAAGAGAAGCGGCAAAAGAATCAAAGACGGCAGTAAAGAAAATTGTTCTTGTAAGAGAAAGTACTACCAAACTGCAGGAGAATGAAATTAGTCTTGAGAAAGAGACATCAAGCCTAAACGGATTTATTGACGCTCAAGTGATGGATGCCGAAGATCCGCTTTTCATTCTTTACACTTCCGGAACAACGGGTAAACCAAAAGGGATAGTTCATACTGTCGGAGGGTATAGTCTTTATGCTCATATAACCACTAAATATACGTTTGATGTGCGAAAAGACGATGTTTATTGGTGCACGGCCGACAATGGGTGGATTACGGGTCATTCCTATATTATTTATGGACCACTTTCAAATCATATGACCTCAATTCTTTATGAGGGAGCGCCCGATTACCCGACACCCGAAACCTGGTGGAAGATTATAGAAAAATATGGAGCAACAATTTTTTATACGTCACCCACCGCCATAAGAATGTTAATGTCATATGGAGATAAATATCCAAAAGGTCATAATTTAACCACATTAAGATTGATTGGCTCGGTAGGTGAACCGCTGAATTCTTCGGCTTGGTTGTGGTATCACAAAATAATCGGTCAAGGTAAATGTTCAATCGTTGATACTTGGTGGCAAACGGAAACGGGTGGCCATATGATTACGACCTTGCCGGGTTTGGATCAGAAGCCGGGTTATGCGGGATTGCCTTATTTTGGAATTGTTGCCAAGGTGGTTGACAGAAACGGGAAAGAGAAAAAAAATGGAGAAAAAGGAAACCTGATTATTAACGGAAGTTGGCCGTCAGTTTTAAGAGATTGTTGGCATGACAAAAAATGCTTTGAAGGCTATTATCAAAAAATTAAAGACTGCTATTTTACTGGAGATATTGCCGTTAAAGATAACGACGGTTATATAAGGATATTGGGAAGGAGCGACGATGTCATTCAAGTGGCCGGACACGGGATCAGTTCTGCTGAAATAGAAAGTGTCGTGACTTCACATAAATCGGTCGTGGAAGCTGCCGCGATAGGGGTTCCTGATGCCATTAAGGGTTATAAAATAATTGTTTACGCGGTTTTGGTTAAATCGGTTCAGTCGTCAGAAGATTTGGAAAAAGAGATTATCGGATACGTGGGTAAAGTCTATGGCAAACATGGTCGACCGGAAAGAGTCGAGTTTGTTGATAAATTGCCCAAAACCAGAAGCGGTAAAATAATGCGTCGGGTTTTGAAAGCTGAAGAAGAGAAGAAAAATCCGGGCGATATTTCGACTTTAGAGAATTAACAATAAAATTTGACCCGTAAATATTATAGGTATAGAATAAGCTTTTTATGAGAAAAGAAGGCCTTCAGGAGTTACATATTAGCGAGATTGCCCATCCCGAAATTTGTAAAATTAACGTGTATCCGACGGCAGAAGAAGCAAGTAAAGCTGCAGCCAGAGAAATTGTTCGCTTGGTTCAAACTAAACCTGAAGCCAGAATTACCTACGCGACAGGGGATACGATGATTCCTGTTTACCATAATCTGGTTAAGGCTTCAGTTGAAGGAATTGCCGATTTTACCAAATCAACGGCTTTCCATTTGGACGAATATTACCCCTGTGGCCCCGACGAACCTCACGGCTTCGTAAAGTTCTTAAGAGAACGAGTTTTTGAACCTTTAGGTATTAAAAATACGAACGAATTAAACGGTTTGGCGGAAAATCCAGACAAAGAAGCCGAGCGTTATAATCGCCTTTTAAAATTGCAATCGATTGATTTGGCTATTTTAGGTGTTGGTCCTTGGTCAGACGAAACCAAAAGAGGGTGCCATATTGCCTTTAATGAATCCGGAACAAATTTTGATTGTGTGGTTCACTGTACCCAACTTGACCCCGTTACGGTAAAAAGAGACATGGAAGAGCGTGGACAAGACAGCCCCGATAAAGCCCTCACTCAAGGAATTGCCAATATCCAAGAGGCAAATAAGATTATTTTGATTGCTTACGGAAAAGGCAAGGGCGAGTCTCTCAGACAAGCTTTGTATGGCGATATCGATATTCAAAAACCAGCATCGGCTTTACGGTTGGTGGGGCAAAAAGTAGAGATGTTTATAGATGAAGCGGCCGCTTCTGAGCTGATTAAGTAAGCGAAGCAATAACTTTTGCCAATTTATCCGAATCGTGCCTTATCAGACTTCTTGCTAAAATATCGCTTTTTTGTTTCTCGTAGACTTTATTGGAAACAACATTTTCTTTCAGAACTTTAAATTTCCTGTTTTTTATTTCGTCTAAATTATTAATTACAGGAATAGAGGCCTCCTCGCCGTATTTCTCCAGTAGATTAGGGGGGTATTCTATCGAATTATTGATTATGTAATAATCGACAACATCTTGACCTAGATATTTTTCGACTTCGTGAACAAAATCGCTGGCTTTAAAGTTGTTGGTTTGACCAAACTTGGTCATAAGGTTGATAACAAAAACTTTCTTGGCTTTTGATTTTTTTATTCTTTGCGAAAGATCGCCAACAACCAGATTACACAAAACACTGGTGTAAAGGTCCCCCGGTCCGAGAACAATAATGTCGGCTTCTTGAATGGCGATTGTCGCCTTAGGGTTTAGGGCGGCTTTTGGCAGGGTGTCAATGTTTAGTATCCGATATTGGCCTTGTTTTTGGTCCGGTTCGTCAATGTTGTGTTCTCCTAAAATTTCCTTTTTATTTTCGTATTTTGCAACGAGATGGGTTTTATCAAAAGTGACAGGAATTACTTTTCCTTGAACATGCAGTATTTTACAGGTTTCTTCGATTGCTTTATCCTGATCACCTTTATAAATATCGGTTAAGGCGGCCATAAAAAGATTTCCAAAGGTCATACCCGAAATGCCTGTTCCCGCGTTGTAGCGATAATTGAATAATTTTCTTAATGTTTGATCCGTGTCTTTGGAAGAAAGGGCAATAAGACATTGTCTGATATCGGAAGTCGGTAAATAGCCAAATTCGTCACGAATAACACGATTACTGCCTCCATCATCCATCATGGAAACAATAACTGACAAGTCAAGATTGGGGTATTTTTTGAGGCCCGAAAGGGCAACGAAGGTTCCTGTTCCGCCACCAATAACAACGACTTTTGTTCTTTTCACACTTCGGTAATTTTATCACATTAGCTCATCTTTTTTCAAAGGCGAGATAGCCTTGGCTTGACAGACTCCTATAGTAGATAGGATAATACGTCTATGGCCGAAGCAACTAGGGATGAATCTGTTCAGCTATCTCCCGTAGAAAGGCTTTCTTCTTTGAAGGAGGATCCCCGTTTTTGGTTTTTGGAAGATCAGGCTTTGGAAAAAACCCAGAAAAACTTTGAGAGTTATGATTTTGAACTCGGGGGTAAAAAATTTTCGTTTAGTGCGGAAACGTTGGCTTCTGAACCTGGAGGAAAGCTGAATGAAGATGCCTTTCTGGCACTTCCTTTTGGCGACGGCCGAAAATTGTTTGCGATTTTGGATGGTGTTACCAGCCAAATTACCTTAGAGGCTTTCAGAAAGCCCAGGCTCGGTGGGGGTTATTATGCTTCTCATTTGGTTCTTGGCTTTGAAAAGACGGAAGAATATGAAAAGCTTATTAAAAGGAACAATCTAAGTGCCAGCGACATTATGAGGGAAATAAATGGTTGGATAGGCAAAGAACTTCAAAAAATTGAAGGAGTTGATTATAAAAATGCTCCCACGATTCCCGGAATGGCTGCCACATTTATGCTTCTTGATACCAAAGAATCTCAAATAACCTTTGCCCATGTAGCCGATACGGCAGCCGTTATTGGCGACAGAGACGGTCAAATGACCACGATTACGCCTAACCAAAATGAAAGATTTGACAAAGAATATATGGAATATGCTAAAAAACTGGCCGAAGAAAACAAATGTATTCTACGCGATATTAAACAGATACCACCCCTTGAACAAAAATTAAAAGATTTTTCAAGAGGATTATTTAAACGGAAAATAAATACGTCGAATGGATGCGGGATACTTAACGGCATGCCTGAGTTAATTGAAAACAATCTTATTTTTGAATATAAATTAAAATTAACCCCAAATATTAAATCGGTTTGTTTGGCTACAGACGGAGCTTTTTTGCCGTATTCACCCGCACACTTATCGTATGAAGAGTCGGCAGCACAATTGGCCGGCATAGCTATTGAAAATTCGAAGCAACCGATTCTGGAAAAAGGAGCGACCATTTTACTGAATGATCCGGATTTTATAAAAATACCAAGACTTAAACTGAGAGACGATGCCGCATTAATCCAGATAGTTTTTTGATACAATTATTTATACCAATAGGTTACTTTTGTGGAAAATACTAATATTGTAAAACAAGCGGTTATTTTGGCAGCGGGGCAAAACTCTCGCTTTGCTCCTTTTATCCGCCAGAGGCATAAATGCACATTTCCTCTTTTGGGTGAACCCATCGTTGCCAAAACGATTAAGAGTTTGAAATTGGCAGGTATCGAGAAGATTGAAGTTATAAAGTCTCCAAAAGATAAAGAAATTGTAAAGATTATTAATGATTTATCAGAAGAGATTAAAGGAGTAAAAATTAGGCTTTATGATCAAAAAAAGCCATTAGGTATGGGTAATGCTCTTTTAGAATCAGGAATAGATTTCCAAGACAGATTTCTTCTTCTTAATCCTCAACAAATAAATATTGATGAACATTTAAGCTTGTTAAACATGCAGGATGCCGACGTCGCCAACAGCCGAAATGTTGTCCTTTTTGCCCAAAAGACCGACCAACCCCAGAAATATGGGATTTTGGCTTTAGACGGAAACAAAGTTAAAGGTGTTATAGAAAAACCCATCGACATGTCCGGTTTATCGGATATGCGTATTCTGGGAATATATTTAATTACTTCAGGTTTCATTGAGTTTTTAAGATCGTTTCCGATTTCCGAGTATCAGTTCGAGGAGGCGCTTGATAAATATTCTCGGGAAAATAACGTTGTCGCTTTTGAGGACAGCAAACCGGCGGTATCTCTTAAATATGCCTGGGATTTGTTTTCTTTAACCGATTATATTTTCGGTCAGTTTCCGGATAAGCCAAGAATTCATCCAAATACCCAGATTCATCATACGGCTCTCTTGTCCGGACCTGTCGTAGTTGAGGAAGGGGCAAAAATTTATGAATATGCAATCATCCAAGGCCCTTGCTTTATCGGGAAAAATGCTCTTGTCGGTAGTTATTGCAAGGTAAGAAAGGGGAGCGTTTTGGAAGAGGGCGTGGAAGTCGAAAACAATGCTGAGATAAAGCATTCAATTATTAGTAAAAACACCCATGTTCACTCCGGATTTATCGGAGATTCAATTATCGGTGAGGAAGTTCGGATAGGAGCCAATTTTATTACAGCCAACCGTCGTTTGGACAGAAAGAGCATCCGGATAAAGATCAAAGAAAAATTGGTTGATACGGAAATGTCCTTTTTGGGTGCCATGATTGGCGATGGGGTAAAAATCGGTATTCACTGTGGAACAAACCCCGGAGTCATTATCGAGAAAGATTCCATAATTTTGCCGGGAATGATAATTAAAGGTTAAAAGTTCTTCTCAAAAACGCAGAGATATCATTACTTTCTGTTTCATTCAAAACTAGTTTTGCAACCGACTTCAATTCTTTTGGTGACTTTTCTAAGGCAATTCCGAGGCCAACCGATTTAAGCAGGCTAAGGTCATTAAGGCTGTCTCCTATGGCTAGTATTTCCTCTGGAAGAATATTGTTTATTTTTGCCCACATTTTAACAGCGGAACCTTTATCAACTCCCTTGTTGGTGATGTCGAAGTAAGAATAACCATGTTTCGAAACATTGTTGATTACATTTAAATTTTTCTGCCCTTCGATAAATCGGTTGATTTCGGAATTTAATCCGGAAGCCCAAATTACGGGAGTGCTCCAGTTTTTCAGTTTATCCGTTGATTTGGCAAAGATATTCCATGGGGCGTTCCCAAATTTGGGTAATATACTTTTACTACAATAAAGGGTATTTTCTAGACCAAAAGCAAAAACACCTTTCGTTTTTTCGACAAACTGGCAAATTTCAAATACCTTGTTGTGTGGAATTTTATTTTCCCAGATTATTTTTCCGTCCCGATTGATAATTTGTCCACCGCCGGCAACAAGATGGACCGAGTCTTTGGAAAAAAGAGGAAGAACATAGTTGCGCAAAGTAGCATAACTTCTTGCGGTGGCCACACCAACAATAATATTTTTGTTAATGAGTGCCTTAATAGTTTTAACTTTTTGGTTAGAAATTAGACCTTGCCTGTCGGTAAGAGTTCCGTCGACATCCAGCAGAATGGCCTTTGGAATCTGGCTCATTTTTCTGAGTTTACCATATCACGACCTGTTTTGATATAATTATAGCCAGCCGTAAAAAATATGGATTTGGCTTATTTGTTAGAGGAAACTGGAGATTATCGGCCATTCGGTTCCTTAGAGAAAAATATTCAAGGAATAGCCTCAGATTCAAGGGAGGTTAAGGAGGGCTACCTTTTTGTGGCCTATAAAGGGCTGAAAGAAAATGGCCATAAATTTATTTCTCAGGCAGTAAAAAACGGGGCTGTTGCAGTTATCGGTGAAGAAAAACTTGATATATTAGAGATTCCCTCTTCGGTTACCTATATTCAGGTTAAGAATCCTAGAAAGGCCCTGGCGCTTATTTCTTCCGCCTGGTTCGACTATCCGGCAAAAAAGCTAAAAGTGATTGGAGTTACAGGGACAGACGGAAAAACAACAACCTCAACTTTAATTTATGAAATACTAAAACAGGCAGGAAAAAAAGTTGGCCTTATCTCAACTGTGGCTGCCTATATCGGGAATAAAGTCTATGATACCGGCTTCCACGTTACCAGTCCCGATCCCTATTCTTTACAAAAGTTTTTGAAAGAGATGGTGGAGCGGGGTTGTGAATATGCAATCGTTGAAGTTACCTCTCATGCCATAGATCAGGAAAGAATCGGCGGAATCAAGTTTTGGGTAGCGGTTTTAACAAATATTACCCCCGAACACTTGGACTATCATAAGACCTTCGACCTTTATCAAAAGACTAAAATGAAACTTTTTAAAAATGTAGACTTGGCGGTTCTAAATTTTGACGATCCTTCTTTTGAGGCCATTAAACAAACGTCTGACGCAAAGAAAATTGTTTCTTATTCTTTAAAGAATCGTGAAGCTGATTTTTTTACTTCAAATATTAAAATTGACCAAAATAAAACCACCTTTTGTGTTGGCGATGGGGATGAAACCTGTTTAGAAACGACACTTCCCGGGGAATTTAATATATCCAACACCTTGGCCGCCATATCTGTAGCCAGATTTATGGATATTGATTGGGAAAGCTTGAGAAAAACTTTGAATTTTTTTTATTTGCCTGAGGGAAGATTAAGCGAGATTAAAGAAGGTCAGGATTTTAATATTGTTATTGATTTTGCTCATACTCCAAATGCCCTTGAATCAGTTTTAAAATTTCTTCGAAACCAGGCCAAAGGCAAACTGATTGCGGTATTTGGATCGGCCGGTGAAAGAGACAGAAAAAAAAGACCTTTAATGGGTTTGGCTGCGAGCAAATATGCCGACTTGATAGTTTTGACCGAAGAAGATCCGAGAACAGAAGATGTTGATGAAATAAACAATCAGATTGAAAAGGGAATAAGGGAGGGCGTTGAAGTTGTGCGAAAGACCAATCGTGAAGAAGCCATTAATTATGCCATCGGCGTTGCCGAAAAAGACGATTGGGTGGGGATATTTGGGAAGGGTCATGAAAAAACGATTAATCGGGACGGAACAGAAGAAATTCCGTGGTCGGATAAAGATGTGGCCACAAAAGCTGTTAAAAATCGATTAAATAAAAAGCCTTCTCATGAAAGTGTAAATTTTAAGTGTTATAAACACATTCATCTGACGGGAATTAAGGGTGTGGCGATGACTTCGTTAGCCTTATGCCTTCAGGATATGGGCATTGAACTGTCGGGTAGCGATACGGATGAGTTGTTTGTGACCGACGAAATACTTTCCCGAAGGAAGATAAAGTGGATGCATGGTTTTTCGGAAAATAATGTTTCCGACAAAGTTGATTTAGTTATAACAACAGGCGCCCACGGAGGTTTGAATAATCCCGAATGTCTTTATGCCAAGTCAAAAGGTATTCCGGTTATTACTCATGCCCAAGCTTTGGGAATACTTGCCGAGAACAAGGAGACGATTGCCGTTTGCGGAGTGGGCGGAAAAACAACGACTTCTTCAATGATTGCCAATATGCTAAACAGTGCAGAGTCAAAACCATCGTTTGCCATCGGTGTGGGTGAGATTTTTCCTTTAGGAGTAGCCGGCAGATACGATGAAGCCGGAAAATGTTTTGTCTGTGAAGCCGATGAGTTTGCCGTTTCTCCGGGTGTCGACAACAGACCGCGTTTTTCTTTTTTAAACCCAAAAATTCTAGTTGTAACAAATATCGAGCATGATCATCCAGATATCTATCCGAAGGAAAGTGATGTTCTAAACATTTATACGGACTTTTTTAAAAGAATTCCTGAAGATGGGTTTTTGGTTGCTTGTGTCGATAATGACAATAACCGTAAGGTAATCAAAAATCTTGAGGTGCCAATTATTACTTACGGTTTTGACTCATCTGCTGATTGGGTAATTTCTGATTATTTGGTCAATAAACAGGGAGCCAATTTTGTTTTAACGGATAAAAACCAAAATAAATATAAATTAAACCTTAAAGTGTCAGGAAAATATAACATTGAAAATGCAACTGCGGCTTTTATTGTTGGACAGTTTTACCAAATTGAAACAGCCAAATTAATTGCCGGGTTGGAAAGTTTTGAAGGGACCAAAAGAAGATTTGAAAAAGTCGGTGAAACAAAAAACGGAGCTTTGGTCTATGACGATTATGCTCACCATCCAAAAGAGATTGCGGCTGTTATTAAAATGACCAAGGAACTCTACCCTGGGAGACGGCTGATTGCGGTTTTTCAGCCGCATACTTACAGTCGAACTAAAGCTTTGCTTGATGACTTTGCCCAGAGTTTTAATGAAGCCGATAAGGCTGTTTTTATGGATATTTATTCTTCGGCCAGAGAGGTAAAAGACCCTGAAGTATCATCAGAGATCTTATCCAAGAAGGTTAAACAATATCAAAAAGAAGCCTATTATACCCATGGTCATGCAGAAACACTTGCCTGGCTTACTAAAAATAGCCAAAAAGGTGATATTATCCTAACGCTTGGTGCAGGGGATATTTTTTATCTCCATGAAAAATTGGTATCGAAAAAAGATGATTAAATTTGAAGAAAAGCTTAAAGATTGCAAGATAACGGTCAAGAAAAATGTTTCTTTAGCCGAATATACGACAACCAAAGTTGGGGGGGCGGCCGAGTATTTTGTTGAGGTTGGCAGTGAAGACGAACTTGTCGGTGCAGTTAAGGCAGCTGATGAATTCGGAATTAACCATATGGTTATGGGTGGGGGGAGCAATCTTTTAATAAGCGATGAAGGCTACAAAGGTCTGGTTGTTTTAAACCGTTATTCGGGAATTAGTCAAAATAAAGAAGTTTTTTCGGTGAAATCGGGAACTGTTTTATTCAATCTGGTTTTATCTTCAACCAACGATTCCTATTCCGGTCTTGAAAATTTAATCGGAATTCCCGGGACAGTTGGTGGAGGAATTTGCGGCAATGCCGGAGCTTATGGTTCTTCCGTTTCCGATTGTCTGATAAGAGTCAAGGTTTTAAGAAAAGGGGAAATCCTTTGGGTTGACAAGAAGGACGGAAACTTTTCCTATCGTAATAGCCTTTTTAAGAAAAATGGAGATATAATCCTCGGAGCCGAATTTAAATTTACCAAAGCAGAAGGGGTGAAAGAAAAAGTAAAGAATATTCTTTTGGAAAGATCGAAGAAGTTTGCAAAGAACATGTGGTGCCCCGGCTCCTTTTTTAAAAATGTGATTGCTGACGATTTAACAAAAGAAACATTAACGAAAATTCCTCAGGACAAAGTTGTTTTCGGAAAAATACCGGCCGGTTTTCTTTTGGAAAGTGTCGGCGCTAAAGGCATGAAGGTGGGCAAAATAGAAGTTTCGGAAAACCACGCCAATTTTTTTGTTAACAAGGGTGGGGGAACGGCAAAAGATTATTACGCACTGGCCATGAAGCTTAGAAATCTGGTTAAGGAAAAATACAATCTTAATCTTGAACCGGAGGTCCAAATTATCGGTTTTAAGAAAAAAGCGGCTATTTTAGGTTTTGGTTTGGAAGGAAAAGATCTTTATGAATATTTACTAAACGGGAATTACGAAATTACTATTTTGGACCAGAAAGACAAGAAAGATTTAGATTTAGAAGGGATAAAAGTAGAAGATGTAAAATTTGTTTGCGGGACAGATTATCTTAAAACCGACTTGTCTAAATTTGATATTATTTTTCGATCTCCAGGTGTTTATCGCTATCTTCCGGAAATAGTTGAAGCCGAAAGAAAAGGAACGGAAATATCCAGTGCTATTAAACTTTTTTTTGAAAAATGTCCTGCTAAAACCATCGGGGTTACGGGAACAAAGGGAAAAGGAACGACTTCAACCTTGATTTATGAAATTTTAAAGAAAGCCGGTAAAAAAGTTTATTTGGCCGGCAACATCGGAAAACCCTATCTTTCCCTTCTTCCCGATTTGGATACTGATGTAATAGTTGTTTTAGAAATTTCCTCTTTTCAGTTGATTGATATGAAACAAAGTCCAAACTTGGCTGTTGTTTTGAATATCACCGAAGATCATATGGATTGGCATAAAGACAGGCAAGAATATCTTGAAGCAAAGGAAAATATTGTTAAACATCAGAAGAGTGACGACTATGCGGTTATTAACCATGATTATGAAACGCCAAAAAGTTTTGCGGATTTAACCAAAAGCCAGGTCTATTTCTTTAGTAAGAAAGATGTTGTTAAAGGATCGTATGTTAAAGACGGTCTAATTTATTTGAATACCAATAAGGAAGAATTGATAGGGGATACAAAAGATCTTCAGCTGAGGGGAGAACATAACTGGGAGAATATAACCGCAGCCATTTGTGCCGCTTCTTTATTCGGTGCATCAACGAATGATATAAAAAACGTTGTTTTCTCATTCAAAGGACTTGAACACAGATTGGAACTGGTGACTGAAATTAATGGCCGGAAATTTTACAACGACTCTTTTGCTACCGGGCCTCAGCCGACAATGGCCGCCATTGATTCGTTTAACGAAAAAATAACCCTAATTTTAGGCGGTTACGATAAGGGTTTGAATTATGATTTTTTTATCAAAAAGATTGTTGCCAAAAATAACTTAGCCAATATTTTACTTATTGGCGATTTGGCTGCAAAAATTGGCGACCTTTTAAAGGAAAAGAATTATCAAGGGAAAGTTGAAAATTTAGGTAAAAGTAAAATGGCCGATATTGTTAAGAAAGCCTTCGAGATAACAAAAGAAAGCGGGATTATTTTGCTATCGCCGGCCGCCGCTTCATTTGATATGTTCAAAAATTATAAGGAGAGGGGATATCAATTCAAAAATGAAGTTATGGCTTTAAAAAACAATGAATAATAAACCTATCGGCGTTTTTGATTCCGGCTTAGGCGGGCTAACCGTCGTTAAGGAAATAAAGAAGCTCTTGCCTTATGAGAATATTATTTATTTAGGCGATACGGCCCGCGTACCTTATGGAACAAGAAGCAAAGATGTGGTTATTAAATTTTCTTTTCAGGATGCGGATTATCTCATTTCCAAAAAAGTGAAATGTTTGGTGGTTGCCTGTAATACCGCTTCATCCTTTGCCGGGGATCTTCTTAAAAAACATTTAACCCTTCCCGTCTTTGATGTTATTAAGCCGGTAGCGGAGGATATTAAGAAAAACCGACGGGAAAGAAAGATTGGAATTATCGGAACGAAAGGAACAATTTCCAGTCATGCTTATAAAAAAGCCATTCTAAAAAAAGTATCAAAAGTTTCAATATTGGAGCAAGCCTGTCCTTTATTTGTTCCGATGATTGAAGAAGGAGAAATTAAAGGATCGCTTATTGAAAAGGTAATTGAAAAATATCTTTCAGTTTTTAAAACGAAGAAAATTGACACTTTGGTTTTGGGTTGCACCCATTACCCGATTATTGAGAAAGAAATTCAAAACTATTTAGGTAAAAAAGTTATTTTGATAAATCCGGAAAAATTGGTAGCCGAAGATCTCAAAAAATACCTTCAGAAGAATAGAATGCTTACCAAAAGCAAAAGAAAAGGCAAGATAGCTTATTTGGTAACCGATATCTCGCAAAGCTTTTTGAAGGTAGCTGAAATATTTTTGGGAACAAAAATTACTTCCAAAGTAACAAAAGTACAGATTGATTAATGAAAAAAAAGAAAATCCTCGTTCTGATGGGTGGTAAGTCTTCGGAACATGATATTTCGATTCTTTCGGGAAAAGAAATCGTAAGAAATTTAGATAAGAAAAAATATACGGTTGACAGTTTTATCTTACCTAAAAATTTCAAGACGCTAAATAAAGATTTTAATAAATATGATTTGATCTTTAACGCTCTTCATGGCCAATTTGGTGAGGACGGGACTATTCAGGCAATACTGGAAACGGCTGGAGTTAAATATACCGGTTCGGACATGTTGGCAAGCGCTTTAGGAATGAATAAAGCTGTTTTCCATCAATTGTTAAAAGCTAACAACATTCCCTATCCAAAAGGTATAGTTGTTCAAAGGGATATTTCATATAAGGAAGTAAGAAAAAATATTGGTAATCTTCCATATTTTGTTAAACCTGTTTCGGGGGGTTCGTCGGTAGGGGCCATGATCGTCAAAACCGAAAAAACTTTTCCTAAAGCGCTTATACAGGCGCTTAAATTTGAAAAACAAGTTCTTGTTGAAAAATATATAAAAGGCAAAGAATTTACGGTTTCGGTTTTGGGCAATGATTCCCCTTATTCCCTGCCGGTTGTTGAAATTGTTCCTAAGGCTGAAAATTTTTTCGGCTATAAATCCAAATACACAAAAGGCGGGACTGATGAAATAGTTCCGGCAAGGATAATCAAAACCTTGGAAGAAAAACTACAGAAATTGGCTGTGGATTGCCACAAGCTTATTGGTTGCAGGGGATATTCGAGGACCGATTTTATTGTTGATGAAAAAGGAAAACCTTATATTCTCGAAATTAATACTCTTCCGGGATTGACCGCTTATTCGCTTTTACCAAAGGCAGCTAAAGCAGAGGGTATTTCATATTCGCAATTATTAGATAAAATTATTATGTACGCCTTTAAATAAGATGAACCTACTTAAAATATGGTGCGGTCATAGTTTGCCTGATAGGTACATTTACTTTTCTGACTCGGAAAAGAAGTTGAATTTTTTCAAAAAGGTAAAGCTTTCTTTTTATCGTTTTCTTATCCACCCCGTAAAAAGAAGAATAGCTAAATGTTATTTACGGTTCTATCAACGTTTTTTTGGTTTAACGGTTATTGCCATTACTGGAAGTGCCGGTAAAACGACTACCAAAGAGATGCTCTATTCGATTCTTAAGCAAAA
>DIAR01000032.1 GCA_002415845.1 Candidatus Woesebacteria bacterium UBA5073
CAACCAATTTTTTAATATCAATATCGGCCACGGCATCGCCATAGGTAAGTAAAAAATTAGCTTTCTTTATATAGGTTTGGATTCTTTTAATCCGACCTCCGGTTTGGGTATCCAGACCCGTATCAACCAGAGTTACTCTCCAGGGCCGGACTTTTTTGGAGTGAATAATCATCCGGTTCTTCTTTTCGGAAAAATCAAAAGTAACATCCGAATTGTGCAAGAAGTAATTGGCAAAATATTCTTTGATAATGTGTCCCTTGTAACCCAGGCAAATTATAAAATCATTAAAGCCATAGCGGGAATAGATATTCATGATGTGAATTAAGATGGGGGTTTGTCCGATTAAAACCATCGGTTTGGGAGTTACTGTTGTTTCCTCCTCAAGCCTGGTACCCAAGCCACCGGCTAAAATAACGACTTGAAGTTTTTTATTCATAATAATTTTTTGCAATATTGGCTTTAGATTTGTCTTCTTGTTGTATACCACATTTACTTAGGAAATCAACAATCGCGGTGGGTTATAATAGAAGTAATTATGAGGGAAAAAAGAACCTTTAAAATTATTTTTGCCTTATTTGCGATTTTTTTGGCCATCCTGCCTTTTATCGTCGCCTTTAACGAAAGCCTTACGCATCTGGTTGAAAAATTTCAACTCTATTTATGGGTGCAAAGGAAAATTGTACCGGTTGAAGTCTCAATGGTCAGTTTGTTGGTACAAAATCTGGGTGTTGCCCTGACAGCTTCCTATCAGCACGGTTTTGTGGTTAACGGAGCTTTCTTGGAAATGACCTGGAACTGTTTGGGCTGGCAGAGCCTGCTTCTTCTAATGATTACCTTGGCGGTTGGACTTTCCGGGGCGAAATATACCACTTCTTCAATCATTGAAACCATCGGGATTGGTCTTTTGGGAACCTTTATGGTTAATTTAATCAGGCTGACGCTGATTGTTTTAATCTTTGTTTATTTCAGGCCGATTTATTTTTACGTTTATCATAACTACCTGGCTGCCATCTTCACACTTGCCTGGCTTATTTTCTTCTGGTGGTTTTCCTACCGCTATGTTTTGATAGGAAAAAAGAAGTTGGAAAAGAACGCCAATTAAAACATCGGCTTTTCACAATCCCTTTTTTGAGTTTATAATATTTCTTACATGGAACATGTTCCAAAAGAATCGGAGACAATTGCTGCCAGAAGGGCAGTCAGGACAGCCGAAAAATTAAAGATTGCCAGGGAAAAGATAAAAACAGTCAGAGCCTGGTGGAACAATGGTCTTTTTGAGGGTTTAATTCTTTTTTTCTTCTTCGCTTTAAACCTCTATTTAATTCTGCCTTATTTTGGTACCTCTTCGATTGAATATCCTTTTTCCGGTCCGGTCGTTCCGCTTATCGGAAAAGTCATTGCTTTTGTTGGTCGAATTCCGCTTTTGTATGCGATTCAGATTGTTAATATTATCTTTTTTGCCCTTTTCCCTTTAAGTCTCTATTTCTTTGTCAAAAGGATTACCGATCGGAAAATGGCCGCCGTTATCACCGTTCTTATTTCCTCTCTGCCGTATTATTTCTTTGCCGAAGACCGGGTCAGAGCCATGTTTTTGGGGATTGATGCGGCTCACATTGCCAGCCTGTCGGTTATTCCTTTTGCCGTTTATGCCCTCATGAATTTTATGAGGGAAGGTAAGGTTATCAATTGCTTAAAAGCAGCGGCCCTGGCCGCCCTGATCGCTCTTATTTCACCTTTCGGTTTTATGAACTACATTATTTTTTCCATCATTGTTGTCTTTTCCGAATTGTTGCTTGGGCAAGGCAGATTAAAAGTTTTCCGTTTGGTTTTGGTTTTGGCTATTACCGGAGGTCTTTGTTCTTTTTGGTATAACCCGATCTTTTTTTCCTGGATGATTGCCGGTCCGATGGGGGAGGATATCCGTTTGATGCTGTCAAAGCTAATCCCGATTTCCTTTTTTGCCATTCCGGTTTTGGCTATCTTTGGTTATCTTCTTTTTGACCGGAAACCGGAATTGCAGCCTTTGTTTTTGGCAGCTTTTTATACGATTGCCTTTGCGGCGATTACCTTGGCCGGGGGCGGCTTGGTTCCTTCAAACCCGTCCAGGTATTTGCCGGAATTAAGTATTTCCGTTTCGCTTCTGGTGGGAATTATCTATCTGAATATTTCCGAATACTTGAAAAAGATAAAGATTCCGGAGCATATTCCGGCAATTGCCCAGCGCCATTTTACCAACACCTTAACCGGTATCTTAATCTTTGGCATTCTTTTGGGGATACTCGTAGGCAGAAACAGACTTAATTATCAGGATGAAGAGGTCCTGGGTCTTTGGACCTCAATTGAAAAGGGTGAAATCTGGGTAGCCAGGGACCGCTTTACCGCGACCGGTAATTTTATCGGCGGGTTTATTACGCTTTCAACCATTTCCGGTTTAACGGTTGTTGAAATAAAAACCAGAAAGTTAAATAAAAATAAAATAAATCCTTCAATTACCACCGAAAATTAAGAACCGTTTATTTATTCAAAACCAACAAAACAGATGGTAAAGAGGACCACTTAACGGGGAGGGATACAGGCCGTTATTGGGCTATTTCCTCCGATATTGTTTTGTCTTAATAATCTTCTTTTCAAAACCTACTATTATTGCTAGGATTATTGGATAAAAATTAGGGCCTAAACATTAATGAAAGATAAATACGTTAATAAAAAGCTTTGTGTTCAAGACGGTTTGTCGGATGATATTTCCTCGAAAGCCTTCCTTTCCGATAATGAAAATTATTATAAAAAAATTGAAAAGTATGATTGGGTCAGGGTGGTTGATAAACACCTGGGCTTGGAATCAGTCTTACACAGCCTAAGGGAGAAAAAAACGGTTGAATTAGTTAAGATTTTCGGTTTGGAACCTAAATTTTTGGATGCCGGTTGCGGAACGGGTTTAATTCTGCGCCACCTGGTTAAAGGTTCTGTTGGTTTGGATATTAACCCCAGGAATATTAGTAAGGCCAAAGTTCATGCTCCGAAGGCCAAGCTGGTTGAAGGTAAGATAAATAAAATGCCTTTTGCCAAAAACCGCTTTACAACGGTTATCTGTACCGAAGTTTTGGAACACTTGCCTGATCCTACAAAAGCCATCTCGGAAATTGCCAGAGTTTTGGCGCCCGGCGGAATCTTGATTGGCTCCGTTCCCGGAACAAACCCGATTTGGCGTTTGCGCTTTTTATCTTCAACCCATCCGGGAGAACCATATCACAAAATTTATATACAGGATGATATAAAGGCTTTATTTAAAAAAAGTTGGAAAATTCTTTATTTAAAAAGGAATTGTTTTTTAATGAATATCTTTTTTGTCGTTAGAAAAAATGGCTAAAGTCCTTCTTATTTTTCCGCCCTACAGCTTAAAAGAAACTTTTGGCAACCTTTCCGAAGTCGGGAATATGTTGCCGCCCTTGGGCATTGCCTATATCGGTGCGGCACTGGAGAAGGCCGGTCATGAAGTTAAAATCATTGATGCGCCACCCCTAAGATGGGGAATTAAGGAAGTCGTAGCGGAAACGAAGAAATTTAAGCCTGATTTAATCGGTATTTCAGCCTCAACCGTGTCATATAACCGGGCCGTTAAACTGGCCCAGAGTTTAAAAAAGTCGGTTAAAGCATCGCTGGTTCTGGGTGGTCCGCATGTGACGGCCTGTCCCAGGGAGGTAATGAAACAAGGCTATTTTAACTTTGGTGTTATCGGTGAGGGAGAGGAAACAACGGTGGAACTGGCAGGGGTTTTGGAAAAAGGTAAAGATCCAAAGAAGATTAAAGGGCTTATTTATAAAAAAGGACGAAAGATAATTCAAACCGAGCCCCGCTTTTATCTTGAAGATTTAAACAAATTACCTTTTCCGGCCAGACACTTGATGCCCGACTTTAAGCTTTATCATCCCACCCCGGCCACATACAAAAAGTTTCCGGTAGGGACAATGATTACCAGTCGTGGTTGTCCCAACCGCTGCACTTTTTGTTTCAGGGGCGTTTTTGGCAACCGCTGGCGCTATCGCAGTCCGGAAAGTGTCGTTAGCGAAATTGAAGAATTGGTCAACACATACAAGGTGGGGGAAATCCGGATATGGGATGACACTTTTAACGTTGATCAAAAAAGAGTCATAGCAATTTGTAAATTAATTTTGAAGCGGAAGATTAAAGTTTCCTGGACCTGTTTGGGGAGAGTTAATTCGGTCAGTCTGAAAATGTTGCGGGCGATGAAGGCGGCCGGTTGTTGGCAGATTTCCTACGGTATCGAATCGGGGAATGAAGATATCCTGATAAGAATCCAAAAAGGTATAACCAAGGCAATGGTCAGACGGGCAATTAACTTAACCCAAAAAGCCGGACTGCAATCACTGGGCTTTTTTATTCTGGGTTTGCCGGGGGACACTAAGACTACCATGAACGAAACAATTCAATTTGCCAAGGAACTGCCCTTAAGTGTTGCCAATTTTACGATTACGACACCATACCCGGGTACTGAAATCTGGTTTGAAGCCGAAAGACGCGGCCTTCTGAAAGGTCTTTCCTATGATGATCTAATGGTTAATTTACCGAAAAAACTTTATTATGTACCAGAGGGGCTTGACCGGGAAACACTGCAGGCTTTCGAAAAGAAAGCTTATAAGGAGTTTTACCGAAATCCGAAGTTTATTTTGCGGCAATTAAGGCAAATCGATAGTCCGGTGGATTTGTTCCGCAAAATTCAAGCCTACTTTACAATTCAAAGTGTCTAAATGAAAAAAGTAATTTTTCCTGCCATCTTTTGTCTTCTTTTATTTTCCTTAAATCTGTTTTTGGTTTTTCCGCTTTTTAGCGGTGAATACACCAGTTCAATCGGTTCGATCGAGAGCGTTTTTATCGCCGATGCCCGTTTTATTTTCAATAACTTTCCCCATTTATCCTGGAACCAATATTGGTATGCCGGTTTTCCTTTCCATCTTTTTTACACACCTTTCCTGCCATATTTAATGGCTTTGGGGCATTTGGTTGTTACCCCAATTCCCTTGGCCGCCTGGTACCGGATATTGATCGGTCTTTTCTACGCCCTAACTCCCGTCAGCCTTTTTTTCCTGATCAGATATTTAACCAAGAACGATTGGGTTAGTTTTATGACTTCCTTTTTCTTTTCTTTTTTTCCCTCCTTTTCCTACTTTATTCCCGGGATGGGTTCGTTTAACTCACCCCCCTGGCGGATTGTCACCCTGATTCTTTACGGTGAGGGTGGCCACATCATCGGTCTTTTCTGGCTGCCTTTGGCCATTCTTTTCTTTATTAAAATTCTCAAAGAGCCTTCTTTTAAGAATATTTTCTGGGCAGCTTTTTTTACGGCCGCTTTGGCCCTAACCAATATCATTGCCTTAATTGGCTACGCTGTCATTATTATTCTTCTTTTCTTAACTCATGCGACGGAAAAAGACTGGCCTAAAAAGGTTAAACCGCTTTTTGTCTATTTTCTTATAAGTTATGGCCTGGTGGCTTTTTGTTACAATGCTTCTTTTATTAAAGCCAGCCTTTCAATCGGAACCGGAGGCGTTAAAGGTGGAGGCGGGGGAACTCTTTCGGTTTTGCCGGCCATCTTTTTGTTCATTCCCGTTCTATTTATATTAACAACCATCCTGGTTAAGATAAAAAACAAAATTATTTTTGGCGTCGGTAGTTTTGTGGTCCTTTTCTTTTTGTCGGCCTATTTGTGGTTTAAAAGTCAGATAATGCTCCTGCCGCAGCCTAACCGCTACCTTTTGGAAATGGACATGGGAATAGCCATTCTTCTGGCTTTTCTCTTTGTTTATCTAACAACCAGAATTAAAAAAGCCTGGCTTAAATATTTATTGTCAGTTCTTTTTTTGGGTTTTACGCTTTTTTTCCCTGCCCGATATTACCGAAACGCTTGGGAAATAACTTTACCTAACCCGGATATTACCAAGACTTCGGAGTATCAGATTGCCTCTTTTTTAAAAGATAACACCAAAGGAGAAAGAATATATGCCACCGGCTCAACGGCTTTCTGGCTCAACACCTTTGTTGACGTGCCGCAAATAAGGGGCGGTAATGACGGACTGGCCAACCCGTGGCTTTTAAATGCAACTTATCAAGTTAATACCGGGGAGAATGCACCTGTCGGTATGGCCGGGGAGAGTGCGGCCCTTTGGCTTCGGGCCTTAAATATTTCCTATCTCGTTCTTAATCTGCCGACCTCCAGGGAAATCTACCACGATTATCTATCGCCCGAGCGTTTTGCCGCGATTGAGGGAGTGGAAGAAATGGCCGATCTTGGGGGTGATGTTATTTATAAACTGCCTTTAAATAAACCCTCTTTGGCCGGAGTGGTGAAGAAAAGTGCTTTTGCCAAATTAACTAAACTGAAAAACGGTGTTGATTTGGAAAACCTGAAAAAATACGTTGACTATATTGATGACAGGGGAGCAAAAGAGGCTGAATTTGCTTGGCAAGAGGTTGGTCGAGCCAAGATAACAGCCAATCTGGACAAGGATGAAGCCGTTTCGGTTCAGTTAAATTATAATCCCGGCTGGAAAGCGACCTTAAAACGTTTTGAAGAGGGGAAAGTGGTTGAGAAAAAAACAGTTCCCATCAAAGCCGATGTTATTGGTTTTATTTATATTAACCCACAGGTAACGGGTCCTGTCGAAATCGATCTTTCTTATCAGAAGACCTTTGATGTTTGGTTAGGTTATTTTCTAACCGCGGGAACAATTGTATTCTTAATAGTCTACTTACTTAGGAAAAAGGGGAATACCAATGAACAAAAATAAAATCGGGGTTATTATTGCCGTTTTAGTAATTGTTACCTATGTGGCCATTTTTGGCCAACAATTAACAGCCTGGAGTGGTTTTCCCAAAGGGGCCGATGCCTATGCCAGGATAACCAGAATTATTTATAACGGTCAATTTTTTCCCCACGTTTTTTGGCAATATCATTGGGCTAACGGTATGCCCAACTACAAATCCGAAGCACCTCTTTTTTATTTCCTGGGCACCTTTATCGCCAAAGTCTTTTCCTTAACCCCCGAAAAACCGCTTTACATTATCGGTTTTCTGACCTTTGTTATGATTGGTGTCGGTTTATTCGGCTATGTTTATGAAAAAACGAAAAGTCATTTGGGAGCCCTTTTAACCTCAGTTATCGCTCTGTCTTCTTTCAGTTTGTGGTTTTGGATGGTGGCCGGGGGAATTTACCCCAGGATTTTTGCCGTCGGTTTATCGATGATAACGCTCTGGCGGGCGGCCGTTTTTCTAAATCAGTTAAGAACGGCAAGTGTTTTTCCCAAAAAAGCCTTTGCCTGGCTGGTTTTGCCTTTAGCTTTAACGATGATGAGTCATGTTCTGATGTCTTTTTTCCTTTGCGGGACTTTGTTCTTTATCTTCCTGGCAGAACCGATCTCCAAAAGACAAAGGATTAAATACGGCCTGATGATTTTCTTAACCTCTTTTGGTTTGGCAGCCTTTTTCTTTTTGCCTATGTTTGTCGGTTTTTCGTCCGGTTCGGCCCGTTTTATCGGTGTCATCTCACCGGTTATTCCGGCCTTAAAATATTATCTTTATGATTTTGCCGGGATGGGACCATTTTTAGTTCCGCTTTTCTTTCTTTCTTCCATTTTATATTTCTTTTTAAAGAGTAAAGGTCAAAAGGAAGAAATTTCTCTTGTTCGAAGTATCCTGCCTTCACTCTTAATGCTTATCTTTTTTTCAACCTATGCCTTTATCGGCTATACGGGTCTTTCGGGGCGATATTATTACATCAACGGTTTTATTCCCTTATCGGCCACTCTTTTCATTTCTATTTACGGCTCAATTATT
>DIAR01000017.1 GCA_002415845.1 Candidatus Woesebacteria bacterium UBA5073
TTGATTGAAGCGGTTTTGACTAATATTAAAAACCGTCAGGATGAGTATAAAAACAAGAGATACTGATAAAAGCAGAAAAAGAAGTTCGCTGTTTAAATCAACCTTTTTCTTTGAGGCAGTTTTTGACACTAAAAAACATTATTGTCGATTTGAAATATAGATGCAAGGCGGGTTTTAACCTTTCGGCCAGGAAGAATTAATAAGGAGTTGATCTTCTTTTTTACTGTAACCAATTTGCCAAACAGCTTCGGTGACATACGGCATAAAAGGATGGGCTAATTTTAAAACTTGCTTATAAACTTCCTCCAGTGTTTCTTGGGCTTCTTCTCTTCGGTCTTTTATTTTTTCGATGTAGGTATCGGCCAATTTATGCCAGATAAAATCATAAAGTTCTTCAGCTGCTTCGCTTAAGCGGTAGTTATCAAGAGCTTTGGAAACTTCAGAAACGGTCTTGGCCAATTCATCTTTAATCCAGTTATCGTCTTTATTTTCTTTGGTTTTTTTATCTTTATTGGCAAAGACGAAGCGGCCGATGTTCCAGATTTTATTGGCAAAATTCCTTTGGCCCCGGATGTTGTTTTCGGATAAACAAACATCGTTTTCAATTAAAGCGCCCCAAATAATCCCCATTCTTAAAGCATCGGTGCCGTATTTGTCGCTCATCTCCAGAGGATTAATAACATTACCTTTTGACTTACTGATCTTTTGACCCTCTTTGTCTCTGACCAGTCCATGAATAACAACTTCCTTAAAAGGAACTTTTCCGGTTGCATAGAGTCCCAACATAATCATTCTAATAACCCAGAAGGGGAGAATGTCGTAAGCCGTTTCCATAACGGAGGTTGGGTAAAAATAATCAAAATCTCCCTTTGGGCCGGTTTGTAGGGTTGCAAAAGGCCACTGACCGGAGGAAAACCAAGTATCAAAAGTGTCCGGGTCTTGGGTTAAGACACCGTTTCCGCAAGAGTCACATTTGTCAGGTGTTACCCCGTCGGTAATGGTCCATTCAAGACATTTCTCGCAGCGAAAGGCTGGTATTCTTATGCCCCAAACAATTTGTCTGGAGATATTCCAATCCCTAAGATTTTTAAGCCAATGTTTGGCAATCTTTTCGTATCGGGCAACCGAGAAACTAACTAAGCCATCATTAATGGTTTTAAGGGCGGCATCGGCTAGGGGTTTTATTTTGATAAACCATTGTTTGGAAACCATCGGTTCGATTAATCCTTTATCTTTATAACAAAGGCCAACCACGTGTTTAATTTTTTCTGTTTTTAAAAGTAAATTCTTTTCTTTTAAATCGTTAATCACTAATTCTCTGGCTTGTTCGGCTTTTAGACCGACATATTTTTCTGGTGCGTTTATTATTCTTCCTGAAGCATCGATAACCGAAACAACAGACAAATGATGGTTCTGTCCGATTTCAAAATCGGTAGCGTCGTGTCCGGGGGTAATTTTCAAAGCCCCGGTTCCAAACTTAATATCCACCAAAGAATCAGCAATGATTGGTATTTCTCTCTTAATAAGAGGAATAATCGCTTTCTTTCCGATTAACTTTTCGTATCTTTTATCCTTCGGGTTAACGGCAATGGCGACATCGGCAAAAATAGTTTCAGGTCTGGTGGTGGCAATTTTAATGTTTCCGTAATCGAGGAAATAAAGATCGTCTTCTCTCTCTACCGAATCAACTTCCAGTTGCGAGTAGGCCGTACCGCAGCGGGGACAATAGTTTACAATCCGCTCGCCCCGATAAAGCAGTTGGTCGTCATGCAGTTTCTTAAACGTTTTGTAGACAATTTTAATAATGTCCGGGTCCAAGGTGAATTTGTTTCTTGACCAGTCGCAGGAAGAACCCATTGAGCGCAGTTGGTTTTCCATGTTGGTTTTATTATCGTTAACAAAATCCCAAATCATCTTGTAAAGGGTGTCACGGTCAAAATCGAGTCGGGATTTACCTTCTTTTTTTAATTTCTTTTCGAAAACATACTGTGTTTCAATACCGGCATGATCGGCGGCCGGAAGCCAAAGGGTGGCGTCACCCTTCATCCGGTGATATCTAATAAGAATATCTTCAATCGTGATAAAGCGGGCGTGTCCGACATGGAGGTTGTCGTTGGCATTGGGTGGGGGCATGATAATGCAAAAAGGCTTCTTTCCTTTTTCAATCTTTGGTTTAAAGGCATCGGACTTTTCCCAAAGGGCATACAAATCCTTTTCTTCCTTTGCGTGGTCAAAATATTTATCCATTCTGGCTTTAGATTATACTCAATTTAGAAGGCATCGTTAATTGTTAATTCGGGATTGGCTTCAATATCTTTTAAGGAAAAAGTTTTTTGATTAAAGAAAGTGCACGAAGCAATGGTGGCAGCGTTGTCGGTACACAAAGGCAGGGGAGGACAATAAAAGCCTAGGTCCAGCTCTTTAGCTTTTTTGGCAAAACTTTCTCTTAAATGAAGGTTGGCGGCTACTCCTCCGGCCAAAAGAAGGCTTTGGGGTTTGTATTTATTAATGGCTTTAAAAGTTTTAGCGATTAAAACATCAACAATCGCTTGTTGAACTTCAGCACAAAGTTGATTTATATCAGTGTCTTTGTTGTTTTCGGTGTACCGAAGAACCGCCGTTTTTAAGCCGGAAAAACTAAAGTCAAAATTGTCATCGGTAATCATCGGTCGGGGAAAAAGGGTTAATTTAAAATCGGGATTTTTATCCATAAAGGTTTTTGCGCCAAGTCCGATGGCCGGGCCACCGGGATAGGGCAGTCCCAAAAGGCGGGCTGTTTTGTCAAAGGCTTCGCCGGCCGCATCGTCTCTGGTGCCGCCAATCCATTCAAGATCACCATGCCCTTTCATTAAAACAATATCGCTGTGGCCGCCACTAACCACTAAACAAAGACAGGGGAATTGAGGAGGGGTATCACTTAAGAAGTTGGCATAGATATGAGCAACGAGGTGATTAACGGGAATAATCGGTTTTTGGAAAGCGTAAGCCAGAGTTTTGGCGGCTTCAATGCCAACCAAAAGGCTCCCGATTAAACCGGGGCCAACAGTAACGCCGATGGCATCTATGGTTTTGATGGGAGATTCCTTTAAAGCTTCATCGATGACCGGAATAATTGACTTGAGTTGTTCCCTGGCTGCCTTCTCCGGAATAATTCCACCAGTTTTAATATGCATTTCGGCTGATGAGGCAACAACGGAAAAAACAATCTTTACGCCATCTTCAACAACAGCCGCTGCTGTTTCATCGCAACTGGTTTCAATGCCTAAAATTCTCATAGTTTATTGAGCGGGGCCGGTACCCCTTTGGAAAATAGCCTGCCAGGGGTGGTAGTTGGAAACAAAGGTTTTCTTGTAAATGACCTGACCGTCTCTTTCAACAATGTAGTTAAAGGTAACTTTTGACCCCCAGGCTTTATAGTCGATTTGCTTAATCTGTCCGGCCGGAAGGGTTGGTTCATCAATATATAAATCATCGGGGGGTGCAACCAAATCGGAGACGACCGGTTTGGAAATGGTTGAAACCCGACCATCACTGGTTCCGTAGAGTTCAAAAACCAGGGTTTGAGCACTTCTGTTAAAAACAGGTTGGATAAGAATGTTATATTCGGTATCGTTTTTAAATTTAAAATCGGTGGTTGGATCATAAACGGTTGCGTCCAATCCGGGCGGGGACCCCTGTTCGTAATATGATACCCGGTAAGCGTGAGCCCTTCTTTCGATAACCGGTAATCCCGCATTAAGAACGGCCCGAAAGAGGGTTGAGGAAACCTGACAAACGCCGCCGCCATCACCCAAGACCGTTTTTCCGTCCTTAATAATGTAGGCCTGTTTATAACCGGTAAAGTCCGAAACATCGCCCAGGGTTTTATTAAAAGAAAAAATCTCCCCGGGGGCGACCAGGACACCCTTGAACTTGGATGATGCCAATTCAACGTTGTGAATACGGTTAACAATTGAATGAGCAAACCTTGAAGAACCTTTGCCGATTAACTCCTTAATCCCCAAATTATTAACATCACCGGTTTGAATTTTGGGAGCCGTTTTGGTAACCGGGATTTCCAGGGTTTTGGCGGATTCGGAAGATGTCTCAAGACTTCTGATGTTGCCCATGAGCATGTTTTTAAAAACATCTTCCTTAACCTCAAGACCGTCTTTGGCCGGTTTGAACTCATTAACCCGGCCATTGTCAAAGACAAAAGTTGAATCTTGGGGCTCACGATTTATTTCGGCCGCTGCCTTTTTAATAAAAAGCTCAAGTAAATCGGGGTTGTATTCTTTTGCCGGATCAAGGACCTTTATCAAAGCCTCATCGTTTAAGGGAAATTTGGATTCGTCGTAAATAAAAGTGAGGGATTTACCAACGAGTGTTTCGGCTCTTTTTTGAAACAATAAAACTTTTTCTTCAGAAAGGGTCGGATCAACATCCTTAATCGGAATTTCAATCGGGTCGGTTTTGGTAAAAGCCAGGTTGTAACCGATTTTGGCGCGCAGTGATTGAATATCAATCTCCGTTCCCTTTTTGCCTTTATCAACGGCTATTTTTCCGCTTATTAGTTTGGCCGAAGGGTAGATAGGATCGGTTTCTATTTGTCCGGCAATAACAGAAAGGTGTTTATCCAAAAGTTCCTCGTTTAAGGTCAGTCTTAAACCCATATTGGTTTTAACAAAAAGAGAACTTAATCTTTTGCCGAAATCATAGGCGATATTACCGGTTCTGAATCTTTCGAAAGCAGCAATCGCCGATTCGCTGTAGTTAATTTTCAAATCAATTTGACTGGGGGCAATATCGAAAGTCTGATTTTGGGAGGTCAAGACCAGTTTATTTTGCATCGTAATATTTTGCGAGAGGATATTTATAGCCTCGTTGACCGTTTTACCTGAAAGAGAAATATCGGCAACATACATGTTGGGATAAATTTTGCCCCAAAAAAGAAGGTGGTATGAGGTTAAAAAAAGAGCGATTGTTAAAAGGCCGATTAAGAAATATTTGCCAAATTTAATGACCGTTTTTTTGTGTTTTTTAAGGTGTTTTATAAATTTGTTATTAAACATACCTTTGCTTGTATGATAACATTAAAACAAGAAAGATTAGATATGGCGATCGAATATCCAAGCATGCAAAATCAAGGCCCGACGTTGCCGCCAAAAGAGGTTATTAATCCAACGCCTCAACCGCCACAGCCGTCGGGGGCTGCTCCCTTAATCGGGATGACTCCGCCGCTACCAAAGAAAAAGTTTTCTTTTTTACCCTTTGTTATTTTAATTGTTCTTGTTTTAATAGCCGTCGGTTTTTTTGTTTTCAAGAATATGGCCGCCAAAAAGGTAACCAACCAGGAAGTAACTTTAACCTGGTGGGGTTTGTGGGAAGACAACACCATGACGGCCGCCTTAATTTCTGAATACGAAGCAAAAAATCCGAAAGTTAAGATTAAATACGTTAAACAATCCCAACAAGATTACCGGGAAAGATTAACTAACGCCCTGGCCAAAGGAACCGGCCCCGATATCTTCCGCTTCCACAATACCTGGGTTCCGATGTTTAAAAACGAATTGGATTATCTCCCGGCCAGCGTGATGAGTGCTTCCGAGTTTGCCCAGACTTTTTATCCCGTTGCCTCGGCCGATTTAACCAGTAAAACGGGGATTGTCGGAATTCCTTTAATGTATGACGGACTGGCCTTATTTATTAATGAGGATTTATTTGCCAAGGAAGGAAAGAGTGTTCCTGTAACTTGGGATGATTTAAGAGAAACAGCCAAAGCCTTAACGGTAAAAGATGAACAGGGGACAATTACTCAAGCCGGGGTTGCCCTGGGTAGAACGGAAAACGTTGACCATTGGCAGGAGATTTTAGCTCTCATGATGCTTCAGAATCATGTTAATTTGGCTAAACCAACGGACCAGCTGGCATCAGACGCCTTAACCTTCTTTACGGTTTTTTCGGCCGTTGATGGTGTTTGGAACCAGGCTTTGCCCACTTCGACCGTTGCTTTTGCGGCCGGGAAGCTGGCCATGTATTTCGGTCCGTCATGGCGAGCCTTGGAAATTAAAGCCCAAAATCCGACCTTGAAGTTTAAAGTTGTCCCGGTTCCGCAGCCGGCCAAAATCAACCAGTCGGAAGCCGATATCACCTATGCCACCTATTGGGCTGAGGGAGTTTGGAGTCGAAGCCCCAACAAGTTGGAGGCCTGGAAGTTCTTGAAATACTTATCCGAAAAAGCTTCTTTGGAGAAACTTTATCAGGCAGCTGCCAAAACCAGACCCTTCGGTGAACCATATTCAAGAGTCGACATGGCCGGTCTTCTTTCAACCGATCCGATTTTAGGATCAATTATAAGTCTGGCCCCCAATGCGCAAAGTTGGTATTTAGCCTCAAGAACCTGGGATGGTCCGACCGGAATTAATACCCAAATTAGTAAATATTTTGAAGATGCCGTTAACTCGGTAAACTTAGGAAATCCGGCCGGAAAAGCCCTCGAAACGGTCGCGACGGGCGTTGCGCAGGTTTTATCCCAATATGGCTTAGTTGCTCAATGAAAGAAGATGTTGTTAAAAATCTTGCTCCCAAATACAAACTAGCTATTTATTACCACAGCCTTTTTGACTTTCCTTTAAAAGAAATGGAACTCTTGAAATGGGAAGTGGCCGAAAAAGTGGCCAGAAAGAACAATCCCAATGCCGAAATTGATTTTAAGGATGGTTTCTATTTCGTGAAGGGAAAAATCGGTGTTATAACAACCAGGCAATTAAGGCAGAGAAATTCAGAGAAAAAGGAAAGATTGGCCCGTAAATACGGGCAATACCTTCAATTTATACCAACGATAAAAGCCGTTTGTCTAACCGGATCGCTGGCCATGGGTAATGCTTCCGAAGAGGCGGATATTGATTTTTTGGTTATTACCAAAAAAGGCACATTATGGCTATCCCGACTGATTACCCTTCTTTGTTTAAGGCTAATTAGTGCTCCCGTAAGAAGGTTTGGTGAGAAAGAGGTTAAAGACAAACTCTGTTTTAATCTTTGGCTTGATGAAGCTAATTTGGTTTGGCCGAAGGGGGAGAGAAATATCTTTACCGCCCATGAGATTGCCCAAATTAAGCCCTTGGTTAACAAAGAACAAACCTTCGAACATTTTCTTTTCAAAAACAGCTGGATAAAAGAGTATTGGCCAAATGCGGTTCAAATAAAGGAGTTTAAAAAGATAAAGGTTGAAAGCTCAGTCTGGTCCTTTTTTGAACCTTTAGCCAGAAGCCTGCAGATGAGATATATGAAAGGAAAGAGAACCAAAGAAAAAGTAAGTAAAGGAAAAGCTGTTTTTCACCCCCAGATTTTAAGTTCCGAAATCTTGCAGAAATTCTCCTCCTTCACTTCTTGACAAGCCTAAGGGGCATGTATAAAATAGCAGTCACTGTTAACTATTGCTAACAGTTTTTTTAGGTTTTATGGCAACAAAGAAGAAAGAAAAAAAAGTTAGTATTATTCCGGCTCCGGGTTATGTTTTGATTAAACCCTTGGATGCGGAAACAAAAACAGCTTCAGGAATATATCTTCCCGATAACGCTTCGGAAAAACCCCAAAGAGGAAAGGTCTTAGCAGTTGGAACATCAGAAATTCTTGATAACGGAAAAGAAAGACAGGCTCCCTGTAAAGAGGGCGAGACGGTCATTTATAAAAAATGGGGCGGTAATGAAGTTAAGCTTGAACAGACGGAATACTTATTTTCCAAGTTTGAGGATATCCTCGCAATCGAAAAATAATGGCTAAACAACTTAAATTTTCCGACGAAGCCAGACAAGCCCTTTTAAGAGGGATTGATATTGTGGCCAAAGCGGTTGTGACCACGCTTGGTCCGAAAGGCAGAAATATCGCCTTGGATAAAAAATGGGGAGCTCCAAACATTGTTCATGACGGAGTATCGGTTGCCAAAGAGATTGAATTACCAGATCCTTTTGAAAACATGGGTGCACAGCTGGTTAAAGAAGCGGCTTCCAAGACTAATGATAATGCCGGCGACGGCACAACCACAGCTACCCTTTTGGCTAAAGTTATTACCGAAAAAGGCATGAAGAACGTAACCGCAGGCTCCAACCCCATGATTATTAAAAAGGGGATTGAGAAAGCAGTTGCGGCCGTTATTGAAGAATTGAAGAAAATGGCCAAGCCGATTAAAAACAAGGAAGAAATCACTCAGGTAGCCACCATCTCGGCCGGGGATGAGGAAATCGGAAAAAAGATTGCCGAAGCACTGGGTAAGGAAGACAGGGTCGTTACGGTTGAGGACGGCAGGGGCTTAACGATTGATATTGACTACAAAGAGGGTATGGAATTTGATAAAGGCTACGTTTCACCCTACTTTGTGACCAACGCGGAGAAGATGGAAGCTGAAATTGAAGATGCCTACATTCTTTTAACCGACAAGAAAATCTCGGCCATTGCCGATCTTCTTCCTTTTTTGGAGAAATTCGTTAAGGTTTCCAAGAATTTGGTTATCATTGCCGACGAGATTGAAGGCGAAGCTTTGGCTGTCTTGGTCGTTAACAAGCTCAAAGGGACTTTTAATGTTCTGGCCATTAAGGCCCCCGGTTTTGGTGACAGGCGCAAGGAAATCCTTGAGGATATTGCCGTTTTGACCGGAGGCTCAATTATCTCCGAAGAAACAGGCAGGACTTTTGAATCAATCGAGGTTGAGGATTTAGGGAAGGCCGACAAAGTTTGGGCCGACAAGGAAAATGCAAGAATCATTGGTGGAAAAGGCAGCAAAAAGGAAATCGAAGGCAGGATTGCGGCCATCCGAAGACAGGTTGCCGAAACGGACTCTGATTTTGACAAAGAAAAGTTTGAGGAAAGGCTGGCCAAACTTACCGGAGGGGTAGCCCAGATTAATGTCGGTGCAGCTACCGAAATTGAGTTAAACGAGAAAAAGGAGAGAGTTAAAGATGCGGTTGGGGCGACCAAAGCCGCCATTGAAGAGGGTATTTTACCCGGAGGCGGAGTTGCTCTAATTAAGGCCGGAAAGGTCCTCTCAAAACTAACTTCCACTCAGGAAGACGAAAAGGTGGGGATTGAAATTGTCAAGGAAGCCTTGGAACAGCCTTTAAGATGGCTGGCCAAAAACGCCGGTGAGGATGACGGCTATGTCTTAAGAAAGGTCGAAGAGGCTAAAGACGGGGATTATGGCTTTAACGCCTTAACCGGGGAGTTTGGCTCAATGACCGGTTTTGGGATTTTAGACCCTTTAAAGGTAACCAGAAGCGCTCTCCAAAACGCTGCTTCTGTAGCCATGATGGTTTTAACGACTGAAGGCTTAATTACTGACATTCCGGAAAAAGAGAAGACTCCACAGATGCCCCAGGGGGGCATGGATTATTAAATCTTCGGGTAGGGAAGAATTGAGGCTGGATTGATTGGTCTTTCGTGGTCCCTGATCTCCAAATGCAAGTGGTCGCCAAAGGCTCTGCCTGTTGCACCCATTTCACCAATAACGGTATCGGTCGTTACGTTTTGACCCTCTTCAACCAGGATTTTCGATAAATGAGCGTAAAGCGAGGTTAACTCGTTACCGTGGCTAATAATAATGGCATTGCCGTAGGCATATTTAGACCTCGAAATTGCCTCGACTTTACCGGCCATAATTGGTCTGATTGGATCGCCGGTTATACCGTCTAAGTCAATTCCGGGGTGGAAAAGTCTGAAACCCTGGGTAATTGAGATTTTTTCGGTTGGGTATTGAATAGCCCTTTCGGTTGTTAAAATGGTTCTTTCTTCGGAAACGATAGTCTCTTCCACAGGCACATTACCGGCCGAAACGGTTGGAATAAGGCTTGTGGCAAAGACAGCCACGGCCAAATTGG
>DIAR01000041.1 GCA_002415845.1 Candidatus Woesebacteria bacterium UBA5073
CGTATTTCAAAAATCTCTTATTCCAATATTTTAGAAAGAAAAATAGAAGATCTAATTCGTCTGTATATTCCTTTGGGCAAACAAATCTAACTTTCTTTTCTAATATTGTAAGGTTGATGGTGTTATAAAAATTGGCTATATCGAATTTTAAAAAGAAACTAAATCTACTGTCAGCCGAATAAATTGCGGCTTTCTTTTGAAAATCCTTCCAAGCCTTGTTCCATGCTAAAGGATTATAAGTAAAGGGAGATGTCGAAAATGTTATTTCTTGAAGTTCTTTAAATTCTTCATCTTCTTTACTTCTAAATTCTCCACCAAGCCTAAAACCCCCATAGGTTCCTTCAACCCTATTTAAAGCCAAATATTTTTCTAGAGTTTTGACACAGTAATAATAAGTGCAATAGTCTTCAAGGGTTAAAGATGGAACTATTCTGGCCACGCTGTTATGTTTATTAGAAACAACATAATCTCTAGGGAAGGATGGGCTATATTGACCTTTTATTATTTGGTTGTATAAATGAGTTAAAAATTTTTCACCCTCTGATTTATTTGTTGGGAAGTGTTTCCATGGAACATATGAATTTTTTTTAAGGTGTTTTAAAAAATGCGGAGAAATTATGGCGATGAATGTATCAATACTTTGCATACGATTTCTTTGCTTTGATTAAACTACTTCTTTGCATAAAGTGTGATAAACGGAATTTTATCAAGACCTACATATCTAAACATTTTATAATTTGCCCTTTTTGCCTTTTCCGAAAGTTGGTACTTTTTGATATTTGCCTTTGCGACAAAAGGATAAAATCTTATTTCCTTGTTTATGTCTCCATTTTTATCTGTCCAGTTGAAATTAATAATTAATTGAGGCATGAGATATCCAGCTTTAAGAACCTTTTCGAAAATGTTCCATCCGGCTCCAAGAATTTGAGATCTCGGTTTACTATTTACAGTTTTGACCTGGGCTCTGAATAGACACCTTGAACACTGAACATCATTTATCGGAAATCCTTCGGGAAGCAACATTAATTTACTTTGGCAATTGGGGCACAAGACATGGTTTACCACATCTTTTTCTCCCAAATCTCCAATAATTTTATGGTTACTCATTAAATGACATCCTTTACAAAATTAGGATTATTCTGATCCGATTTCCCTAGAAGTCAAGTTAGCAGGGGTGATTAAAATATAAAAAAACGGGGAACCCTTTAGTTTATTTTATTAAACTTTTAGGTTCCCCTCTTTGCCTTACTTTTCTTTTTATGGAATAACCAATACTTCGGTTCCTACTTCGGCCCAATCATAAAGCCATTTCGCTTCATCAGTGCGCATATTCACACATCCGTGCGACATGGGATAGCCGAAATTACTGTGCCAGTAGGTTCCGTGGAAACTTCTTCCCTGATCAAAATACATGACCCATGGAACATTGGGAAGATCATACCCGGGTCCGGTCATTCTGGTTAATTCATACTTAACGTATATATAGAATTCTCCAATTCTGGTCGGATATTCGGTGACACCGGTTGAGACGACAAAGGTCTTCAAGAGTACTCGATCTTCGTATACAAAGACTTTCTGGGTCGAGAGCTGAACGATGATTTGTTTGCCATCGATGGTTGCCTCGGGTATTAAAAGTTCTCCCGTGAGCATTATCATCTGTCCGACGTAAATCATGTCCATATCGACAATCTTGTTTATCCCCGAAAGATATGATGCCTCCAGACCGTATTTTTCGGCAATGCTGCTTAAGGTATCCCCCGGCTGGACAATATAATAAAGATCCGCTTTGGGGGTGGCCGTCGGGCTTGGAGTTATCGTCGGTGTTGCCGGGATTTGAGTTTCGGTTGCGACCGCAATGGTCGGTGTTGAAAATACCACTTCCGGCTGAACGCTTTGGGCACATCCAATAAAGACAATTGCCATGACGAAAATTAAAGGCAGTAATTTTCTCATCTGGCACACTCCTTTCTCTTTTAAGGTACGTTTATAAGGCTGGGGCGATTATAGCAGATTTAGTGATGAACACGGGCACTTTTGCCCTTTTTAATATTAGATGTTATACTTGGCAGCTTAGTTTAGTTTGGGGATCTTTAAAATTCAAAGAATTCAAAAGAAGGAGGTTCGAATGTGTCTAATATTGGAAGTAATTCTGACTATCGGTGTCTGTTCTCTGTGGCGTAAGGCAAAAATGGGTTGGGCCTGGGGACTGCTCCCTGTCGGAGTCGGGGCCGGTATCGGTTTCCTGCTCGGAAGTATGGGTATAGTCAGCACCAGTGATGCTCAAGGTTTGATCGTATTTGACATTGCGGCTGTTATTGCCCTGATCATTATGTCGGGTGCCGCCCAAAAGAAAATCAAAGCAATTGAAGCTGCTGCAAAAGCTGCGGCAACACCAGTTCAAGAACCCCCCAAAAGCTAAGCGCAAGTTACCGCTCAGGTGATTATGAAATTATTTAATCCTTGAGCGGTCTTTTTTTGTCTTTTTTTTAAAGACTTTCCGCTCCGGTTTTGATGAGGATATCAAAACCTTTAGGTAAAACGCCTTCTGGGGTTGTTACCTTTGAGAACATCTTGGTAAGAAGGGTTTCTATCTCCGCTTTTATGTCGGCCGAGATACTGGCCGAAAAGACGACTTCTGTTGTGGCCGAATCGGTGGAGGTTGTGTTTCCGGTTTTGATATCGCCGTACCCGATTAGTTTTTCTTCAACTTTTCCGGCCAACCCGGCCGTTTTGGTTTTGTTTAAGATTTCGATATTGATGTCTTTCTTGGCTAAGGTAGCTGCCGGTGTGGCTGTCTCTTCGGTGGTAATCGGCACTTCCGTTGCTTCCGGTTTTGGAGTTTCTTTGACCCAGGGCTTGTTGATAAAAAGGTATGAACCGACCCCGATCATTAAGGCCCCGATAATGATAATTAAAATAATACCGAAGATAAGCGAACCGGCTTTCTTGGTTGTTTCTTTTTCTTTTGGCTCTTCCTTTTCCTCTTTAGGTTCTTCTTCCGTTACGACATTAAAGCTTAAAAGATCGGCTTTCTTGATGAGGTCGTCGTTGTCATAGATGATGGAAAGAATGGCCGGGTTAACGGTTTTATTCTTTTCCGGATGGAAGAAAGGATTCTGGGGAAGGACGCTGACAACTTTGATGTCTTGTTTCTCGAAGGCTTTCTTGACGGTCGTGAAGTAGTTTTTGTCGACGGCCAGGAGGATTTTAACATCATTCGTCACAATCGTTTTCTGGGTAATGTTGTCATTTTTGATGGGCACGATATCCATGAAGCTTTTTTCCTCTTCCTTTTCGTTGATTTTTTTGTCGGTTAAGTCAATTACTTTTTCAAAGATTAAATCTTCGGCCAGGATGATGATGGCGTCTTCTTTGGCCAGGTTATTGTCGGTGATGAAAGTACCGACCTCGTGCTTGAGAAGGTCGGCATTGAGTATTTCCGTGTTCTTGCAGGCCTCCGGAGAAAACTCAAAAGACAGGATTTTATCCTTCTCGTCGATGAGGTCAAAACTTTGTTTTTTGAGGTAGACAGTGTACTTGGGTTTATTCATCTTTTCACGACTTCTTTAAGTTTATTTAGATTTATATCAAGATGCAATAGGCACGAAAAAAATTACCCTTTTTCATGAAGTTTGTTTAATTTGAAGCTTTATCTTCCGGCTGTTTAACCTCTTCTTCTTCGTCTTCTTCCTCCTTGTAGATTTTGGCACAGGCCGCAACCGTATCGGCCTTGTTGTTAAAGCGCATTAAAATTACCCCCTGTGTTGCCCTTCCCAATTGCGGAATGTTTTTGATGGGAAGCTTGATGACCTGTCCCCCTTTGGAGGTAATGACAATCTGGTCAACTTCCTGGGTCACCATTAAAGCAGCGGCTAAATTGCCCGTTCTTTCGGACAAAACCGACCCTTTAACACCTTTGCCGGCTCTTTTTTGGACCGGGAAGAAATGAACCGGGCTTCTTTTGCCCAAGCCTCTCTCCGAGATGGTTAAGATATCCCGGAAAAATTTCTTTCTTTTGTCTTTGCTGATCTGTTCCTTGGCCGGGAAGACGTCCATGGAAATAACCTGGTCGCCTTCCTCAAATTTGATGCCCGTTACTCCGGTGGTGGCCCTACCCATCGGTCTGGCGTTGGCTTCAGGGAATCTGATGGATTTGCCTTTTCTGGTTAAGAGAATGATATGATCTTCTCCCGAGGTCGGGTGGACCGAAACCAGTTTGTCTTCTTTATTTAACTTAATGGCTATAAGGCCCGAAGCCCTTAAGTTTTGGAATTCTTTGATACCGGTCTTTTTGACGATGCCTTTTTCGGTGGCCATAACCAGGTATTTGTATTCGGCGTTTTCGCCCAGGGCCAGAAGGGACAAAATTTCTTCACCCTGATCAAGGTTTAAGATATTAACCAAGGCCTGACCTTTGGCCTGACGGGAAGTTTCCGGAATTTCCCAGGCTTTTGTTCCGAAGACCTT
>DIAR01000022.1:0-1181 GCA_002415845.1 Candidatus Woesebacteria bacterium UBA5073
GGCTCGGCTTTTTCTTCCAATCCCTCAATCGATATCAGCTGGCTTCCCTTAGGAACATAAATTCTAACCCAGTCGGGCAAAACGGAATTTAACCAACCATCATGTTTTTCCGGATTTTTATAAGTGATGGTCACCGTTTTTTCAACTGCACCTCCCGCACTAATGGAAATTTCCTGACTGATTTCGTTTTGGACATATAAATTGGACTTACGGCCACCCAAGTTGGAATCATTAATGTGAAGATAATCACCCTGATAATCTTTAATTCTCCCTGCTAAATTAAAATCTTCAACTGCTTTTTGAGCTTTTTCGTCATTTAAGTACAAAAGAACGTGTTTTTCGACTAGGGACTTGAAAGCGGCTTCAAACAGTTTTGGCAGTTTATCCTTCGGCTGACCCAGAGCGTTGGCCATAATTGAATTCATTAAAGGCCCGATAATTTTCTTCCGGTTATCCGAATTCGGGGGACGATAAATAATCTTACCCGTTAAAGGATCCCAAATAATCGGTCCCTCAACATCGGCAAAGCTTTCCAGTTCGTAAATAACTTGAGGACAATTACACTTCGGTTCAATCGCCGTTGAGAAAGTACCGAATCCGGAAACGGCAATTGGCCCCATGGCGTCTAAAAGATTAACCAACAGTTGGGTGTCAACGGCAATTATTCCGTCGATATTGGTAACCCCAACCTTAGCCGCCTCTTCGGTAAATTGTTTCATTGAAACAGCGAAATCCGGTGACCAGTTCATGTCTCTGAGTCTGATATTTTTAGACAAAATATATGGCCCTTTAATATACTTAACGATCGGATCGGGAGCTTGAATAACTGGTTTATATTGTGCATCTAAGTTATAAATATCGTTGGAGGCGGTCGGCTCGAATTTGGCCTTTTCCACTTTGGTAATGGCATAGCCAGTCATAAAACCACCGGTTGGTCGAAGTTCCTTGTCATTTTGAAACAAAAGAAAATAATTTCTGGCCCCTCCGTCAACTCCCAACAAGTAGGGGGTAACTTCTAACAAAGGTTTGCTCTGATTAATCAGTGTGGCTGCCTCATCAAACATCGAGAGGGCATTTCTTAAAGGTTCTCTAACCGCCTTACCTTTAAATTTAACCGGATACTGGTTGGGATCAACTTTATCAAGTTCTTTTCTGGCTAATTCAACCTTACCGGAAATTTC
>DIAR01000022.1:1545-10804 GCA_002415845.1 Candidatus Woesebacteria bacterium UBA5073
TCCAAAACCAAGAATCGACATATAGGGTTCTACTGTTATTAAAGTGATTTCACCCGCATCAAGACCATACTGGGCCGCCTTAAGCCCCGCTTCGGCATCTTTGATATACGTTCCCAAAAAAGGAGTCAACTTCAACCAAAAAAGCCCCCTAACGGAAGACTGTAAACCCTTCAGGCTCTTTTTGGTGTTGGTAATCTCTGTTTTGGCCTGATCAATATTCTGGCCTTTAACGACCGTTGATAATTGTTTTACCGAGGCATAGAACTTTTTTCCGTTTTTATAAACCGATAAACCTTGGATAACGCTTACCAAAATCAAAACAGCAACCACCGATAGAGCAATTAAAATAATTTTTCCCTTCTTGCTGTTTTTGAAAAATGACAAATTAAAACCACGTTTTTGCAATAAAACCGGATTTGGCTTATTTACCGTAGTATTAATACCAATTGCTGGTTGAGCTGCTGGCGCTTCTGGTTTTATTTGAGGAATCTGAATGTTCTGGTTTTCCATTTTAAGCTATAAATCATCTTACAGGAAACGAATTGATGAACTCAAGAAGAAGTTTTTAAACCGCCCCTTTTCCTGAAACCATTGCCCAAGGGGTCCTAAGCATAACCAAGATATCAAAGATAATTGATTTTTTCCTGGCATAATAAGCATCCATTTCAATCCTTTTATCAAAATTAACTTCACTTCTGCCTGTCACCTGCCAATAACCGGTGATTCCCGGCCTGACCGAAACAACATCTTTTAAGAGTTTTTTCGTTTGGGGGTATTTGGCTGTTTGTTCCTCTAATTCGTCAGGGTAATACGGTCTTGGTCCAACAATACTCATCTCCCCTTTCAAAACATTTAAAAGTTGAGGAATTTCATCGATGGAGTGCTTTCTGATAAACTTGCCGACTTTGGTTACCCTTGGGTCTTCATGAAGTTTGAAACTGGATTTTTTGTACTCTTCATATAATTTTTTAAAGCGGGGATCTTCTCTTAAGAGAATATGGGCATTAAGTATCATCGAACGAAACTTATAAGGATAGAAAAGCTTTCCGTTCTTGCCGACTCTTTTAGGTGTATCGGCAAAAACCGGCCCTTTGGAATTAAGCTTAATGGCGATAGCAGTTCCCAAAATAATTGGAGAAAATAAAACCAACAAGATTGATGCGCCAACGATGTCAATACTCCTTTTTAATATTTCGTATCTCATACCGGGCAGAATTATATCACACTAAAGAAATTCGACTTTCTTTTCCTTTTTCAAATATTCAACCACTTGTTTTACTTTTTGAGCTTGATCCTTTTTAACAACCAGGGTGGCATCATCGGTTGAGACGACAACAACATCCTCAAGTCCGACAACGGCTACCATTCTTTCGCCTTTGGCGATGACCAAAGAGTTTTTCGTATCCAAACAAAAACTTTGTCCGTCTTTAATACTTTTAAGGGCGTTGCCTTCTTTATTTTTCTCTTCAACCGTCCAGAGAACAGAAAAATCACCGACATCAAGCCAATCAAAAATTCCTTCAACAACCAAGAAATTATCGGCTTTTTCAGCTAGGGCATAATCAATCGAAATATCGGGAGCGCTTTTATAAATCGCCTCAATTTTCCCTTTTGAAAATAATTTTCCATAAGTATTCTTAATTTTATTTAAACGGTCATAAGTATCCGGTGCGTGTTTTTTTAATTCCTCAAAAAAGGTGGTTCCTTTCCAGGTAAACGGTCCAACATGCCAGAGATATTTCCCGCTTTTAACCATTACTTCAGCTTTTTGTAAATCCGGTTTTTCCGTAAACTTCTCAACTTCAAAAACTTTTACCTCTCCGTTTTTAAAAGATTCTTTTCTTTTTTCCACATACCCTAAACCGGTATGGGGGTATTTGGGAGTAACACCGGCCGTGACCAAATGTTTTCCATCGGCAGCCGCTTTTCCACAGGTTAAAAGCGTATCTTTAAAACCTTCTTCATTTTCGATCACCTGATCAGCCCAGATGTTGGCAATAATGGCCTCGGGGTCTGCCTTTAGGATAGCTGCAGCTCCCAAACCGGCAGCCATAGCCGTATTCTTTCTGGCCGGTTCGAATAAAACTTGTTTCTTGGAAATTTCCGGAATTTCCGCTCTTATCTCGTCAGCGTAATCCGGAAGGGTGATAAGATAGATTCTCTCTTTAGGAATTGCCAAACATACTCTGTCGAAGGTTTTTCTTATCAAGGATTTCTTTCCTTTAATAGCCAGGAATTGTTTCGGGGTTTTTTCTCTTGAATATGGCCACAACCTTGTCCCACCGCCACCACAGAAGATTAGGGCGTAAAAATGGGCTCTATAGTCTTCGTTCATTTATTTATTATAGACAAAATTTCTTTTTTAAACACCTTTTCTGAAAACTTATTGGCGTTGGTTATTAAATCTTGCTCTTTAAATTTTAATTTTTCAAATTTTACAATTGTTTTCAATAAACTAACAACTGTTTGTGATTCAAAAAATAGACCTGTCTTTCCATCAATAACCGTTTCCAACGCTCCGCCTTTTTTATAGGCAATAACCGGAACTCCTGAAGATTGTGCTTCCAAGGAAACCAAACCAAAATCTTCTTCTTGGGGAAGAATTAAGGCTTTGGCCTTGCCATAAACTTTGGCCAATTCTTCATCCTTTAAATTACCTAAAAAATTAATCGTCTTTCCCGCTTTCCTTTTAAGTTTTTTCTCTTCCGAACCTTCACCAACAATCACCAGCGGTTTTTTTAACTGGTTGAAAGCTTCAACTGCCAAACCAACTTTTTTGTAAGGGATTAATCTTCCGACAACCAAATAATATTCTTTTTTACCAACAGGAATAGTTTTACCTTTAAGGGTTAATGGCGGATAGATTACAGAAGCCGGTCTTTGGTAATATTTTTTAATTCTTGTTTGAACTTCTTTGGAAATGGCAATAATTTCATCCGGTCTATAAGCCGCAACCTTATCCCACTTTTTAAGATAATTTAAAAAAGGTTTTGATAACAAATTATAAAAAGGAAGAAGGTTGAAAGGCCACTGTCGATTTTTCTGGTATTCCTCATATCCGCTCCAAAGATATCTGGTCGGAGTGAGGCAATAGCAAAGGTGTTTAGTACCGGGTCTGGTAATTATGCCTTTGGCCGCTTCGCTGGTTACGGAGATCACCAAATCATACTGGGAAAAATCAAACTGCTCAAAAGCCAATGGGGTTAACCAGCCAACCAGTTCATGAACCCGATGCAAAACGGGAATATCCTGAATAAAAGAAGTAACTACTTTCGGGAAAACCTTAGCCCAGGGTGCTTTCCTGGCATCATAAACGGAAGTGTAAATTGGCGCTTCAGGAAAAATATCATGAAGGCTTAAAAGAACTCTTTCGGCTCCGCCCCATTTGTTAATCCGATCATAAACGATTGCTGTCTTCATATACCTTTAAGGTTTGTTGTGCCATTTTATCCCATGAATAAACTTTTACAAACTCTTTTCCATTTTTAATCATTTCATTTCTGACCTCTGGTTTCATTGTCAATGCTTTTTCCATGGCTTTGGCTATTGAATCGGTTTTTAAAGGTTCAAAATAAATAACCTTATCTTTGTAGATTTCTTTAAAGATGTCGATGTTTGAAGCCAGACAAATTGTTCCCGAACACATCGCTTCAAGACCGGGAAGACCAAAACCTTCGGACAGTGAAGGAAAGACAAAAGCTTCGGAAAGACGGTAAAGTGAGAAAAGATCCGCATCGGGAATATAACCCAAAACTTTAATGTAATTACCGGCTTTCATTAATTTAATTTTTGCTTCCAGCCTTTTTCCAAAAATATTTCTTGAAGTCACAAAAACAAAATTAACTTTTTCCCCACTCTTTTTATTTAACATTTTTACGGCTTCGATAACCCGATCAAGATTTTTATGAGGATAGGCATTGCCGGCATAAATAAAATACGGCTTTTTTATGTTGTACTTATTAGTTACTCCACAGGAAAAATTCTCTTCATTAATTTGCTCAACACCTTCATAGGTTACCGCTATCTTTTCTTTTGATATTTTATAAAAGCTCACAACTTCCTTTTTAACCGTCTCGGAAGGAACGATGATTTTTCTGGCTTTCCTAACGGCATTATCAAAAACATAACGGTAAAAATACCTTTTAAATGAATAGATAAACGGGTTAAGGGTGGTTGCTTCTTTTCCTTTCTGGCGATGCATCAAAAGGTCATGGACCGTGACCACATACGGCTTCGGGCAAAAGACGGGGACATTGAAATGGGGAAAATGAATCAGGTCGGGCTTTTCCTTTAAGATTATCAAGGGTAATCTCATCTGTTCAATAACTGTATAGTGTCGATAATCAGCCAAAACTTTTTTCCAATTACCCGGTAAATTCAATTGATTAAAGTACTTTTTACGAAGAAGAATGGTGTAGCTATCAGTTTTGTCGCGTTCAGACAAGCGATCAATCAGATTCATCACATAACGGCCTAAACCCGCGTTTTCCAAACCATATAATCTGGCGTCAATTAATATTTTCATTATCCTGACAAGACAATACCTACAATTCTAATAACTTTAAAAACCTTTATACCAAAAATGACTAAAAGATTTAAGACCAAAGGGTATTTGTTCCAAAGATGTTTTTTATAAAATATCGCCATTGCATCCAATTCCTTAGAACGCATCTTAAGGCGATCCTTAAGTGGTACTTTATGTTTCCAGGCTTTGGATTTGCCCTTGGCCGCTCCTTTAACATGAAGGATCTCAACCTTCGGATAATAGATTATTTTATAACCGGCTTCCTTTATCCTCCAGCAAAGGTCAATGTCTTCACCATTAAAAGAATAGTCTTCGTCAAACCAGCCGACTTGATCCAGAACATCCTTCTTAATAAGCATGAAGGCTCCTTGAATTGCATCGACTTCCTGAATGTCTGTATCCGACTTATAACCATACCAATACTGCGAAAACAATTTTGACTTCGGGAATATTCGATCAAGTCTTAAAACCAGGTGAGTAAAGCCGACCCAAGGCGTCGGAAAGGCTCTTCTGGCATCTTTATCAAGACTCCCATCGGGCAAAACCTCTTTACAACCAACTGCTCCAATTTTTTCATCACTCTTAAGATAACCACAAGTTTCTTTTAAAACACCTTTGTTTAATTCCGTATCCGGATTCAAGAATAAAACAACCCTTCCTTTGACTACCTTCCTGACCCGATTGTTTCCCTTTGAAAAACCAACATTGGGACCAATATAAACAGGAATGGCGGGAAACTCTTCTTTAAGCATCTCCACGCTTCCGTCAGTTGATGAATTATCGGAAATAATAATCTCCAGGGGAACTTCCTCTTTAAATCTCTCGATTGATTCAAGGCACTTTTTTAAAAGTTCCTTGGTGTTGTAGTTAAGAATGACGATTGAAAGTTCAGGCTTTTTTTCCATATGAGACCTCCGAATAAAGCTTATCCAAAATTATGGCGCTTTTTTCCCAAACATAATTTGACTGGACAAAGTTTTTTCCGTATGTTCCCAGTTTTTTGGCCAGGGATCGATCTTTCAAAACACTGGCCGTATATGAAGAAAGCTCTTCCATGTTATCGGAAATAAGGATATCTACTCCACTTTTAACCCCTAAGCCTTCTGCACCAACCGTGGTCGTAACAACCGGCAAGGATGAAGCCATGGCTTCTAATATTTTAAGTCTTGTTCCGCCGGGCCCCTTAATCGGGGCTACCAAGACCGTTGCTTTTTTATAAGCATCCCTGATATCAAGAAGGCCTTCCGTAATTTCAATATCATCGGAGGCAAAGTTTCTGACCGCATCGGTTATGTTCATCCCAACAATCCACAATTTGGCGCTGGGCACATCTTTTTTTACCTTTGGCCAAACCTCTTCAACCAAGGCTTTGACTGCTTCAACATTTTGCATCCACTTAAAATTGCCGACATACAAAACCTTGGGGATTTTCGATTCAATTTTCGGTTTTTCGGAAAAAAAATCAATATCGATTCCGTTGGGAACGATATCTATCTTTAAATCAGAAACCAGTTTTTTCATTTCGTTTTTATCCGAATCAGACATTGCTACGACTCTCTTGGCTTGTTTCCAAAAATGAGTTTCCCAGAACCTTAACTTGAGAACGTCAATTGAAAACAAAAACTTGGAAATTAAGGGCGCTTGTTTTTCAACATAGTGTTTATAAACCAAATATTCGATTGTTTGTTCGACTAAAAGAATCGGTACTTTGGTCTTGGGAATGTGAGGCATGACATAAAAGGTCTCCGCGTGAATTAAATCATAATTATCGTGGTTTAACTCTTCCTCAATAGCCGTCTTTTCCTCCCTAACTAAATTTCGAATTACCAAGAAAGGATATAGACCAAACCCGGTTAAAAGAATGTTTCTTAAAGTCCAGGGAGTTTTGGAACGGTTAAAAACAAAAACTTTCTTGCAGAATTTTTTCAATTCCGGAATATATTTTCTTTCCGAATCGTCTTTTACAAGGGAGAAAAGAGTAATTTCGTGTTTCCGAGAAAGATTTTTGATTAAATTATATGAACGTGTTTGCCCACCCGACATTAAAGGGAAAGGCAAATACGGCGTCAGCATCAAGATTTTCATTATGGTTTTATTCTTTGTTGAAGATCGGCAATCATATATTCGTTTGTTTTTTCCAAAACCTTAAAATTCTTCATAACATAAGCCGTATCCGGATCACCAAAATTAACGGTAACGAAATAATCGGCTCCTTTTTCAATAACTTCATCAAAAGATTCCTCCATCACCGGCCAACCTGCTCTTTTGGTTTGATACAAAAAAGCCGTATCGCCGTTATAGGGAGCAACAACTAAAGCATCCTTGGACGCAATTTTATCTATCGCCTGACCTGCCTTAATAATTTCGGGGTGGTTTATCTTGTAGTACTCCTTTACCTGTATGCCTCCGACAACAAACATGACAAAAACCGAAAAAAGAATTAAAGGCCGAACGAGCAAATTATCAATAAAGTTATTCTTTAAATTCCAGAAAGCTTCTATTCCCTGGGCAAGAAGAAGACAAATCGAAGGGATAACCAAAACCTGATAATAGTCGTGTCTGACACTGGCTGTGGCCACAACAGTTAAATACAACAGGGATCCAAGGAAAAAGTAAAGAGAAAAAAGGTTCTTTTTATTCTTTTGGATAAGGCCAAAAGAAAAAGGAATTAGGCCCCATACTCCCAAAATCAGTTTCCCGATTCTTTCGCCAAAAATCCAAAACCAAAAGGAAGGTCGGAAACGAATACTGTCGCCATTAAAAGCCCAGGTAAAATGCGGAATTCCTTCCGGATGTTGATTAATCCATGCCCTCCAGAAAAAGAAAGGAACGGCCGCTAAATCAAGAAAGATTAAAAGTTCTTTTCTCTTAAAAATCCCTTTAAAAGTGTATTTATTAATCGCTAAATACAGTAGGGGTACACCCCAGAAAAAGAAAAACGGTTTAATTAAAAGAGCTAGGGCCAAGAAAATACCCGACAGAAAAAGCGGAACTACCTTCTCGTTTTGATAATAAACAACAAAAAGCCAAAGAGAGAGAAGGCCAAACATAACCGACATCGGTTCGGGCAAAATCACTCTTGAAAAATAGATATTAAAGGGAATAAAAGCAAAGAAAAAAGCCGACAAAACCCCAACCCATTTGCCATAAAGCCTTTTACCCAGCAGGTAGATTACAAAGGTTGAAACAAGAGAACAAAAGACTGAAAGCAGCCTTCCCCACTTTTCCAGATTAAAAATAGGAAAACTGGTTGTTAAAAGAGCATGAATAGCGTTATAAACCGGAAATTCGACCAGCCTTAAACCCTGTGGATTGTAATAACCCGTTTGAATACTGGAAATATCCTGATAGGTGGGTACCAAAACATTTATCCCTTTATCAACAAAATTACGCGTTACCGAGGCCGTATCCGCCTGCCGCCAAGAATGCCAGTCGGCAATCAGACTTCCAATCTTATAAAGTCTCACAAAGAAGGCCATAATCACTATTAATGCAATCAGGACATACTCGATATGTTTATACTTAATTACTCGATTAATTATTGTATCCATATTTTCTATATCTTATCATCGACACGGCAATTCCCATAAAAAGCCAGAAAAGAATCGCAAACTTTGATGCTTCAAAAATATCAATAAAAAAAGCGTTAATAAAAACACCGATTAGACAACCCACAAAACCAGAAAGGTAAGCCAGGTTAATACCGGAAAAGTGATTTGTTAAAGGAAGGGCTTTCTTAATCAACAAACCAATCCTCACAAAGATAAGAAGAAAAGCCAATAAACCCAAGATTCCCGTTTCCCCAAGAAGTCTTAAATAATCATTATCGGTAGCCAGGGTAATTGATGAATAGCCGGTTCCAAGCAAGGGGTTTTTCCGAAAAGCCCTTATCGCCCTAGGCCACTCAACGTTAAATCGGATAGAGGTTGATCTGTCCTCAAACACCTCTACGGGCTTCGGGGTTGGGGTATTTGAACTAACGCGCCCCGAAGTTGTTCCCTCAACCTCCTGAGCAAAGACATCAAGCGTATACGCCTGCGTTTGCGTCTTTACGGTTTGAATTATCTTTTCTTTAGTTACTTCAATAATCCTCATGTACCTGGCCTTTAAATCGGCTGAAAAGCCGAAGAAGACAAAACTAATTAACAAGATAACCGGGATAGCTTTATATTTCTTCGCTAGGGCTAAAGCCACTACCGATCCGATAAGATAAGAAACAACTGAAATTCTTGAGACGGCATTAGCCATTAACCATAAACCGGAAAAGATATTTAAACCCAATATTGCTTTCGTTATCTTTCCTTTTAAAATAAAAATGATGAATCATGATCAAAGAAAGGTTTATCGATTACATCGAAAAAAGTATTCAGAAGAACTGGAAACTTCCTGCGCTGTCTGATTACAACGGAGAAAGCCTTACATATGGCGACACAGGCAATTATATCCTGAAGTTTCACCTGATGTTTGACCGCCTGGGAATAAAAAAAGGCGATAAAATTGCCCTTGTCGGCAAAAACTCGGCCCGCTGGTGCTGTGTGTACCTTTCGGTTGTATCCTATGGCGCAGTGATTGTGCCCATACTCCCTGATTTTAAACCTGACGATGTCCAATCGATTATTAACCATTCCGACTCAATTTTACTCTTCTGTTCCGACACCATTTTTCAGTCGATCGATCCTGCCAAGTTACCGGCTATTCAAGGAATAATTTCCATCAATACTTTTGAGCTTTTTC
>DIAR01000024.1 GCA_002415845.1 Candidatus Woesebacteria bacterium UBA5073
TGATAAGGGTGGACCCGGGGGGTCTCGAACCCCCAACCTCCTGACTGCCAGCCAGGCGCGCTAGCCAATTGCGCCACGGGCCCATTTAAGCTTTCCTATTATAACAAAATTTACTTATTCTTTTGAGCGTACTTGTTTCTTCGGGCTTCCGTTTCGTCCAAGATGATTTTTCTGATTCTGATATTTTTCGGTGTCACTTCAACCAGTTCCGTATCGTCGATATACTCAAGGGCATTTTCCAATGACATGGTTTTAGGAGTATTAAAGTGCTCTGCCGATCCGTCGCCTTTTGAACGCATATTGGATAATTGTTTTTCTTTGCAGACATTAACCCAGATATCGTCACCCCTGGAATTCTGACCAACAACCTGACCTTTATAAACTTTTTCGGCCGGACCGTAAAACAGCTCTCCCCTGTCCTGAACGTTAACCAAACCGTAAAGTCTGGATTCGCCGGTTTCAAAAGCAACCAGAGAACCTCTGTCTCTTTGCTTTTGAAAACCGTCATCGGGAAGGAATTCCTCAAAGGAAGAATTAATGAGCCCCAAACCTTTGGTGTCGGTGATAAATTCGGAGCGAAAACCGATTAAATCTTTAGTGGCAACCAAATACTCCAAATAAATAATGCCCTCAATGGTTGTCATGTTCTGTAATTGGGCGTGTCTTTGGCCCATTTTGTTGATGACCGTTCCGGAATATTCTTCGGGCACTTCAATAAAGACTTTCTCATAAGGGGTATAAGTTTTACCATCAACTTTCTTGGTGATAACTTGAGGACGGGAAACCTGTAATTCAAAGCCTTCCCGTCTTAATCTTTCAATTAAAATAGCCAAGTGTAATTCTCCTCTGCCGGAAACGGTCCAGGTGGTGTTGGGGTTTTCTTCAACCCTTAAAGCCACATCGGTTTCCAATTCCTTAAATAAACGGTTTCTAATTTGGCTGGAAGTTTTAAAATCGCCTTCCTTTCCGCCAAAGGGCGAATTATTGACCATGAAGACCATTTTGACGGTCGGTTCTTCGATATCCAAAAGGGGTAAGGCTACGGGACTTGCAACATCGGCAATGGTTTCCCCGATATTAATCTCCGGGATGCCGGAAACAGACACTATATCACCGGCTTGGGCTTCCTCAACGTATACTTTTTCCAGACCCTTAAAGGTGGCAATGGAAGTGATTCTGGCCGTATTGATATTGCCTTCCCGGTTAATATGGGCCACATCCTCACCGGTTTTAATAATGCCGTTGGCGATCTTACCGGTGGCAATCCGGCCTTTATAATCGTCTTTACCCAAAGTTGAGATTCTAAATTGAAGTGGTTTGGTCGGATCGCCTCCCGGTTCGGGAATATATTTTATAATGGCTTCAAAAACAGGTTCGATATTGGTCATTACCGAAAGATCAGATTTAAGGCCGGCCTTACCGCTTCTACCTGAAGCGTAGACGACTGGGAAAACGGCTGTTTCATCATCGGCCCCTAATTCCAAAAACAAATCAAAGGTTCTATCAATGGCATAATCGGGCCGAGCGTCTTTCCGGTCGATTTTGTTGATAATGACAATAATCTTCAAACCCATTTTAAGAGCCTGTTTTAGAACAAATCTGGTTTGGGGCATGGGGCCTTCTTTGGCATCAACCAAAAGTAAGGCTCCGTCAGCCATGGATAAAACCCTTTCCACCTCACCGCCGAAATCGGCATGACCGGGGGTATCAATGATGTTAATTTTGGTATCTTTATACATAACCGAGGCGTTTTTGGAGAAAATGGTAATTCCGCGTTCTCGCTCTAAGTCATTGCTGTCCATGATCTGCTTGACCTCATCCAGGTCTTTATTGAGGTGAGTGTGGGATTGACGCAATAGCGCATCAACCAGGGTAGTTTTACCGTGGTCAACGTGAGCAATGATAGCAACGTTTCTGATATCCATATCTTAAAAAGTAACTATTTCATTCGAAGCTTTAAACGAAAGCTTGGGAACTGGTCTAATTATAGACCTATAGGGTTATTTAAGCAATTCAAAAGTGGACGGTAAGGGACTCGAACCCCTGACCTTCCGCACGTCAAGCGGACGCTCTAACCAACTGAGCTAACCGTCCAAGGTATGCCAAATTTTAACAGTTTAAGAGTGCTTATTCAATGAAGGGGCATAAAAAACCTTCAGGATTGATGTTTAGTCTCCCCTGAAGGATATTGCTTAACTTTTGGATTATCCGTATTTTTCGATTAATTCTTTTTTCAAGACTTTTATTGTCTCGAAATATTGCTGAGCATAAAGTCCATGATCGTGTGTTCCTCTCACTTTGGATTTGAAACTTCGTTCGCCGAGACAAACACAGCCGGTTTTAAAAAGAATTACCTCTCTTTCGGCATCCGCAAAGAATGCATAAAGTGTGTCATTGCGTGAACCGATATATTCCCGATAAACGACACCCAAGGCTCCACGCAGATTTGTTCTCCAAAGGTATGCTCCCTTTAAATTGGCAAGTCGCAGATCGGCCTTGTTTAAATCACAATATTTGAGATTCACCGATGCAAGGTTTGCCTTATAAAGATTTGCCGATACCAGGGAAACTTCCACAAAATTAGCTCCTAAAAGATTTGCTTTTCTGAAATCGGTTCCTTCCAGATCCTGACCATAAAAATTCAGGCCATGTAGATTAAGACCGGATAGATTTTCGCCCTGTAAGCCTTCTTTACTTTTACCTTCACTAAGATACTTTTCAACCACTTTTCTATTCCACGTTCTCCACCACATTTAAGCCTCCTTTTAAAGGTTTTTTAGGTTTATCCAAAAAGTTAACGTACGTCCGGTATTGTGTCACAAACAGTTCTAAATCGCAAGGCTATGGGATTGAAGTATTAACCGGCCGATCTTTGAAGATAGTGCTCTGAAGAGAGGAAGAACTTACTGCCTGATTTCTTATAAGAACTCCAGTAATTCTTCTTTTCGGCCCGCTTGTTGGAGGCTGAAAGCCAGATTGAGGCATTATCGATCTTCTCTCTGAAACTTTTAATAAAACCGATTAATTTTTCAAAGAAGACCACATGATAGACACCGGGGTTAACCGGGGCTTCAAAAGCGGCTACTTTTATTTCTTCGCCCAGACTTTGGGTTGATTGGGACAGGGCAAAGACTTCCTGCATCAGGGCATGAAGCCTGACTTTTAATTCATCGCCTTTTTCCTGTAATTGCTGTTTTTCTTCTCTGTTTAGGTTTCTCTCCAAAGCGATTTGGGCTCTTAATTTTTCGTTTTCTGCCTTTTCGCCTGAATAAAGCTCGTCCAAGCTTAAAG
>DIAR01000045.1:0-5022 GCA_002415845.1 Candidatus Woesebacteria bacterium UBA5073
CGACCGATAAAAATTGGCTTAATGGGATCGGTTGGGGTGGGAAAAACAACGGCCATTGCAAAATATCTTTCCGAAAGGTGGAACTGTAAACCGATTGAGGAAAGGTACGTTGAAAATCCATACCTCGAACCGTTTTATGAAAATCAAAGAGAAAATAGTTTTCCCTGCCAAATGCATTTTTTATTGGACAAGATTGATCAATTAAGTGAAGAAAGATCCGGATTGGATCCGGAAATTCAGGATCCGAGTTTGGAAATGGATATACGCTACCCGAAAGTTCATTACAAACTGAACTGGATGTCCGAACATGAACTAGATCTTTATAACCACACCTGTGATGCTTTGATAGCAGCCAAAAATATTTATGAACCGGATTTCTTTATTGCCTTAGTCGCCGATCCGAAAGTTATCCTGGAAAGAATTAAAGAACGGGGAAGGCCTTTCGAAATGAAACTTTTAAAAGAAAAACCGGAATATTTTATTTACCTTAATGACGAAGTGCTTGATTTTGCCGCTAAATTTCCGGATCAAAAAAGATTATTTGTTTTAAACGTTAACGGCAACCTGTTGGGTGATTCAAATCCGGAGAGAGAATTACAGTTCGGACGTCTTGAAAGATACATCAATATCTATTTGGCTTCGACCAAATTGGGGATTGATGGCAGAAAAATCTTACCCCCTCCTTTTAAACCAGACGAAAATCATTCCAATCCGATGTTTGCCGATTCGCTGCCGCATTTTGTTGACGGAAAAAACATAGACAGATTATGAACAAAGAAGGACTATTGATTACTTTTGAAGGTCCGGAAGGCGGAGGGAAAACGACCCTTGTTAAGGAGTTCATTAAACCGTGGATTCAGGAGGATCTTGGATTTGGTGAGAATGCTATTTTTCTTAGGGAGCCAGGTGGAACACCAATCAGTGAGGAGATAAGGGAAATTCTATTAAACAAGAGTCATAAAATCGGTATAAAAACGGAGGTCTTGCTTTTTCAGGCTGGTCGAGCGGAAAATTGTGATGAGATTATTCGTCCGGCATTGGAGACGGGGAAATTGGTTTTTATCGACCGTTTTGGCGATTCTTCAATTGCTTATCAAGGTTGTGCACGAAGTGTTGGTGTTTATAATATCGATTGGTTAAATAAATTCAGTACGGGAGGAATTATTCCCGATGTAACATTTCTTCTCGATATTGATCCGGAAATCGGGCTTCGTCGAAGAGATAATTCGACGGAAGGAAAAAATCGGCTGGACAAAGAAAATCTGGATTTTCACCACCGGGTCCGTGAAGGCTATTTGTCGGAGGTAGCAGGGCGGTCGCAAGGCCGATGGATAGTTATTAATGCCGATAGGCCGCAGATTGATGTTGCCACTGAGGTGATGGAAAAACTTGAAGAGCGTTTAGTGCTGCGCGGCTTTCTTGAGGGGCAAATCTCCAAAGAACACGAAAGATAGGCTATAATACCTTCAGATATGCAAAAACTAGTTGAGTGTGTGCCTAACTTTTCTGAGGGTAAAGACCTCGGAGTAATTAATAAAATTAAAGATTCCGTTAAAGGGATATCCGGCGTTAAGGTGTTGGATATGGAGTATGACAAATCCCACAACCGCTCTCTTATCACGATTGTTGGTTCTCCCGATGCCGTATTGGAAGCTTCTTTTGCCATGATTAAAACAGCCACGGCTTTAATTGATATGGAAAAACACACAGGGGAACATCCCCGGATTGGGGCAACCGATGTGGTTCCCTTTGTTCCTGTTTCCGGCATAACCCTGGAAGAGTGCGTTGAGTTGTCGGAAAAGCTGGGTCAGAAAGTTGCTGATGAACTAAATATCCCGGTTTATTTGTATGAAGCATCAGCCAAAAGAAAAGACAGAGTTAATCTGGCTGAAGTGAGGAAGGGAGAATATGAAGGCTTAAAAAAAGAGATAAAAACCAATTCGGAAAGAAAACCGGACTTCGGACCAAGTGAACTGCACAAAACTGCGGGGGCTATTGTCATTGGAGCCAGAAAATATCTGGTAGCCTTTAATGTTAATCTTGATACGAAAGACATTGAGATTGCGAAGAAAATTGCCGGTAAGGTTAGGGAGAAAGACGGTGGTCTTCCCGGGGTTAAGGCTTTGGGTTTTTCGGTTGATGGTATGGCCCAAGTCTCGATGAATTTGGTTGATTATGAAAAGACCAATATCGACAAGGCTTTTCAGGCTGTCGAAAAAGAAGCTAAGATATTGGGAGTTGGGGTAAAGAATTCCGAAATATACGGCATGATTCCGATGGAAGCCTTAGTTAAAACGGTTAAAGACACCATTAAAGCCGACGGTTTTAGCTCAAGTCAGGTTTTAGAAAAGAAATTATATGAATAGAAACGCCGACAAAAAAATCGTTGAATACATTGAAGAGCTTTCCTCAAAAGCCCCAACACCGGGTGGAGGAGCAACGGCTGCTTTAACGGGAGCTTTGGCTGCCTCTTTGGCTGAAATGGTTTGCAATTTGACCATTGGCAAAGAAAAATATTTGGAAGTAGAAACTGAAGTTCTTAAAACCCGAACCGAAGTTTCCAAGATCAAAGACCGCCTATTGGATTTATCTGATTTGGATTCCGTTGCTTTTACCCTGGTCATGGATGCCTACCGGATGCCAAAAGAAAAGGCCCAAAGGACAGAGAAAATCCAGGAAGCCTTAAGGGGGGCAACTAAGGTTCCGTTGGAAACCGCTTTTTGGTGTTCAAAGATTATGGTTTTTGGGGAGAGGTTGTCTTTAATCGGGAACAAAAACGCCTTTTCTGATGCTAAATCAGCTATCCATCTGGCCAAAGGGGCCATGCTTTCGGCCTTGGAAAACGTCGATATTAATCTGCAAAGTTTAACCGACAAGAAATATATTGCCGAAGTTAAAGCCAAGCTTGCCCAAATTAAAAAGGTCTGTTAAAATACACTTTAAGCACATCGGCCAGTCTCCTGGAACTTCCGGCCGGTGGATGAACAAGGAGACAACTAGTATTTAAATGAAAGATATATCCCTAAAACAGTTATTGGATGCCGGTGCCCATTTTGGTCATCAGGCCAAACGTTGGAATCCGAAAGTCGCCCCTTACCTTTATGGGGTTGAGGATGGCGTTCATGTTTTTGATCTTCCCAAAACCAAAATTGCTTTAGAAGAAGCTTTGGCTTTCTTAAAAACAACCGTTGGTGAAGGAAAAACGATTATCCTTTTGGGGACCAAAAAACAGGCCAAGGAGAAAATTGCCGAAGTTGGAAAAGAAACGGGCGTCTTCTATGTCTCGGAGCGATGGTTGGGGGGAACCTTAAGCAACTTCGAACAGATCAAAAGATCTCTTAAAAAGTTGTCTGACATGAAGGAATCCAAAGCCACAGGGGGATTCAATAAATACACCAAGAAAGAAAGACTTTTATTGGATCGGGAAATTGACCGATTGGAGCGTTTCTTCGGGGGCCTGGCCGGAATGGAAAAATTACCTGATGTTTTATTTGTGGTTGATATTCACAAAGAAAACTCAGCCGTTAAGGAAGCCAGAAATTGTAAGGTTAAGGTTGTAGGAGTTGTTGATTCCAATTCCGATCCGGAAGATGTCGATTATCCGATTCCCATGAATGACGATGCCCAGAAAGCGATTGAATATGTCTTGGATTTGGTCAAAGAGGCTATACTTGAAGGTAAGAAAGTCAAACCCAAAAAAGAAATCAAAAAATGAACAAAGCCGATTTTGATTTAATCAGATCTCTTCGGGAAGAAACCGGTGCTCCGGTTATCCGCGTCAAAAAAGTGTTGGAAGAAGTTAGGGGTGATGTCAAAAAAGCCAGAGCTATCTTAACCAAGGAAGGTTTTGAAAAAGCGGCCAAAAGAGAAGGCAGAGAAACCTTACAGGGGATGATTGAAACTTATGTTCATCACTCCGGGAAAGTCGCATCTGTTATTGAACTTTTTTGCGAAACTGATTTTGTGGCCAGAAATGAAATTTTTAAAAACCTGGCTCACGATTTGGCATTACAATTAGCCTCCAATAAAACCGAAAAAGCGGAAGATCTTCTTAAACAGGAGTTCATTAAAGATCCCGGTAAAAAAGTTGGTGATCTTTTGAAAGAAGCGATTGCCAAGACCGGCGAAAATATTCGCTTGGGACGCATTTATCGTATAGAATTAGGAAAGTAAATGGAAGAAACTCTTCTTAAATCCAAAATGGAAAACGTTTTGGGTTTGATGATTTCCGATATCGGAAGCATCAGAACCGGTCGGGCAACACCCTCGCTTGTTGAAGGCGTTGTCGTATCGGTTTATGGTGGAACTCAAAAACTAAAGATTAACGAGTTGGCTTCAATTTCAGCTCCCGACACTCAATCCCTGGTCTTGGATCCTTGGGATAAATCGATTATTGGTGAAATAAGGCAGGGGATTTTGGCTGCCAATATCGGGATGAATCCTTCAATTGACGGTGAGATTATCAGAATTTCCCTGCCACCCCTAACAACCGAAGACCGGGAAAAATACATTAAAATTCTCTCATCCAAACTCGAAAGCGGTCGGGTGATGGTTCGGCAAATCAGGGCCGACGGTATGCATGAGATTAAAAAGTCTTTTGAGGAAAAGACGATAACCGAAGACGAAAAGTTTGCTTCGGAAAAAAGACTTCAGGAATTAACCGACGAATATATCAAAAAAATTGACGATGCGGGAGAAACCAAGAAGAGCGAACTCTTGTCGATTTAGCTTGTAATCGAAGAAAGCTTACTTCATAATACAAAGGAATCAATGCTTGTTAATATTCTGATTTTTATTGCCGTTTTATCCATTCTGGTCATTGTTCATGAGTTGGGTCATTTTATTGCGGCCAAAAAAGCCGGGGTCGGAGTTGAGGAATTTGGTTTTGGTATTCCACCCAGGCTCTTCGGGAAAAAGATTAAAGGGACTCTTTTCTCGCTTAACCTTTTACCCTTCGGAGGTTTTGTAAAACTGCATGGTGAGAATTTTGAAGAAGATATTCAAAATCCAAATAAGGCTTTT
>DIAR01000045.1:5288-20777 GCA_002415845.1 Candidatus Woesebacteria bacterium UBA5073
TAAATAAAAATAAACTGACCAGAACAAAAATCTTAACTGCGGGCGTTTTAATGAATTTCTTGCTTGGTATTCTTGCCTTTGCCATTGTTTACACTTTTTCCGGTATTAGTCGGGAAACCAAAAATGTTTCAATTCTGGAAGTGGCCACCTCATCGCCGGCCCAGGTGGCCGGTATTATTGTCGGCGATGTTGTCAGACAGGTTGATAAAGTGACCATTTCCTCGGTTGGCGAATTTACTAAGGCGATTGATGCCAAGAAAGGCAAAAGAGTTACTCTTCTGATTGAAAGGACGATTAACGAAAAGACGGAGGAAAAAAAGATTTCCTTAATTCCAAGAGAAAACCCGCCCGAGGATGAGGGCTCTCTGGGGGTAGTTATTTCCAACTTTGAAGTTTATTATCCGCCCGTTTGGCAGAGACCTTTCTTGGGGATTTATTACGGCGTTAAGGAGGCAATTTACTGGGGCGGAATGGTTCTCAGTGGTTTTGTTAAAATCTTCACCGATTTATTTGCCGGTCATGCCCCTAAAGATTTGGCCGGACCGGTCGGCATTTTTGCCATTACCTCCCAAGCCGCCAAGGTTGGTATTTTGGCTTTAATTAATTTTGTCGGTATCCTATCCATTAACCTGGGCGTTGTTAATATTTTGCCCTTCCCGGCTCTTGATGGGGGAAGGCTCTTGTTTGTTTTAATTGAAAAAGTTTTTGGCCGAAAAGTTGTCCCGAAGGTTGAGGCCATTATTCATACAGTCGGAATGGGAATACTTATTCTGGCCCTATTGGTGGTCACCTTTAGCGACATTAGAAGATTAATTACCGCCGGCAGTCTTTCCGGATTTATCGACTCAATGGTAAAATAAACCGTTATGAAACAATCCGAACTATTTCCAAAAACCTTAAAAACCGCTCCTAAAGATGCGGAAAGTATTAACCACCAACTTCTGGTAAGAGGCGGCTTTATTGATCAATTAATGGCCGGTTCGTGGACCCTTTTGCCACTGGGTTTTAGGGTGGTGCAAAAAATAATCGGTATTGTCAGGGAAGAAATGAATGCCGTTGGCGGTCAGGAAATGCTTATGCCCCTGATGCACCCGAAAGCCATTTGGAACGAAACGGGCAGGTGGGACAAAGCCCGTGAGGTCATGTATCAGTTTAAAGACACCAGAGATAAAGAGTTTGCCCTCTCCTTTACCCATGAAGAAATTGTTATGGATTTAATCAGGAAAACGGTCAAAAGCTATCAGGATTTACCTTTATCCGTTTATCATTTTTCCACCAAATTTCGAAACGAACCAAGACCCAGAAGCGGCATCCTTCGGGGGAGAGAATTTTTGATGAAGGATTTGTATTCGGCTCATACCACGGAAGCCGATATGGCTGATTATTATGAAAAGGTCAAAAAAGCCTATATCAGGGTTTTTGACAGATTGGGTTTTAATTTCAGGGTAATTGAAGCTTCGGGGGGGGTATTTACCGACAAGGTAACACATGAGTTTCAGGTTTTATCTGATGGCGGGGAAGATACGGTTTATTATTGCGATCAGTGTGATTTTGGTCAAAATAAAGAGATCTTTACCGGAAAGAAAGACGGGAAATGTCCTTCCTGTAAGAAAGGCAAAATTGTTGAGGCCAAGGCGATTGAGGTTGGGAATATTTTTCCTCTTGGGACTTGGTATTCGGAGAGGATGCGGGTTTATTATGCCGATGAAAAAGGCATGAAGAAGCCGGTTTGGTTTGCCAGTTACGGCATCGGCATTACCAGGATTTTGGGATCTTTGGTTGAGGTGTCCCATGATGACAAGGGCATAATCTGGTCTCCCCAGATAGCTCCTTTTGCGGTTCATTTGATTGAACTTCCGGGAGGAGATAAGGCTGAAACGATTTACAAAAAACTGCAGGAGGAGGGCATAGAGGTTTTATTTGATGACAGGGCCGTTTCGGCCGGTGAGAAATTTGGTGATGCGGATTTAATCGGTATTCCGGTCAGGCTGGTTGTTTCCGCCAAAACGGGGGATAGGATTGAGTATAAAGAAAGAAACAAGGCAGATTCCAAACTCCTTTCTTTTGACGAAGTCGTCCTTTTGTTAAAGAAATAAACTTCTTGTGGCAGTCTATTCCTTATGCTTTATGGGTGGCACTTTTGCCTATATGGCTTTGAATCTGACAAACCGGGGAATCTGGCAAAATTGGTCACGGTGAAACAGAATAGAGTGTAAATCCCAAGTGGGTACCATTATGGGATATAAGAAAATTGTCGTCATAGGAGGCGGAACCGGAACCTACACAGTTTTGTTAGGCTTGAAAAAGTACCCGCTTGACCTGTCGGCCATTGTTCCGATGGTTGATGATGGGGGTTCAAATAAAGTCATTCGGGATGAATTTGGCCTTCTCCCGACTTCGGATATCAGGCATGACTCCGACAAGCTGGCTAAAGCCCCGACCTCCATCTTTTGACACCCCATAATAAAGAGGTATAATAGGCGTACTGTTGTTGGCTCTTTAACGCTAAAAAATCATATATAGGAGGAAGTGGCAAATGGTTACAGGTTTTAATACCCTTATGGTTTGTCTTGTGGTTGGTCTTTTTTTGGTTTTCGGGGTTTTGATCGCCAGTCATCTTTGGCTGTTTTTCAAGAAAGTCGGGAAACTGATCCTGACGGCCCTGGAATACCTGCATCAAGAAAGTCTGATTTTCTAAAATTCAAAATAAGGAGGATGAGGTGTTTTCCGATGTTTCACTTGCGACTCAAGAGTGGTATGCCGCAGTTTTTTTAATGGCGGTGGTTCCTGTTGGTTTTGGTATTGTTTTTCTGATCCGGCGGATTGGAAAAAAGAGGAAGAAAAATCGGTATGATTTTTTTTCCTTTAATGCCAGATAAAAAACTTATCGGAAAGGAGAGGTATGAAAAAGAAAGGGCTCTGTCGTTTTACGTTGGAGGTACTCTCGGGAGGAATTTATTTTCTTTTCGTCTACTTTCTTTTTGTCTTTTTAACCATCCGTTATTAAGAAAGGAGTAATAAAATGCCCCAGACAGACAGCAAAAAATTTGTCCCCCGTCCGGTAAGAAAAAAAGAGTGGTATGAAAGGCTCACTCCCGTTGATATCTTTTTGGCGATTATTTTAACTATCGTCATGGCCGCAATAATTCTTGCGTTGGCCGGTTGGGCGCCAAACACGGGACCGGTTACTTGGGGAAAGGGAATTTTGGTTGCCTCGGTTTTTGCCATCGGCGGATTTATGTTTAGCTTTTTTTACTATCTGATGCCTTTTACCGCCGAATCGTTTTTGTGTTTCCCTTGGTTCAAAAGCTATATGTTTTACGGTCCGATTGGTGTTTTTATGGCCAGTATTGTTTTGATGATTCTCACCATTTGTCTGCACCAGTTGCAAGTAAATTATGTTTCGACTGGTTTATCCGGTTTGGGAATCGGCCTTGGCCTTTTTCTGGTGATTGCCGGAGTAGCTTCGGCTATCTATGAAACAAGCGAAGAGACGTAAAAGTAATTTACATTAACAAAAAAGACGAGGGGCGTTCTTCCTATATGATTTTTTAAAAAAGCCTTTCCCCTTGTTCTTTTTAAGTACTTTTTGTTTTAAAGAGTATTTAAAAAGAGGGGAAAGGAAAGCTTATAACAGTAAGGACTCCAAGATTAAAAGTTTGCTTTTAATTAAGGGGTCCTTTTTTGTGGCCTAATACTACTTGTCAGGGATAAGCCTTATTTATATACTGTCCCGGTAATGGACTGCATCTTTTGTAAAATTATCAACAAAGAAATACCAACGGATTTTGAAAGGGAAGACGAAGATTTAGTTGCTTTTGCCGATATTAACCCCAAAGCACCGGTACACCTCTTGATCGTTCCCAAGAAACACCTCAAAGATCTGTCCGAAGCGGATGATGTTCTTTGGGGAAAGATTAGGCAGATGGCTTTGGAAATAGCTAAAGCTAAAGGACTTTCCGGTTTTCGGTTGGCGACCAATGTGGGTGATACGGCCTTGATTTCCCATATGCACGTTCATCTGCTTGGTGGTATAACTAAAGAAAGAAAAATATGATTACCGACAACATCACTAAATTAATCGGAGACGCAATGAAGGCTCATGACGAAGTGAGGCTTTCCACAATGAGACTTTTATCTTCGGCCTTAAACTACGAGTTTATTGCCAAGCAGCACCCCTTAAATGAAGAAGAGCAGCTCAATGTCGTTCGGAAAGAAGCCAAGAAAAGAAGGGATGCGATTGAAGCCTATAAGGCCGTTAAAGCTTTTGATCGGGCGGAAAAGGAAGAGCAGGAATTAAAAATCCTGGAAGAGTTTCTTCCGGCCCAAATGAGCGATACCGATTTGGAAGTGATTGTTGATGCTGCTATTAAAGAGATCGGGGCTTCGCAGATGTCCGATATGGGGAAGGTTATCGGGATTGTTATGCAAAAGACCAAGGGAACAGCCGATGGCAGCCGGGTTTCTTTGATGGCCAAATCCAAGCTGATTTAAATATTATGATCTCCGTTTTAGTCGATAAACAGTCGAACTACCCCGTTAATGCCCGAAAGCTTAAAAGTCGGGTTAAGTCCTTTTTTATTAAAGAGGGTATTGTTTCCGATGCTTTTGTTTCGATTGCTCTGGTTAACGAAAAAAAGATGCTCGAGATCTCCCGGAAATTTCTGAAAGACAATAAACTGCACAATGTTTTGTCTTTTACCGAGGAAGAAAAAAGCTTTGTCTATCCGCCGGGGAAAATTTATCTTGGCGAGATTGTGGTTTGTTTCCAAAAAGCTTTAATGGAAGCTAAAGATGAAGAGAAGCTGATTGACGACAAGGTTTATGAGCTGGTTGAACACGGCAGTCTGCATTTATTGGGAAAACATCATGAGTAATACCACCTTTTATTTAAAGTATCGGGGACAGACGATTGACCAGATTGATATTGCCGAAATCAGGGAATCGCTTTCCAAAATTGTTCATTCGGGTAAAATTCCCCACGCTTTTCTTTTTTCCGGGCCCAAGGGGATCGGTAAAACTTCAGCCGCCAGGATTTTGGCCAAAGCGATAAACTGCGAAAAGCCGGTTAAAAAAGAAGGTTGTGGCAAATGTGATCAGTGTGAAAGTATCGCCAGGGGCGTCAATATTGACGTAATTGAATTGGACGCGGCCAGTCATCGGGGAATTGATGATGCCCGGGTGCTGCGGGACGCCGTCAGGCTTTCGCCGGCTAAAGCCAAAAATAAAGTTTACATTATTGACGAAGCGCACATGTTAACGGCCGAAGCCTCAAACGCCCTTTTAAAAACGCTGGAGGAACCACCCGAACATGTTTATTTTATTTTGGCTACCACCAATCCGGAAAAGTTAATCCCGACCATCCGTTCCCGGGTGACCAATATTCTTTTTCGCAAAGCCACTCCCGAGGAGGTGGTGAGAGCCTTAAGACGGGTTGCCAAGGGAGAAAAGATAAAAGTAGAAGATGAGGAACTTGGCCTTTTTGCCGAGAAAGGCGGCGGTTCGTTCCGGGACAGCGTTAAATTGTTTGAGCAGTATGTGGCCGAAGGTAAATCTTTTAAGGAGGAAAACGTTAAGGCTTTTCTTTTTAAAAATAAAATCTTTGATTTGGAAGCCTTTTTTGCCCTCCTTTTGGCCAAAAAGAGCGGGGAAATAATTTCGGAAATAGAAAAGGTAATTGCCGACGGGGGTTCGATTGAGGAATTAAACCGCGACCTTTTGGATCGGTTAAGAATAGCCCTTTTAACTCTGGCCGGGGTTGAGGATAAACCGCTGACCGGTTTTTCCAAGAACGATCTTTTGATTCTTATCAATCTTTTCCAAAAGGCTTATCTGGATTTGAAAGTTACTCCGGTTGAACAATTGCCTTTGGAGGTGGCGGTTATTATCTGGTGCGGGAATAGCGATGAGGTTAACGAAACGCAGGAGAAAGAGGAAGAGGAACCGAAGAAAGTTGAAGAAGTGGTCGTTATAAAAAAAATGGAAGAGGTGGTGATACCCGATATTCAAACTGAAGGTGTGAAGACTAATTTGGATGAAAAAGTAAAAACAGCATTAAAGGAAGTTTCCGATGATGTTTGGAAAAGTATTCTTTCGGCCGTTCGTCCGATTAATACTTCGATTGAAGCGCTTCTCCGGGCGGCTAGGCCGATCGGTTATGACGGCAAAAGCCTGACCTTGGGCGTTTTCTATAAATTTCACAAAGAAAGATTGGAAGACATCAGAAACCGCAAAATTCTTGAAGATGTGGTCGAAACGGTGATGGGTAATAAAATCAGGGTTGTCTGTACCTTAACGGAACAGCCGCCGAAAAAAGAGGTGGTTGAAGAAAGTAAAGCCGTTTTGACGGAAGGAGAGGATAAAGATATAATAAAAATCGCCGAAGAAATTTTCGGCAACTAAAACAATTATGTTTGATAAAGTAAAACAATTGGGCGAGTTGGGAAAAATGCGTTCTCAAGCCCAAAAACTACAGAAAGAACTGGAACTTATAACCGAAACGGTTGAGAAGGGGGATTTGATTGTTTCCGTATCAGGGGATCAGAAAGTCCGCTACATCAAAATAAACGGTGAAGACAGACGTGATCTGACCGACGCAATTAATGAAGCCATGAAAAAAGTTCAGAAGGAATCGGCCAAAAAAATGATGGACATGGGCGGCGGCTTGTCCGGACTTCTCGGTGGTTTGAAATAACTTCTTTTTAAAAGCCTTCGTATTTAGTAGAATGAGTCCGTGGGTATTTCCTTTAAAAAAACCTTCTTATTAATAATCATTGTTATTGCTTTGCCGGTGGCCGTTTATTTGGTCGGCCAAAGAACCGGCTTTTTCAAAAAAGCCTCCGGTGTGCCCGCTAATCTGGTGGTTGATTTGGGAACTTCATACGCCGTGGCCGGTGAAGGCTGGCGCAATTTGGCTCAAGGCGGGGAAGAAAAAGGACGGATGCTCCTGCCCGTTTTGGAACAGACCAAAGCTTTAAGACCAAGATATATCAGAATTGACCATATTTATGACCAATACGATGTGGTTACCGGCTCTTCAGGTAACTTGGCTTTTAACTGGGCTCAATTGGATTTAACCTTGAGTGATATTGCAGCCCTTGGAGCCAAGCCTTTTATTGCTTTATCCTATCTGCCGCCGGTTATTTCCAAAAGCGATATTGTCGGCGACCCTGTTTCCTGGGCCGATTGGGAAACGGTTGTTCAAAAAACGGTTGAACACATCAGCGGCTCTTTAGGGATTGACGGTGTTTATTATGAAGTTTGGAATGAGCCGGATTTATTCGGCAAGTATAAAATCAGCGGCGAGAAAAGCTACCTTAACCTTTATGGCCATTCCATAGCCGGTGCCCAAAGAGCCAAAGGGGTTAAATCATTCCGTATCGGCGGACCGGCCGTAACGGCCTTTTATGACAACTGGTTTACCGGACTTTTGAATTTCTGTTCCCAAAATAACGTCCGGATTGATTTTTATTCGTGGCACCGCTATTCCAAAAATCTGGATGTTTTTGAGGATGATTTTTTAAGAGCCAAAAAATTATTGGTTGATTATCCGCAATACAAAAATATCGAATTAATTATTTCCGAGATGGGACCGAACAGCGAAAACGATCCCGTTTACGATAATTCCTTTGGCGCTATTCACACCATTGCTACCCTGGCTTTATTGGAAAACGATGTCCGTAAAGGCTTTTCTTTTGAAATTAAAGACGGCCCCGGAGCCAAGCAATACTGGGGCAGGTGGGGTATTTTTACCCACGAGAAATTCGGGGCGCCGGTTGCCAAACCTCGGGCCAATGCTTTTTATTTCTTAAATAAAATGACCGGTGAGAAAATAAACGTGGCCGGTGAAGGCAGTTGGGTGAAAGCTTTTGCCAAAAAAGATAACGCTACCTTTAAAATTCTGCTGGTTAATTACGACCCGTCGGGCAAGCATTATGAAGCCGTTCCCTTGAGTTTAACGAATCTGCCTTACAAGAACTTTTCTTTTAAGAGAGTGAACTTCGGTGGTGGAGGAAACGATCTTTTGGTGGCCACCGATTCCGCTACCTGGAAGACAACCGTTGAATTAAACGCCAACACGGCGGCCATTTTTGAAATTACACCCAAATGAAAATTGCTAAACCAATCGCTTTACTGATTGAAGCTTTTGAAAAATTGCCGGGCGTGGGGCCAAAGACGGCCCAAAGACTGGCCTTTTATCTGTTGCATGTTCCCAATAGTCAGCTTCAGGAATTTGCCGAGGCCCTGTCGGATTTGAAGAAAAATACTAAACTGTGCAGTGTTTGTAAAAACGTGGGGGAGGAAGACCCCTGTCTTATTTGTTCGGATAAAGCACGCGACCGAAGTATCATTTTGGTGGTGGAACAACCGTTGGATTTGATTGCTTTTGAAAAAATCGGTCGGTATAAAGGCCTGTATCATTGTTTGCACGGCAGTATTTCACCTCTGGATAACATCGGACCGGACGAACTATATGTTGATGATTTAATAAGAAGGGTTAAAGATAAAGCCTTAAAAGAAATTATTATTGCCACTAACCCGACGATGGAGGGGGAAGCTACGGCCATGTATCTGGTTAAAAAAATAAAAGGCGAGAATTCGAAAGTTAAGGTAACAAGGCTCGGGATGGGTATCCCGACCGGAGCTGATTTGGAATATGCCGATGAAGTTACGTTAACCAGGGCGATTGAAGGCAGGAGGGAAATATGACAGGGATAATTTCAAACACCAAGAAAAAAGGTCAAGATCTGGCTAAAGATATGGCCAGACAAATAGCCAGAGAACCTTTGGAAATACTCAAAAGTGCAGGAGAACAAGTGGTCGGAACTCAGGAAACAAAACCAGACGAACAACCGCAAGCATCTTCTGAACAAAAACCGACAACACCCAAAAACGAAGCTTTGGAAAAACATTTGGTCAGTCAGGGGCAAAGCCAAATTCAGGCATTGGAGCAGGAAATGAAAGAGATCAGAATACTTAGGGAAAACCAGGAACAACAAAAACAGGCGACTGCAAACCAACCGGCACCGGAAACGCCGGGCCCTTTAATTGAACCGACCCCCATACCCAAGAAAGGAATGTTCAGAAGTCTTGGAAGTAAACTGCAGGCCAAAAGACAGAAAGAAAGAGTTGAAAATCCAACCAATCAGGGGTAGCGTGTTAAAATAAAGCCATGAACGATATTTATTTTTTTAATACTTTAGGCCGGAAAAAAGAAATCTTTACTCCGGTAAAAAAAGGTCAGGTCGGGATTTATTCCTGCGGCCCGACGGTTTATTGGAATCAGCATATCGGTCATATGTATGCCTATACCCACTGGGATATTTTGGTCAGGTTTTTAAAATATATTGGCTATGAAGTTAAGTGGGTGATGAATATTACCGACGTCGGTCATATGGTTTCGGATGAAGATGCGGGCGAGGATAAAATGGAAAAAGGGGCCAAAAGAGAAAATGTTACCGTTTGGGAAATTGCCGAGAAGTATATTCAACAGTTTAAAGACAGCTTGGAACTTTTAAACATCCAAAAACCGGATGTTCTTTGCCGGGCAACCGAACATATTGAGGATCAGATTAATTTGATTAAGAAAATTGAAGAACGCGGATTTACTTATAAAACCAAAACCGGTTTGGTTTTTGATACCGGAAAATTCTCCGGCTATGCCGATTTTGCAGGGCTTAACTTGGAACAACAGGCATCAGGTGCCAGAGTCGAAGTTGATCCGGAAAAGAAAAAACCATGGGACTTTCTTTTATGGGTCACCAATCAACCGGGTCATGTCATGCAGTGGGACAGCCCCTGGGGAAAAGGTTTTCCCGGCTGGCATATTGAATGTACGGCCATGTCGGCTAAATATTTGGGTGAAACCTTTGATATTCATACCGGGGGTAGGGAACATATTCCGGTTCATCATACCAATGAAGTGGCCCAAAGCTATGGTGCATACGGACATAAAACGGCCAACTATTGGCTCCATAACGACTGGCTGACTTTTAAGGGTGAGAAGATCAGTAAAAGCCTTGGTAACATGATTACCGTTCAGGAACTGGTGGAGAAGGGTTTTGATCCTTTGGCCCTTCGTTATCTCATTTTAACTTCCAACTACCGCCAGGGCCTGAACTTCACCTGGGAATCGCTGAAGGCTTCCCAAACGGCCCTGTTTAAATTAAGAGAAACGGTTAAGGCTCTTAAAAATCAGACGCAGAGAACGGCTCTTTCAACCGAAAAAAATGCCCAGATTGATGAGTACAGGTCCGAATTCATATCAGCTCTGGCTGATGATCTGAATGTTGCCAAGGCCCTGGCAACACTTTGGGATATGCTTAAAAGCAATCTTCCTTCCGAAGATAAATATGATCTGGCCGTTTCCTTTGACGAAGTCTTGGGTTTGAAAGTTTTGGAGGAAAGAGAATTTGTTATCCCGGATGAAATAAAAGAGCTTTTCGAACAAAGAAATACCTTAAGAAAAGAAGGGCAGTATGAAGAGTCTGATCTGAAAAGAAAGTCAATTGAAGAAAAAGGGTATAAAATAGAAGATACAGCCAATGGACCAGTCATCAAACCCGCCTAAAAATAAATTCAGTTCCTTTTTAAAAATATACACCCTGGTGAGTATTATTCTTCTTTCGGTTGGTCTTATTGTTGCTCTTAGCGGATTGAGTAAAGCGAATAAATCGATTTCCGATTTGCAGAAACAAGCTCTTACCATTACCACCAATGAAGAAACGGGTGAAACGATTATTGATGCCTGTGGTGATACCTGTCAGGCAGAGATTAAAAGCCAGGTGGCGGCTGTTGTTAAAAACCTACCGACAACCAAACCGGTAGCCACGCAAAAACCGGTCACTCAAACCCAAACGGTTGAGAGTAAAAAAACCGGTTATCTGCCGCTGGCCGGACCGATTACTACTACCTCAACTTCCTGGGTTGATGCGGTCGGAACAGAATTTTATTTGGATTTAATCAATGATTACAACCAAGGGGCAACGGCGACCTGGGAAGCTTTCTTAAAAGTGGCCAATGCCAACGGAACGGCTTATGCCAGACTCTATGATGTCACTCACAACATTGCCGTTAACGGCAGTGAAGTGAAGATTGAAAATAAAGATATCTCAACTCAGGTTATCTCCGGTGCTTTAAGCTTTTGGGCGGGCAGAAACCAGTATCGGGTGCAGATTAAATCTTTAAACTCCCTGGAAGTTACTTTCGGCAGTGGGCGAGTCAGAATTACCTATTAAATGCCAAAAGCAGTCATCTTTGATTTAGACGGAACGGTTATCGAGAGCGAGGACGAATACGGTTCGGCCTTCAAGGATGTCCTGGCTTCATTGGGTGTGAAGACAAATGAAGAGTATCCTCACCAAGGGGGTATCGGTGTTGCCGAAAACTGGCCGGTTCTTCTTACCAAATTTAAAATAAAAACCGACAAAACGGTTGAAGAATTAACGCAATTAACACAGGCAGCCTACTTAAGAAGGATTGAAACAGTAACCCTAAAACCCGGTTTTGATATTTTTGTTAACGAATTAAAACAAACCGGAATTAAAACAGCCCTTGCTACCTCCAACCTTTGGGAAGTCGCCCAGGTACTTATAAGTAAACTGGCTTTGGATGAGTTTTTTGATGTGGTGGTAACCGGGGAGAATGTGGTCAGAAAAAAACCGGCCCCGGATCTTTTTCTCATGGCTGCCAATAAACTAAACGTTAATGCCAATGACTGTTTGGTTTTTGAAGATTCACCGGCCGGGGTTGAGGCTGCCAAAAGGGCATCAATGAAAGTGGTTGGAATATACCGGAGCGAGGAACACAAAAAAGATTTGATCAAAGCAGATTTGTTAATCAAGAATTTCTTTGAGGTTACACCCGAAAAAATTATCAGTCTTTAAAAAAAGGATTGGATGAGAACTCTGTCTTTGTTATACAATAAATAAAGACCATTTTTGGAAAAATGAAAAAAGTTTTACTTGCCCTGGTTTTAGCGGTTTTTTTGTTTATCCCTGTCAAGAGAGTACTGGTTGCGGATGAATTAACGTATGAGCGGGCTTACAGTGACTACACTTATAACCTGGCTCAGTATCAGAAAGCCTATGCCGATTATCAACTGACCAGAACTCAGTATTTAACTTCCCAGACCTTGGGTAACCAAACGGCAGCTCAGGAAGCAACGCTTCGGATGCTTCAGACCCGGGACGAAGTCGTTAAAACGCATCTGACGGCCCTTCGAATGAAGATCTCCGATACGGAAGGCATATCAGGATCCGAGAAAGAACTTTACTTCTCGCAAATCGATCAGGAAGTGAAATGGTACGATACTCACAAGACCAATCTGCCTTCAACCGGCTCGCTGGACGATTTGGTTGATGATTCGGCCAAAGCGGAGGATCGTTACAAAAGCACCATCCTCATCATGTATAACGGTCTGGCAGCCGTTTCTTTGGGGAAAGTAGTGAACTACCAGAACAATTTGGCGACAACCATTTCCGAACTTAAAACCAAAATCTCCGAAATAAGGATGAACGGGGATAAAGATACGACTAAAACGGAAAGATGGGTCTTGGAGGTTGATAACCGCTTAACCAGAAGCAAAGATAAAATTACCGAAGCCAGAACGCTTCTTTTTAAAATGAAAAGTGACTCAAGGGATCAATTGTCAATTTTCAACAGTGCCCAGTTTAAAGCCGGAGAAGGACTGCAGTTTTTGAAAGAAGTTGATAATTATCTGGTGGAAATCATTAAAGAGTTAAAAACAGCCGACTAATATGGACCCAACACAAACACCGCCCGCAAATCCAACCATAACCCAACCGCCGACACCAGTCGTTACTCCCGTGCAACCGGATTCTTCGTTAACACCGGTTAAGAAAAACTACAAAGAAATAATGTCGGGAATGTGGAATAGGGTTCCCCCGATCCTGCGAAAAGTCTTGATTATCTTCGGCATTGTTTTTGGTCTTTTAATTCTTTTGGCTCTGTTTGTTTCGATGGGTCAAAAAGTTGCCAAAAAAACAACTACTCCGGTTGCAACCGCAACCCCGGTAATTGGCACAGGTGTAACCCCGGTTCCGATTGAAATTAAAAATCCTTCCCGTTATGCCACCGATTCGGGACTTCTGAAGATTGAGGAAGATATTAAAAAGATTGATCAGGGAATGGGCAGCGTTGACTTAAAAGAACTGAATTTAAGACCACCGGATATTCAATTTAAGATTAACTTCGAGGAATAATTACTGCAATTTGATCTTTTTCAGACTGAAGGTTTTGACGATGATGCCGACGTGGTCAATCATGGGGAACTCTTTTTTAACTTCCGCCTGGAACTTCTCGGCCAAATTTCCTGAATAAACACCATAACCGCCTTTTTCCGACTGGTGACAGAGTTTATCTTCCCAGGTTCGAACAACCTTTAAGACTTTTTCGCCTTCTTGGTTAAACTTAGCCTGCAGTGGTTCGGTATCTTTGGCCAGGGCGTATTCACCGTGAAGAAGGCGGAAGGAATCGAAAAGTTCCTTTTCCGCATCAAGCATTCTTTTGAAGTATTCCTGGTATTTGGTCATGGAAAAATTATATCAGAAAGATTTAACAACAAGTGGAGGTTTTTAAGCCTGGTTTATTAAGGGAAGCGGTTTGGCTAAGATGGCAATCCGATACATATTATCCTTCGGCGGCCATTCCAGTTCGACGCCGACCAATCGGGATGTAAGGTGGAGATTAACACCCATGCCCTCGGCATTATAAAGGCATTTATAATTCTGATATTCTGGTTTGGAAAGAAGAGCCTCGGTGGATTTTGATAGTTCGGCCCTTAGATGTGTCTGAAAATGAAACGGATTTCTAATGGCTCTTTCCGTCCAGTCGGGATGAAGTCTCTTTTTTTCGCTTAAATATTCTTTGAAATCAAAACGAAGTAGTGCAAGATAGACTTCGGGGTGAAACATGTCCAAAAAATAACCAACTTGGGGAGGACAGGTTACACGGTGTCCGTAATTCGGGCAACCGTTTTTATGTTTGGGGTAGGGAAGAGTGCACCAACGGTTAAAGCCTTTCGGCTTACAGACAACTTCGACAGGTCCCTTAACGGAAAAGTCCCGATCAATACTTTCGATTAAAAATTCCTTGTGTTCGACCATTTTGGCAATGTTAACACAGATTTGAGGAAGCGTAAAGAAAATATTTGACAAAAGAAATCTGTTATATATAATTCGAATCGAAAGCATATGTCGGAAAAACTTAAACCTGCTCCAGAAAAGGCGGAAGAGCCCAAAGAACATTCTCTTGTTCTCGTGTTGGGAGATGACTGGGAAGGTCTTTATGCAGACGGAAAATTGTTTACTGCGAATCATGAAATCCCGATAAGAAGCGTTTTTGATGCCTTACAGAAATTGGGAATAAAGATAAAAACCGAAATTAGCTCTTGTAACAATGATTGGCTGGAAGAAAACGGCTGTTTCCCCACGAACCTCTCCAATGTTAAAAGTGATTGAGTCAACGGAATAAAGTTTTTTAAATTTATTGTATTTTTCTATGTTAAAATACACTCATGAGCCTTTCTGTTGGAATTGTTGGTTTGCCCAATGTCGGGAAATCAACCCTGTTTAATGCGCTTCTGAAAAAGCAGCAGGCCTATGTTGCCAATTTCCCTTTTGCCACCATTGAACCTAATATCGGTGTTGTTCCGGTTCCTGATGACCGTTTGAAAAAACTGGCTGCCATTGTTCAAAAAACCGAAGATGCATTACCACCTGAAGTTCCGGCAACGATCGAATTTCTTGATATTGCAGGTCTTATTGCGGGAGCCCACAAAGGTGAAGGACTAGGAAACAAGTTTCTATCCCATATTCGGGAAGTCGATGCAGTTTGCCATGTCGTTCGGGCTTTCTCGGATCCGGATGTTATCAAACAAGGAGTCTTAGACCCCAAGTCCGATTTTGAAACGGTCGAAACGGAATTAAAACTGGCCGACTTTCAAACCTTGGAAAAACAAAAAGATCCGGGTAATACGCCAAACCCCGATTTGCAAAAATGGTGGGGCGTTGTTACCAAACTCAAAGAAGCTTTAGGCAAAGGCATTCCGGCCAGGGAAGTTGTTTTTTCCGAAGAAGAGGAAAGACACAAAAAACAGCTCTCCCTTTTAACCGCCAAACCGATATTGGTTTGTCTGAATGTTGATGAGAAGGATTTGAAGGACAGCGATGCCATTGAAGGCAAATACGCTCAGGAATTTGTCCTTAATAAGGATCAGGTGATTTGCATTTCGGCCAAAACGGAAAGCGAACTCTCCGAACTAAGTGAAGCCGAACAGACGGAATATTTAAAAGATTTGGGGATTTCCAAATCCGGACTGGAGAGACTGATTAAGAAAGCTTTTTCGACACTGGGCTTAATCACTTTTTTAACGGCCGGAGTTAAAGAAGTCAGGGCCTGGACAATTAAAGCGGGGATTAATGCTCAGGAAGCAGCCGGAGTAATTCATACCGACTTTATCAAGAAATT
>DIAR01000034.1 GCA_002415845.1 Candidatus Woesebacteria bacterium UBA5073
TCCCGAAAAACCCCAATATAATGAAACAGGTAACGTTGCCAATCCCTTATCGGCTTTTATCTTTCACCCCAAAAAAATAAAATTTGAAACCAAAGAAGGAGAAGAAAAAGTTATTTTGGTAGTCAGGCGTCACCCGATTACCAACCTGCGATGGATTGTTCCGGCCGTTTTAATGGTTTTTGCCCCACTTATTTTAAGCTATGTTCCCTTTTTATCCTTTTTACCGAAAAATTTTCAAATCGTGACCGTTCTTCTTTGGTATCTGGGCACTTTTGCCTTTACCCTCTTAAGCTTTATCACCTGGTATTTTAACGTTCACATTGTTACCGATGAGCGGATTATCGACATTGATTACTTTAATTTGGTTTATAAAGAAGTTTCCGATGCCAATCTTGATAAAATTCAGGACGTGACTTATAAAATGGGCGGAGTTGCTCGGACAATGATGAATTTTGGTGATGTCGTGATTCAAACAGCTTCCGAAGTCCCCAATTTTACCTTTGAAGCCGTCCCCAAACCCGATAAAATAGCCAAAATTTTGCAGGAATTGACGGTTGAAGAACAAAAAGAAGCCATGGAAGGGAGGATCCGTTAAATGATTCCACTCCTTGGTATTTCCATTTGGTCCATCGCGAAAATTTTTATCTTGATAATTTTAGCTTTATATATGGTTTTTGCCGGCGTCATCATTAAACAAATTCAGCAAATGAACAAAACCCTACAGGTCGGTTTTGAATTTCCGATTAAGATGGCGGCTTTCCTGCACTTGCTTTTTGCCGTTTTTATTTTTATATTCTCTTTGAGTGTTCTTTAAGAGCCAAGTCCTGCCGTAAACTATTGCCATGCTAAATTTAACCTCGGCTAAATTGACCGGTAATCCCGGTCCGACAGGTTGGTCTCAGGTTCATGAGTTCAAACCGGAAGATCCGGCGAAGCTTGCTCTTCGGGGTCATCTTTTTGCGGTGGTGGCTACCGGTAAGGCGATGGAAGGCGTTGATGTCGTTACCTCCGGAAGAGAACTGTTGGCCAGGCTTCATGAAGAATATTTCGGAAAAACAGAAGGCACTTCCTTTAACATGCTCAAAAGCGCCGTCCAGAAAGTGTTGGATGAATTCGGCAGTCTTTGGGGCAGTATTGAAGTTGCGGCCGTTGTTTCTTCAAAAGACGCTTTGTATACCGTTGTTGGTGGTGGTTCACAGGCAGCAATCTTGCGAAACGGTATGTATGCCAAGATTTTGGTTAGCGGCAAAGGCGAAGTTGTAGCGGCTTCGGGATACCCCAAAGAAAATGACGTTTTAATCATAGGTTCCAAGACTTTCTTTGTGAATTTTACCGATGGCGTTATCAAGGCCGCACTGGAGGCGGAATCACCCGAAGCGGCCATTGAACAAATGGCCCCCTCGGTTCACACCAAGAGCGATGAGGGGACAATTGGCGTTGTAATAATGAAGTTTAGTCAGGAAAGCGCCTTTTTTCAGAGTGAGGCTATTGCGCCTCAAACTTCGGAAGAGAAAAAAGCCGTAGACGAAGGCAGAACGATTAAAATGGGCGGCTCTTCTTTGAGTTCCACCTTAAAAGAAAAGTTTAAGTCTTTAACTTTGGCCAATTTCAAAAAAAGGAGTTTCTATTTGAGAAAAGATTCCGGAGACGAAGCCGTTTCGCAAAAAAGGAAAGTCACTTTTACGGTTGGTGTTATTTTATTGGTCTTGCTTTTTTTGAGTATCGGTTTCGGTATGAAGCAAAAAAATGTTCGGGATAAAGCCAGAAACTATGAAGGTCGTATTTTTGAAGCCCAAAGCAAAATCAACGATGCCGTTAATTTGATGGAAGCCGACCCGGCTCAGGCAAGGCTTCTTTTTTCGGAGGGGGCATCAATAACCGAAAGCTTAAGGGCGGAAGGGGTAAAAGACAAACAGTTGGATGAAGTGGTGGCCCTTCTTAACGAGAAGAAGGCGGCCGTTTTGGGGGAGTATGAAGTGGAAGCCCAGGATTTCTTGGATTTATCGCTTCTCTCAAGCGGTTTTGTCGGTGATAGTTTATCCTCCTCAGAAGACAAATTCTTTATTTTGGATAAAAACGGGAAGAAAATTGTCTCTTCGGTTATTTCGACCAAAAAAACCCAGGTGGTCGCCGGCCCGGACCAATTAGAAGGCGTTCTTAACTTTTCCTCATATGAAGACCGGGTTTTTGTGATGAAAGCCGACGGCATTTACGAAGTCGGAGATGAGCTTAAGAAAGTAATCGAAAAAGATTGGGGCGAGGCTTTATTTGCTTCATATGCCGGCAATATCTACCTTTTGGATAAGACCGAAGGCATGATTTACCGCTATGTCGGTTCGGGTAAAGAGTTTTCCACTAAGCAAAAATGGCTTGGAGCCGATGTTGCCCCCGATTTTTCCAAGATTGCCACCATGACGATTGACGGGACGATCTGGGTTTTATCCGAGAGTGGGAAAATAGCCAAGTTCTCTTTGGGTAGCCCGCAGGCAATCGGGTCTTTGGTCGTTTACCCGCCCTTAACCACTTTAACCTCAATTTACACTAACGGCGAAGCTAAATATGTTTATCTTCTTGATAATCAGATAGGCAGAATAATTGTTTTGGCTAAAAACGGAGTCTACAAAGCTCAGTATTACAGCGACAAAGCCAAAGGCGCATCTGCTTTAATCGTTTCCGAAAGCGAGAAAAAGCTAATTCTTCTTTCGGGTGCTAAACTATACTCAATTGAGTTAAAGCACCTGTAATTTTTAGATGAGTACTTTCAACAAAAAAGCTAAATTTGAATATAAGTTGGAACCGGATCGTATTGAAGCCGGTTTGGTCCTATCCGGGGGTGAGGCAAAAGCGATTCGGACCGGTCATGCCGATATTTCAACGGCCGTTTGCCGGATTTTAAATGATGAAGTTTATTTAATTAATGCCAACATTCCGGTACAGGGTGCCACCAAATATGTTCCGACCCGTTCCAGAAAACTGCTTTTACATAGAGATGAGATAGTTTCAATAAGAACCCGGGCCAAGCAGCGAAAGTTGACTCTCGTGCCTGTAAAACTGTATACTAAAGGCCGCCTGGTAAAGCTAGAACTAGCCTTAGGTACGCCTAAGCACAAGTTCGAAAAAAGGGCATTAATTAAGGCAAAAGACATTGAAAGAGATATTGCCCAGGAGCTTAAAGGCAGGATTTAAATGGGGACGATCGGTTTC
>DIAR01000014.1 GCA_002415845.1 Candidatus Woesebacteria bacterium UBA5073
GAATACTCTTTAGCAAACACCTTTCCCGGAAAGAAGAAAAGGACAAACAAAAACAAGAAAAGGAAAACGAGTTTTTTCATATTAATTTCTTTAATCATATAGCCCAAAAGGTTTTAAAACAATTCATGTTCTTTTCTCAGCTAAATTTCAGCTTTAGCGTATAATATACTCTCAAATGAAAATTTTAGTAATTGAGGACGAACACAAGATTGCTAATTCAATTAAGAAAGGCCTTGAGCAAGAATCGTATGCCGTTGATGTTACCTATAGCGGCACCGACGGCTTCGATATGGCTTCCTCTGAGGAATACGATGTTATTATTTTGGACTTAATGCTTCCGGATATGGACGGCATCGAAATCTGCCACAAGTTACGCCAGGAAAAGATAAACACCCCAATTTTAATTTTAACGGCCAAAGGACAACTTGAAGATAAAGTCAAAGGTTTAAACTCGGGCGCCGATGATTATCTGACCAAACCTTTTGCTTTTACCGAACTCTTAGCCCGAATAAGGGCTCTTTCCCGAAGACCCAAAACCAACTTAGGACCAGTTCTTAAATACGAGGATTTAACTTTAAATACAATTAGCTTTGAGGTCAAAAGAGGAGAAAAAGAGATTAAACTTTCAAAGCAAGAGTTTGCACTGTTGGAGTATCTTTTGAGACACGCCGGAACAATCTCAACCAAAGATCAAATTATCAATAATGTCTGGGATTATGATGCCGACATTTTACCCAACACGGTTGAAGTCTATATCGGTTATTTAAGAAACAAAATCGATAAACCTTTTAAAGGAAAACCAAACTTAATTCTGACTTTAAGGGGTTTTGGTTATAAAATCGGAAAGGAGAATCATGTTTAAATCAGCCAGAATCAAACTAACCATTTGGTATTTTTTAATTGTCATGATCGTTAGTGCTTCTTTTAGTACGGTCATCTACCAGGTTTTAACCTCAGAACTTGACCGGGTTGAAAGGATGCAGCGCACAAGAATTGAAAATAACCAACCTGCGGGCATACCTCCAATCATTGATAACGAAACCAGACGCTTTTTTTACTTAGATCCTGACTTAATTACGGAAACTAAAAACCGGATTAAACTAACACTGCTTTTAATTAACCTTGGAATTTTAGGAGCCTCAACCGCCGGTGGTTATTTCCTCTCCGGAAAAACCCTAAAACCGATCAAGGAAATGGTTGATGAACAAAACCGGTTTATTTCCGATGCTTCACACGAATTAAGAACACCCTTAACTTCTCTGAAAACGGAAATTGAGGTAGCCCTGAGAGGAAAAAGAATAAGTAGTTCAGAAGCCAGGAATCTTCTTTTAAGTAACCTTGAAGAAGTCGACAATTTGCAAACTCTTTCGGACAACTTGATTAAACTGGCCCAGTACCAAAAAGGTAAGAATGGATTAGTCATTACCAAATTCTCCATAAGAGAAATCGTCCTTGAGGCTGTTAAAAAAGTGGTCAAACTGGCCAAAGGGAAAAACATTCAGATTATCGATAAAACTAAAAACCATTACCTCTTCGGCGAAAAAGTATCCTTAACGGAAATGTTAACCATTTTCCTCGATAATGCCGTTAAATACAGTCCGGAAAAATCCAAAGTAACAATTGCAACAGAAAAAAGCGACAGCCGTCTCCAAATTATGATTACCGATAAAGGCTTTGGTATTGCCAAAAAAGATATACCTCATATTTTTGACCGCTTTTATCGGGCCGACCAATCAAGAAATAAAAATAAAACCGCCGGTTACGGCCTTGGTTTATCAATCGCCAAAGAAATTGTTCAAAGACATAAAGGAACCGTAAAAGTCGAAAGCAAAGTTGGTCAAGGTACAAAATTCATCGTTTCTCTGCCCCTTATCGAAAATAAAAAAGCTTAAGCTTTTTCTCAGCTTGCTTTAATAAATTAACCTAGATGAAAAAAATTATGCCATTCGTTAAAAGTTTATTTCAAAACCGCATCCGGGCGGCTTTTGTCATCGTCGGAATCATTGGTGTTTCTTTCATTCTTTTTAAATCTTTCGGGACGAAAAAAAATACCGTTCAAGTTCAAACTCAAGCGGTCGAAAAAGGAACAATCGTCTCCTCAATCTCCGTCTCGGGACAGATTATTTCCTCTAATATCATTAACATCAATTCAAGCGCCAATGGTTTGGTCAAAAATGTTTTTGTTAAAGACGGCGATAAGGTTTATGCGGGGCAAAAAATTGCTGAGTTAACCCTGGATTCGGACGCCCAACAAAAGGCGACAGCCGCTTATACTTCATATCTTTCAGCTAAAAGTAATCTTGACTCAGCCAATGTTTCTTTGTGGTCCTTGGATTCGCAAATGTTTGCCGCCAATCAAAAGTTCATCAACGATGCTGTCGCCAGAGACTTGGCAACAAATGACCCGACTTATATCCAAGAACATGATGACTGGTTGGCTGCTGAGGCAAAATACAAAAACCAGCAAAATGTTATTGCTCAGGCCAAACTATCTCTTGGTAGCTCTTGGCTTTCTTATCAAAGTCTTTCCCCCGTTATTTATGCACCTCTTTCGGGAGTTATTACCAACATTACCCTAGTCCCCGGAATGTCGGTTAGTTCCACCTCCAGTCAAAGAGTCGCTGTCCTTAAATCCGAGGGAACCCCTCTTGCCTCCTTTGATATTTCCGAAATCGACGTTTCCAAAGTCAAAGCCGGACAGAAAGCAACCGTTACCCTTGATAGCATTTCGGGTAAAACCTTTACCGGAACCGTTGTGTCCATTGATAAAATCGGTACGGTTACAAGTGGAGTCACCAGTTATCCGGCCATTATAAAATTTGACACCAACGCACCCGAAATTCTTCCCAATATGAGCTCAACCGCCAATATTATTCTGCAAACTAAAAGTGATGTTTTGATTGTTCCTTCTACGGCTGTTAAACAAACAAATGGTCAGTACACAATCGTCGTCGTTAAGGGAACGAAACAAGAAACGATTAATGTTGAGGTCGGTTTAACTTCCGATTCACAAACAGAAATCACTTCAGGCCTTTCTGAAGGCGACATTATCGTTACTTCACAAACCACATCTTCAACAACTACCGGTAGTTCCTCAACCAAATCAGTTTTCGGGGGAAGCAGTTTCGGCGGCGTCCAAAGAGTAATTGGTCGATAAATACTTCCATGATTAAAGTTAACCACCTGTCAAAAATATACAAAAACGATTCCGTTGAAACCGTTGCCTTAAACGATGTTTCTTTTGAGGTTAAAAAAGGCGAGTTTGTCGCCATTATGGGCCCTTCCGGTTCAGGCAAGTCAACCCTCATGCATATCATTGGAGCTCTTGATTCCCCGACTTCCGGGACATATTTTCTTGACGGACAAGACGTTGGGAAATTAAAAGACGATGAACTGGCAGAAATAAGAAACAAAAAAATTGGTTTTGTTTTTCAGTCATATAATCTTCTCCCCCGAACAACCGCGCTAAAGAACGTGATTATTCCCATGTACTATGCCCAAATTCCCAAAGAGGAACGGCTTAAAAAAGCCGAGAAATATTTATCCATGGTTGGCCTTAGTGATCGGATGGAACACTTTTCAAACCAGCTCTCTGGCGGCCAACAGCAAAGAGTCGCTATTGCCAGGGCTCTGGTCATGGATCCAAAAATTATCCTGGCTGATGAACCGACCGGTAATTTAGCATCCAGTCAGGGAGAGGAAATTATGGCCATTTTCAAAAAATTAAACCAGGAAGGCCATACGATTGTCATGATTACCCATGAACCTGACATCGCCAAATTTGCCAAAAGAATCATCACTCTAAAAGACGGTCAAATAGAAAGGGATCAGAAAAACAAATGGAATTAAAAGAATTATTTTTGGAAAGTCTTTCCACCCTAACCATCAATAAAATGAGAACGGGCTTGGCTACCTTGGGCATTGTCATCGGTATTGGCAGCGTTATTGCGTTGGTTTCCTTGGGGTCGGCCTCGCAAAAATCGGTTCAAAACCAAATCCAGTCTTTGGGGTCAAATCTATTAACGGTTCAGCCCGGAGCTCAAAGGTCGGGCAACGTCAGAAGTGCCATGGGCAGCAATACGACCTTAACTTACGATGACGCCAAAGCTATTTTAACCTCATCCCAAGTAACGACCGTTAAAAACGTTTCATCGGAAGTTTCCAGAAGAAGTCAGGTTACGGCCGGAAAAAATAATACCAACACGGAAATTATGGGCGTTACCCCCGCTTATTCGGAAGTTCGAAAACTGGGAATTGCCTCCGGCGTTTTTATCACTCAAAGGGATGTTGACGCTGTCGATAAAGTGGCTGTCTTAGGACCTCAGGTAGTTACCGATCTTTTCGGCGATGGTGTTAACCCGATTGGACAAAGTATCAGAATAAACAAACAATCCTTCCGAATAGTTGGTGTTACCGAGTCAAAGGGCGGATCGGGTTTCCAAAACCAAGACGATATAATCTTTATCCCCTTAACAACGGCTCAAAAGATTGTTTTCGGACAAACCAATATTAATTCCATTTCGATTGA
>DIAR01000005.1 GCA_002415845.1 Candidatus Woesebacteria bacterium UBA5073
CCGGTTGTCTTATTTTGCAGGTAAATTTTTAAACTTCTCCCCTCTTTATTCTCTCCTTTAATGCGCAGTATGTATGCTTGATTATAAGAAAGGTTGGGATAGTCATAAAAATCACAGGAAACGCCATTGTCTTCGGCTCTATAGACAACTCCTTTTTCGATTACTTTTTTAAAGACCGTTCCCAACTTCTTAAGATCACAATTGGTGGCTTCTTTAAAACCCCGTCCGACAAAGTATTCGGTTGTCTGATCCCTAATCGGTAAGATAACCTTAATCTGACTTTCTGAATCAACCAGGAGAAGGTAATTCCCTTCCTTGGAAACGATTAAATTAAGACTTTCCATATTGGCAAAAGGAAAAAGATTGACACCTTCCTCAAAAAGATAATCACCGTATTTTTCAAAAAGAGTATCTTTTTGGCTAAGGGTCATATCCATACCTGTTTTGATATATGTTTCTGGGACTGTAATTTGGTTCTTTCCCCAAGGTGTTTCATATACGGTCAAAAAGCCGATTGTTTTTAATTCTTTGATGTTTTGGGAAACCTTAATCATTTCTTTTAATTCCTTATTAAAAAGCAGTTTCTGGCTTCCACCGGGATTAATAACCGATTCGTCCAGCAACAGATATTTAACTTCATACTTTTCCAAAGTCTTTTCAAGAGTCTTAATATCTTTGGCGTACAAGGCGTTTGAGGCTTCAAGATAAAAGGATTCGTTGGCTTTGTTCCAGCGGTCAAAATCACGATCCAGCAAGGGGTTTTTTAAGCCGTAGGTTAAAAAGCCACTGCCCTCATATCCCCAAGAGTTATTTCCCCACCCCCAGAGAGTCTGCATCGGAAACTTGGCAATCCGGCCTTCTTTGCCTTTAAAGAAAGAGAAAAGTTGAAAATACTCATTCGGAATATCTTTTTTAACCACCCGGCTAATTAGCTTTCCCTCAAAAGCCGGCAGCATGGAATAGACCAAAAATAAACCTATGGCGAAAGGAATAAAGATATAGAAAACCTTTAAGATCGATTTCCGGAAGAGCGGTAAGACATTAACCAAGAAGTAGCCCAAAAAGAAAGACAGGCAAAAAGCAAAAAGGGTTGAGAACTTGGTAAAAGGCATCCTGAAACCCTCCCTGAATAAGGCAAAGCGGTCGTAAAGGTATGAATAGATAAAACCGGTTTGATAGTTGGCATTAACCAAGAAGAACAAACAAAAGACGGTTACCAAGGAAAGACTAAGCGCCACTTTATTTTTCTTAAAAAGAGCAATCAACATTCCCAAAATGGCTAAGGCCGGAAAAAGAAGGCTCATTTTGGCAACCTCGGGTTTATTAAGGTGCGCGGTCCAATCCCCCATTAAATCAACATAGGTGGCTTTTTGGTTGTCATATACCCGCCAATCAAAAAGAAAGTTTTTCTGGGTCAAAACATCTTTGATATTGCCGTGATCATAATTTCTCAAGAAAGCTTCCGGCGAAAAGAGGCGGTTAATTTTCGCTTCCTCAATTGCCTTGGCCTGATTTTTGACCGAATATATATTGGGCAACAACCAAAAGGCATTAAGGGTCAAAGAAACCATTAAAACGGCCACTACTCTTTTAAGAAGCGGGAATTTAGCCTTACTTAAAAGAAAGTAAGCAAAAAGAAAAATGGTTAGGCTTCCGAAATAGGCATAATAAAGAGACGAGGCATAGGAAAGAGGCAGGGCAAAAAAGGAAAAGAGGGAAAAGAAAAACAAAGACTTTTTCCTGCCCTCCCTGATAAACCTGAGGGCAAACAAGAATAACCAAGGCAGGAAAGCAAAAAGGGTTGGAAACATTTCAAAAGGGACAAGGAAGTGCTGGAGAGTGGAAAGATTCAAGAGATAGTATAAAGCTCCCAAGAAAGAAGAAATGTAGACAAAAGTGCCTTCTTTCTCTCTTTCAAAAACATACTTCAGGAAAAAATAGACTCCAAGGGGTCCAATAATCAAACAGAGAAAAATATATAAATAGCGAAGAAAATTTAAAGGCAAGACAAAAGAAGACAACCAAAGAAAAATAACTCTGGGTAAATCGGCCATATGGGCATGAGCGGCAATGGCCCCCAAACCCTGCTCCCCCCGCCAAACACCCCAGAATATCCGCTCAAAAGCCAATTTGAAATCAAACTCGGGGTGAAGTGAATCCCAACCTATGAGAAAAGTTCCGGAGGAATAGTTTTTGAAACAAAGATAGATACTAATTAAAACCAAAAAGGCAGGAAATAAATATCCTGCCAGTTTCTGTGTGAAGCGCATCATCTCAACTAATAATAACAAAATTATTGGTTCAGGTGATACGGCGAGCAATTTGATTTTCTAGTTAACTTTTTAGGGTTAAAAGAATTTCAGCATGCTCGCCAATCAGATTACAAAGACATACACTTTTTGATCGGTTTAGGGACGACTCCATTGGCCAAAATCGACCAATTGGTAATGGGAAAAGTTAATTCCCAAGTCCGGCCGATCGGGCATGCGATAGACAACTACATATGTAACCGTGTTACATAATCCGCTGGATCCGCATTGACCTTCGAGATGATTATCGGGATGGGGGTAGCCCAGTTGAAATAAATAATGGTTGCGGATTGCCGCCACGCCATCTTCAACTTTATGGGTTGTTCCATCCAAATCCCACATCGGTCCGTAGCCGACAAATCCATTGTCGACATATATTGCCGAGTTGTTTCTTGGACCCCAAACTTCATCGCTGTCATGGAAATTGATGAACAAAATCATGACTGCGCCTCCGTCAGGGTCTTTCAAACAACCAACGGCCGGATGGCAAACTTCATAGCCGATAACTACACGCCAATTTAAGGCCTGTATATCGTCGGCGCACCATCCGTTCGGCGAATCACAGCTCCAGTTTTCTCCGTCGTTGTATCCGGCAACAGGTGAACCCCAGACTCCCGCAACATCAACAAACCCGATATAGGGATTGAGATCTTGGGGAATTATCGGGAATACCAATTTGTCCGGATTCATGACCAGGGATTTAACCGGAGTGAATCCGTCTAAAGTTCCTGTTTGGACTTCAGATGGATTTGTGTACTCCAACAGCTGCTGATACGCGACCATGAACGGGTTATCGACGATCGGTTCCGACAGCTTCTTGTTTAGCTGAACCAAAAAATCTGGGTCAGATAAAAGAACCGTCGGATCACCATTCTTACCGTCCTGGCCTTTAAGTCCTTGCGGACCGGTTGCACCTGTTTGGCCATCTTTTCCTGGCGAACCTTCTGAACCAACAGGCCCAATTAGGGCTGGCTGAATCAGTGGTTTCCAAAGAACCAATATCACCAGGAAGATAATGAACGCCACAGCGAAACTTATTCCAAAAACCTTCGAATAATCCTCTTTTGTTTTCATTTTGACCTCCGTCAAATGTGTTTGATTTTATTTGAGTCATACATGCCCACACTGGCTACAAATTAAACGTAAACAAAAATAAGTATCCTAATTTATAACCATTGCGGGCACGCCGACTCCGGAAGCCTAAATGAACCTAAAGTGTATATCTTTTTAAAGTGCCTCTTAAGGCCGCCCTCTAACACAAAGCGTTAGACTTAAGCCTTAAAAAACCAGAAAATCATTAAGATTAGGGGAGAAAAATTGTCTTTGAGAGGATATTTCTCCTCTGACCTTAATTACTCGGTTAAACCTTTCTTTACCTTTTCAGAGATAAAGTAAAAACCGGCCGAAAGGGCCAAGAAGGAAGCACCCAAAAGAGACGGGTCAATATTCAAATCCGTTTCAACCGGTTGGTGTTCGGTTGAGGCTCCGCAAACAACGCCTCCACCGTAAACCTGAACACAGTTATCGGCATACGCACCCTGCGGCCTCAAATAGAAAAGAGCCGCAACCAGGCACAAAATAGCTACAATCTTTCTTAACATCAGGGCGTCATTATTACACCAAAAAAAGCATTTGTCAAGTTGTTATAGGATGGCTTATAGCCTCAAAAGCCGTCCGTATTTGAAGATCCGAACCGGGGTTTTTAGGGATTCGCAGGTATATAGAATAAGGTCGGCCGAATAGTCGGTTATTGTCTCCCCTTTTTCTTCTTTGTAGATCTCATAAACATACTTTCTCTGTTTCCAGACTATCTCTACCGTTGCCCCTTTTTTGAGTTTAGGCAAATTATAGAAAGAATTCTTCAGTCGGTAAGGTACGGTCCAGGAAAGGTAACCATAACGGTGGGCCGCCAGAATGGTCGGCTTTCCCCGGGACTCCGGAGTCCCGAAATCGGCGACCCGCCAAACCCCTTTTTTCAGAGCCGCTTCATAATTGGTTAAAACGGCTTCATGAATAACCGTATCAACTTTAACCGACGGAATTCTTAACCGGTTATCCAACGGCAGAGTTAAATCCATTTTCGGCTGATAAGTATCTACCTCTTTCGGTTTTTCGGTGGTTATGGCCTCTTTGGCGGTCATTTGAATTAAAGAGGAAATAGCCTCCATTCCGCCGGATTTAATGAGATACCAAACTGAAGGGAAAAATGAAATCAAAATAAGGCTTACCCCTAATACAGCAAAAACCTTGGAAAGAAAGTAAATAAAACCGGAAAGGGAGGGTTTTTTCCTTCTCTTTTTGGGCTTTTGGGAAAAATATGCGTGGTAGATTTCGACTTCAGTCATACTTATTTATAGCACAAAAAATCGGCTCCATTAGGAAAGGGTAGTGCGCCTGCCCTACACACCACCCCTCCCTACCAGAGCCGACCTCTCTAAAAATAAATGCCCTTGACAAGGGTCACCTCTAAGACTTAGTCTAATTGTGATTTGTCTTGTCGAATAAGATATTTCCTGTCCTCAAGATAAGTCAACCTAAAGAGCATTGTTATTCGTGGTGAGTTCTCTTTTAACTAGGATGAAAACCCAGCGATAATGATGCTCTTTTTTTTTGCTTTCAAACTGCTTCAAAGTTAGTTTACAACCGCCTTTTCCCTTTGTCAAACCCTATAACGATTTAAGAGCCCTTTTATTCTTCCCCCATAGTTTTTTGGTCTTAAAATATGGCTTCAGGTTTCGTCTTTTTTTTGGCCAATAAAAAAATTGTGGATAAGTTGTTAAAAACCCCTTGACAACCGTGAAAAGTAACGAAAATTTAACGAAGATACTTCTTTACAGCCTCACTTAAATATCTGAATTCCTTACTGGTAATAGGCAGGGTAAAACCGAGTCTTTTGGCTTCCTTTATTCGCTTCTCTTCAGCCACCACTTCCCTAATCTCCCCCAGAAGTCCCACTTCACCGATGGCAATAGCGACTTTGGGAATTGCTTTCTCAAAGAAGGCCGAAGCAATGGATAAACAAATGGCCAAGTCGGATGCCGGCTCCATGACCTTGATTCCCCCAGCCACGTTAACGAAACAGTCGTATTCATACAAAGGCAGACCACAGCGTCGAATAAGGACGGCCAGAAGCAGTTCCAAGCGGCTACTGGGAATTCCCTGGGCCACTCTTTTGGGGAAAGCCATACGAGTGGGCACGACCAGGCTCTGAATTTCAACCAGCAAAGGCCTTGAGCCCTGCATAATGGAAGAGATGACACTCCCCGGAACATCCCTTCGGCCTTTGGTTAAGAAAATCTTCTCGGCATCACCAACGGAAATCAAACCCTTGTCTTCCATTTCAAAGATACCGACTTCATCGGTGGCTCCAAAGCGGTTCTTAACAGAGCGAAGAAGTCTTAGAGTGAGCGTTTTCTCACCCTCAAACCAAAGAATCGTATCAACAATATGAGCCAGAACGGCCGGACCGGCAACAGAACCTTCTTTAGTTACATGGCCGACCAGAAACAAAGGAATATTTCTGGCTTTAGCTTCCTTTAAGAGTCTGAAGGCACACTCTCTGACTTGTCCGACCGAACCTGCAAGCCCGCTCAAGTCATCGGTGGACATGGTTTGAATGGAATCAACAATAATTAAGGATGGAGCGTCAATTGAAGCAATGATTTCATCAACATCGGTGCTTTCCAGAAATCTCAAAGATTTACTCTTCACTCCCAATCTCTCTGCTCTTATCTTTACCTGTCGACCCGATTCCTCACCGCTGACATACAAAGCGTTACCTATCTTCTCGGCCAACTGCAAAAGAATCGTTGATTTACCGATACCCGGTTCTCCGGCCAGAAGAACGACCTGTCCCGGAACTAAGCCACCACCCAAGACCCGATCGAGTTCGGTTATTTTGGTGGAAATTCTTTTGATGTTGCCGGCCGGAATTGAAGAGAAAGCAATACTTTTTGAAGGCACATGAGAAGCACTTCTTTTTTCTTTTTTGGATTCTTCCTTAATAATAGTTTCAACCAAAGAGCCCCAGGATG
>DIAR01000058.1:0-8460 GCA_002415845.1 Candidatus Woesebacteria bacterium UBA5073
TTGCCGGACGTTTTGCCGATCGGGTTAAAGCCGAAGAAGGAATTAAAACCATTAACCTTTGGGAGAAAGTTAAAGTGGTTGACAAGAATAAAGACTTAATTGAAGTAATGGCCAAAGTCGATACCGGGGCCTGGCGGACATCGATTGATAAAACTCTTGCTCAAAACCTCGGACTCTTAAATGACACTTCGATTCTTTGGACCAAGACGGTCAAAAGTTCAATGGGTAAGGAAGTCAGACCGGTTATCACTTTGAAGTTTTATCTGGCCGGACGGAAAACCGAAACAATTGCCTATATTGCCAACCGCGAGGGCCTAAAAGCCAAAATGATTATTGGCCGTAGGGATTTAACCGGCTTTGTCGTTAATCCGATTGTTACCGAATAAAATGAAAAAACTTTTAATACTGGTTGATAAATATAGCGATAAGAAAAAATATTTTACCAAGTATTTATCCAATAAGATGGGTGAAGGATACGAGGTTACTTTGGCCCAATTTATCGACCTTATCTTCTTTGTTAATGAAGGGCAAGTTGAAGTTTTGATTGACTCAAAAAATCTTTCCTTAAAAGAATTCGATTTGGTTTATTTCCGAAGAGCGGGCACTAAATTGTCTTTAGCCGGATCCTTGGCTCTTTGTCTTGAATCTTTGGGGGTTACCTATATCGATTCGGTATTCAAAGATTTGGGACCGGCCCGGGATAAATTTACCTCACTGACCAAATTGGCTCTTAACGGACTGCCGATTATGCCGACTTATTTTTGCTGGCATACCAAGATTTTAGAAAAGAGGGAAGAGATTATCAAAAAATTAGGACTTCCGTTGGTTGCCAAACAACTGTCCAGTCAAAGGGGGAAAGGGATTTATCTTTTGAAAAACAAAGAAGATTTCTTACAGTTGGAAAAGGATTATCCGGAACAGGAATTTTTGTTCCAGAAGTATTTTGAAAATGACGAGGAATACAGAGTTCTGGTACTGGGCGACAAAATAGGAGCTTATGAGAGAAAGATCAGAACCGACAAAAAAGAATTCAGGAGCAATGTGGCTTTGGGGGCCAGAGAGGAATTTATCGACATAAATGATATTCCCTTTGAAACAAAGGAAATTGCCGTTAAAGCCTGTAAAATCTTATCCTTGGATATCGGCGGCGTGGATATTTTGGTTGATCGGAATAACAAGAAATGGCTCCTGGAAGTGAACCGTGGACCAGGTCTTACATATGAACCGAGTGTATCACCCGAACTTGATAATCTGGTCAAGTATTTTACCCATAAGTTGGAGGAAAAAAATGGCTAAAAGAGTCGGAATTTGCTTCTCCAGGGACCTCACAGGGACGGACCCACTATCCCACATCATCGCCAAGAAACCGGTTTACCTTCGGCTTTTGGATCTTTTGGTTGAAGAAGGTTTTGCGGTTTTTGTTCTGACGAGAAAAACTTATTTGGGAAACGGGGTTTTTGACGGTGTTTGGGAATATCAGAATAAACAATTTTCTCTCTTAAGAAAAAAAACCAAAATTGATTTGGTTTATGACCGTTCCGGTGGTGTTGTTTTTCCACCAGGAGAAGACTCCTTAAGAGTGGTTAACATTCATGATTTTAAAATCCTTTGTTGGGACAAACTGAAAACTTTTCAGGAAATCGGGCCTTATATGGCCAAGACAATTTGGGTCGGAGATTTTAAAGATTACCAAAAAGTCTTACCGGAAATAAAAACCGACTGGGTTGTTTTAAAACCTTATAACGGTTTAAAGGGTATGGGGATTTATGTCGGACCAAAAGATGAAGTTGCCGGTTTTAAACCGATGGAAGGGAAACACTATGTGGCCCAGGAGTTTGTTGATACCACTAAGGGTATTTCTGGCATTACCGAAAGTCTTCATGATTTAAGGGTTGTTATCATTAACCAAAAACCGGTCTGGTGTCATGTCAGGGTTCCTCCGACGGGCAGTTTTAAAGCCAATGTGGCCGAAGGCGGATCGATAACGGAGGTTAACTACAATACCGTTCCCGAATCAATAAAGTCTGTTGTCAAAGAAATTTCCGAACGCTTTTATGAGAAATACGACAATCCGATTTTTTCTTTGGATTTCGGTTTGGACAAAAGCGGGAAACCGTATATTTTCGAAATTAACGATCAGGTCGGATTCCCCAAATGGGAGATGAAAAACCGGGACACTTTCTTAAAAGAATTGGTTGCCAACTTCAAAGGGAAACTGCAATAAAAAAGCCACAAAAAACCCACCCATTTTAGGGTGGGGATTTTGGTAAAGAGTTAAAATAATTTTATTTTACTTTAACTCTACGGTTGCTCCGGCCGCTTTAAGTTTGTCTGCAGCGCTTTTAGCGTCTTCTGCTTTGGCATCCTTTAAAATTTCGGCTGGGACCTGTTCGGTCATATCTTTGGCTTCTTTGAGACCCCAATTTTGATTGATTTCTCTTAAAGCTTTGATAACAGCAATTTTATTGCCTCCCGAATTGGTCATGATAACGGTTTGCTGGGCTCCACCGGCGGCTTCTCCTTGAGCTTCTCCTGCTGGGGCTGCGGCTGGGGCGGCTGCGGCGACTGGCGCCACTGCACTAACACCTAATTTTTCCTGTAAGGCGTTAACCAAGTCCGACAATTCCAAAACTGAAAGTTCGGAAACTGCGTCAACTAATTTTGTGACTTTTTCTGATATCTTTTTTTCTTCTGTCATTTTATTTCACCTTCTTTCCGATTAATTAACTCTTGGCTTTTTGGTCCAAGATGTAAACTAATTTGCCTAAATTTCCGCCCAGCGTGCCGGTTAGGGCATACAAGGGGGACATTAAACTACCCAAGACCTGAGATAACAAAGCATCTTTTCCGGGCAAGTTGGAAAGTCTTATAAGAGAAGCTTCATCCTGGAAAGTGCCTTCAACAACCCCGACCCTGAAATGGGGAATTTCAAATTCTTTGGCAAATTGACCCAAAACGGAAAGGGGGGCAATCGGATCACCGTTGGCTATCACCAGGGCGTTTTGACCGACCAAGACTTCATCTTTCATAACACCCGCATCGATTTTGGCTTCCTCACCGGCCCTTTTAAGGAGAGTGTTTTTGACCACGACCATTTTGGCGTCAACGGCTTTAAGTTTAGCCTTTAAGTCCTGTTGGGCCTTAACACCCATGCCGGAGTAGTTAACCAAAACAATGCTTTTGGCAGTCTTTAACTCCTTGGTAAGGTTTTCGACGAATATTTTTTTGTCTTCTTTAATCATGTTTTATCAATAAAAAAACGCACCCGAGGTGCGCTTAAATTCTGCTCCTCGGTACGACTTACTTTTTGCGCGTACTGTCTCAGGGTACTTGGGTATTATATATGAGACGGGGTTGAGGTGTCAATCAGTAGGCACCGTAAGGATTTTTCTTGCTACTGTCTGCCTGTGGTGTAGACATAGGGGGAAGCGGTTTATCTTCAACCGGTTTCGAGGCGGCTTCACTTTTCGGCTGTTCTGTTTGGATGAAAGGAGGGACGGGTTTAGTATCTACATAGGGTGTGTTTACGACACTGCCAACAGGTACGGGGCCGGTAGCCTTCCAGCGTTGCTGGAGTTTTTCTTGGGTATATGCACCCGTCGTATCAAGAGGGTTGGTCGTATCTTCCGGATGTGCCTTTTCGTGTTCTTCCACGACTTGAGGGTTGAGCGGTTTGGTTACATCCGTTGACCCGGCCGGTGCCGTCTCCCTTTTTAATCTTACAAGTTCATCTTCCGGGGGTTTTGGAGGATCAAGTGGAGGCAGGGGTCTGGTTGCATCCTTATCGGGTAAATTAAAACCGGCCTCTTTGACTATCGATTCTGCCTCTGTTTTTGATTCTGGATCTTCCATGTTTTTAAGATTGTTGGTAATAATATAATCTTTAACGTTGTCCTTGTCCGAAGGCCTCCTAATTAATCTTTTAAACTTATCAACCAAGCCTTCTTCTTTTCCGGCCGTTCCTTCTGCCATGCTAAATACATTCTATTTTTTGGAAGGCTTAAAGTCAATCTTATCTTTTCAGAGTTTAATCTTAACCGAAGGACCCATGGTGGCCTTAATGTAGGCTTTGACTACCTGTTTATTTAAGGGTTTGAAGATGGCTTCCAAATTTCCCAAAAGTTCACTTTCTTTCTGGCTTACCTTTCCGAAAGTGGTGTGGATTAAAGGTGCTTCCTTTTCGGTTTTAAGATTAACCGAGTTACCAGAAAACTCCTTGGCTTTTTTAGAGTCGGTTAAAAGAGTTCCGTTTTTGGGATTGGGCATCAAACCCTTGGGACCCAGGATTTTGGCGAAAGGAACCAGTTTGGGCATCATTTCGGCGGTAGCGACCAAAACATCAAAATCGATTTTGCCGGCGGCTAACTTGGTTAAGGTTTCCTCACTGGCTATTTCGATTCTTTTTTGCTTTCCGGCCGAAAAAGGGAGAGTAACGTTAACGGTTGTTGGAACTTTTCTGACGGTTAGATGTAATTCCATTGTTCCGTCGAACTTCGAATAGGAAGCTTCTTTGGCCAGAGTAACGGCTTCTTTTAAGGGATAAAAGGCTTCATGGTTTATTTTCGCTTTGGCGGCCAGGTATTTTTTGCCTCTTTCCCTTGGTCCTTTGGCAATTTTCCCGGCTTCTTCTTTTTCTTTGGTTTCGGCTTCAACCGGATTTTCGGTTTCTATAATTTTGACCCTTTGCCCGCCTTTAAGGCCGGCGATGTGGATCTTTTCTTCTTTTTCGTGCTTAACTTTCTTGTTTTTGTCGACCTTTTCTTCTCCGATGAAAGCGGTTTTGGTTTTTCCCATTTAATTTTCTCCTTCCCCCTTAATGCCCATGCTTCTGGCTGATCCCGCCACGATTCTCTTGGCGGCTTCCAAATCTTTGGTGTTTAAATCCCTGATTTTTTCCTCGGCAATCTTGGTCAGTTGTTCCTGAGTAAGGGTACCGGCAACTTCCCTGGGGGTTTTCCCGGAACCTTTTTCAATCCCCAAAACCTTTTTGATCATTTCGGAAACGGGGGCCAGTTTGATCTCAAAATCAAACGAGCGGTCTTCGTAAATGGTGATGACGGCCGGAACAATGTTACCTTTCATTTCGGCGGTTTTTTCGTTGTAGGCTTTAACGAATTCCATAATGGCCACACCATGCTGACCCAAGGCCGGGCCTAAAGGAGGAGCCGGGGTTGCTTCACCGGCTTTAAGGTTAACCTTAATGACTGTTTTTATTTTTTTGGCCATATAAGTAAATTTGTGAACGAAAGTAAGGGAAAGCTTTTAAGAGGCATTTCGATACTTTCGGTATCTTCCTCGAGAGTACCCGAGGTAAAGGTATTATAGCAAGGGAAAAAGAGGGAGTAAAGAGGAGCCTCAAACTTGACAAATAGGCAATAGTAGCCTATAATGTAGCCTCGATCGTTGAACTTGTCCCAAGCTCAGGTACCTATTTGCAGGCACCTTTTTTAATGCTTAGGCAGGCACATTAACTTAACCTATTAAGGAGAAAGAGGTAAAAATGAAGCTTATTTTAGCTGCTTTGGTCTTATTAGTTATTGTTGCCCTTGTTCCAGGTCTGATTCCGATCAAAATTGGTGAAATGGTCGAGGCAAAACAGGAAGTAAGGTTAAAACCGGATTCAAATATATTGATCACTGTGGCCAGCAACTGTACTCTTGGAAAAGGAGACCAGGTTATTGTCAGGAATATCGCAGATAACACCATTTTTGGTGTACGGATATTCAAACTCGAAAAACCGGGCTGTAGTGGTTGGACAACGTCCAATCAAGTCCGAAGAGTTCCTTAGTGGGTTGGGAATTTAGATAAATGCGGAAGCACCAATATTTACTATTTATTTAGTAGATTTTGGATAAGTCTTCCGTATTTTTTTGGCTAAAATTACTTCTGTTGGGCGTCTCTTTGCCTTTGGGCGTTGAGAAGGATATTAATTTCTGTTTTATCTGTCGGATTGAGTTCTACATGAACATTTCTATCACCCCTCGTAACAAGACCCGTATAATGACCCGTTTTCGTCCCGGAATCATAAGTGAAGAGGGCTTTACCATCCAAAATGCTTTTTGCGTAGACATTACGGAACTTATTGGCGGTTACAATGTCGCTAAATTCCGAATCGGGGATTTCCATACTAACCTAATTATACCTTGGCGATCTGAAGAAAATCCAACTCAACCGGGGTTTCCCGGCCAAAGATGGAAACTAAGACTTTAACTTTGCCTTTTTCTTCATCCATTTCGTGAATTGTTCCCAAAAAGTCAGCAAACGGTCCGTCGGTAATTTTGACGGCTTCACCGACCGAGAATTTGGTTTTAAACCGGGGAGCCGGGGCTGAAACGAATTTCTGGATATTGCCGACTTCATTTTCAGAAAGTGGGGTTGGTTTATTGCCTGCGCCGACAAAGCCGGTGATACCGGGAGTGGTTCTGACGGCCAACCAGGTCGGATCATCTAAAATCATTTTAACCAAAAGGTAACCCGGAAAGATTTTTTCTTTAACGGTGGCTTTTTTGCCGCCTCGAATAATGACTCTGTCCTGGGTCGGGACCAACAGTTCAAAAATCTTGCCTTCCAAACCCATGGTTTCAACCCTTTGTCTTAAGGTTTCGGAAACTCTGACTTCATGTCCGGAGGCGGTATGAACAACATACCAGGCCGCTTTGGGGTCCGATGCTTCGGAAATAATAATGTGGCCGGGAATTTTTTTCTTTCCGGTGCCTCTTTCGGCGACGTTTAAATTATCGTTATCCATATTATTTAACCAACAGGGCCAAACTTTTAGTAAAAAGGTAGTCCAGGCCTCCCATGTACCCGGCGACTATTCCGGAAATGGCAAAGACGATTATGGTCAGCTTTGTCACTTCCTGCTTTTTGGGCCAGGTAACTTTGGAGAGTTCCAACTTTACCTCTTTAAAGAATGAAACGATTGGTCTCACGAGGGAAATTTTATCACACCTATCCGGCAATCTCAACCGGGGTTGCAAAGAGGGGTTATAATGGGGGCTATGACACCGGATCAAGCTATTAAATCGTTTAACCGGAGTCCTGATGAGATAGATACGGCTAAGGAAACTTTTAAAAATATTCTTGATGAGGTTAAAAAAGAAAAGGGGGTTGTGGATGAGGTTGTTGTGGCTTTAAGTCCGATTGTGTTTAGAGTAACAGATCGGGGGTTTGAAAATAGGTTATCTCAAGACGAAGAATTTCAAAGGCAACTCGAAGACGAGGCCCAGAAAACCCGTTTTTGGACTGACGGCGATATGACCGAAACGTTCAGGAGGGCTTGTGTCGGCGCCGTAGAGCTTGGACACGGTTCGGAATTTTTGGCCAGAGAAATATTATCTCATTTGCACGGAGGGGATACTTTTCCCGAAAAAGACATAAAACCACTACAGATAGAAATTGAAACCTTTTTGGAAGAAAACTCTGATTAATAGTTCCTTTTTTTCTCGAGTTCGATGGCGTGTTTAATGCGGTACTTGTTCTCTTTTCTTCGCTCAGCCGGTTTTTTATAACGTTCCCGTTCTTTGAGTTCCAAAAGAATGCCCTCGTTTAAGACTTTTTTCTTGAAACGGGCAATCAGTCGATCTTCGCTTTCACCTTTTTGTTTTTTAACAGCAAACATATAATTTTAATTAATCGCCTCCTTTAAAACTTGAAAGAATAAATTCCTCCAGAGTTAAGGCCTATTTTAGCAGTTTTCGTCAACGGTTGAAAGTGAGGTTTTTAATAAACCGTTGGTGGCTCCTGAGGAAGCGTCGGAGGAACGACTGGTGTTTGAGGAACCGGTGGTTGCTCGATTGGTGTTACGGGAGGGTTAATAGGTTCAACCGGCGGCATCGGTTGAACAGGAATATCTAAATCGGCTGGTGGTCCGAAAGTGGGCGCACTGGGAAAAGGCGGATTATCATTCTGTGGCTTTACCGGCCAGGAATTCTGTGGAAAAACCGATGGAATTTCATTAATTGGAGGTGCAATTTTTTTCTTTCGTTTCATTAAGGCAAAACCAATCAGGAAAAGTATTAAAGCTGTGGCACCGATTATCATACTGATAGCCCGGTTGTTTAAGCCGACCGGCTCTTCCGTAACCAATTCTTCGTCGGCAATTAACGGTTCTTCGGAAGGCACGGGGGATTCCAAAAACTGAATCACATAAGGGGAAGGTGAAGTCTTTACCCCCGGTTTAGGAGTAGCCGTTTTCTTTGGCTTAGTCGTTGTTTTAACCGTTGCCTTCGGAGTTGCGGTTTTATTGATAACAACCGAACAGTTACAATCGGTGTCGGACGGACAATTGGGATTGCGGCAATAACCCAAATAACAATAAAGACCTGAATCACAATTACTGTTGGAACCACAAGTTCCGCCGCAAGAATTAGTTCCGCCGCCACCCGTACCGCCCGTAGCGGTTGGAGTGGGGACCGGGGTATCGGTTGGATTGACTCCTCCGGAAGAAAAAGTAATTAT
>DIAR01000058.1:8856-12529 GCA_002415845.1 Candidatus Woesebacteria bacterium UBA5073
GTAATTGTAGCAAGGGTTCCTGTTCCGGTTTTATAGTCGGTGGACGTTGTAGCGTAGGAATTTATTTCTATGATCCCGGTTCCGGAAGCATAGTTAAAAGTGGGATAAAAATTGCCGGTGACAACACCATCCAGACTCAAACTTGAACCATCAAAATTAATAGTGGCTTTGGCACCAAGAGTATTAATTGACTCAGTATCTATTTTAACGGCGACACTAAAACTTTCGTTATTGGTGACAGTTTTACTCGAAGGGTCGAGGGTTAGTTTTGCGGCCAGTGAAGAGTCAGCAAAAATACCCTTGGTAAGAAAAAGGGTCAGGAAGATTATTAGGGCAGTTAATAACTTAATTTTCACCTTCTTTAGTAGATAATGTTACAGTTGTTAAAACAGCGTCGGCAACATCAATGCAACCGTCAAAATTAACATCGGCTACATTTTTATCTTCCGCTGTTTGACCGGAACACAACTTTCCCAGATAGGTGAAGATTTTGGAAAAATCATCACCATTAACAATGTTATTGTTGTCAACATCACCGGGTTCCAATTTCCTTCCCGTCAAATCAATGGTGTAGTTGGTACCCAAAACAAAAGAGAATGCTTGGCCGGGGTTACAGGCAGAAGTTTGTTTATCAACACAAATCTTTCTGGTTAAGTGTTTTGGTCCTTTGATATAGATAACATATCCGTTGCCGCCTTGGGTAAGATAGAATTTGGTTTCATAAACACCGTTGCCGATATGTTTTACAACAGGCTTAATATAATATCCGGTTTTTGAACCGGCTGTACTTTTGGAAGCCGTCTTCATTGAAAATTCACTGGAGTTGATTAAATTCTGATTATTGGTGGCGTATGCTTCAATCGGAGCCCCATCTGCTTCGGCTCCATTAACACCAGCAAATTTAAACTGAAGAGTAATTAATGAAGACAATTCTTTTGGAGGACAGGCTTCCGGATTCTCACAGCCTCTCATGAATGGATTTGCGCAATTAAGGTTGCCACATTTATAAGTATTATCGCTTTTGTCTAAGATGCAGGATGAGCCGGGACATTGATTTGGATCGCCTTCGGGTTGACACGCTCTGCCGCAAAAAGAGAAGTTTTCAATATCGCATGTACAATCGCTGTCGCCCGGACATTGTTCGTTAACACAATGTTGCCGTCTGATATCGCAGGTCTGACCGGCGGGACAAGATTCTGCGTAACAAATAAGTCCTGATTCACAGGGATTATCGGCACCGCAACTTTCCTGACACTTTACGGGACACTTCGATACAACATTATTTAAAGCATCTTCAATAACACATATACCACTTGATCCGGGCATGGCATCGGTGCCGTAATGACAGACCAAACCCTCCGCACAATTAACCGGTGGATTTACGGTGGGATTACACGAATCGCATTCGCCGGGAAGGGTTACGTCCGCTCTATTTCGCCAATCAAACCTTTGGGTGATAATGGCCCACAAAAACAAGGGAAGAGCAACAACCAAGGCAAAAATGAGACCAACAGAAAGAAGCCTTTTTGTTGATACAGGAAGCGTTTTAAAGCGATATGACAGCTTTGACACTCTATGTTAATAATAGAGCCAATCAAGAATGATAATCAAGGGGTTGTTTATCAAAAAACCGAAGAAGATTTTAATTTTTTAGAAAATAAAAAGACGAAGAGTTTTTTCGATTTTATGTCCATACTGATCCTTTAAAATAATGTTGATTTTATATGCCCCCCTGGTTTTGGGAATGCCAACGATGGGACAAGAAATTTCGGCAATGGTGGCAGTTCCCGTGGAGTTAAGGCTAGAGATGCAATTGCCCTTACCTAAGCCCGAAGGGAGTCCGTTAATAATCAATTCGGGATAGATTTTTTGAAAGCCACTATCGGTTATTTGCCCTTTAACAAAGGTTTTATAAGAACGACCAACCCTTCCGATGGGTAAAAAGTTGGTTAAGATAGACATTGTTGTATATGAAGGGGGTGTCATTGTCGGTTTGGACGAGGGGGTTACCAATATCGGTGTTGGGATTATTATTCCGGTTGGAGTTGGCCTGACGATTGGTGTTGTTGTCGGTTTGGATGGGGTTGCCGGAGGTGGTGTTACTTCTTTTGCGCAGATACATTCGGTAGAATTCGGACAATTGGCATTTTTACAGAGTTTTGGACAATCCAAACAGGTTGGATCAGCGGCGGTACAAGTTAAACCGTTTGCACAGACAATATCGCTAGGGTAGGCTCCGGGTCTGGGATTACCACCACCACAATATTGATTGCAGTAGGCGATATTGCCCGACGGAGTTGGTTCAATTGAAGCTGCCCTGTTTCGAAAATCAAATTTTTGGGTAACGATTGCCCAAATAAAAAGGGGAAGACCAAGAGCCAGAACCAATACAGGGATAATCGCCGAACCTTTATTTGTTTTTTCTTTCACGGTACTAATCCATAATAGAATTGTGTCGCATCTTTTGTCAATGACTATATAATAATGTAATAATGCTGACTTTTATTTTTTGGCTTATCGGTTTACCCTTTTTTACCTTCCATTCTTTTTATGAAGGACCAAAACTTATATTGTTTTTTGTTGGCGGTTTTTTTCTAGCCGTATATCTTCTTATAAATAGCAGAAAACTTAAAGATATTATTAATAGATGTGATTATTTTTATTACCTTTTTCTAGCGGTACTTACTTTTGCTTCCTTATTGGGTATTCATCCGGTTGAATCAATCCTTGGCGGAAGCTATCGGCATCAGGGAGTATTGTTTTTCTTTACCCTTTGGCTGGTGATGAAGTTTATTCAAATGTTGGATAATAAAAAAAGAAATTTTTTGTCTTTTATCTTGACCATTTCAATTTTCTTAGAAAGTTTGGTGCTAATTATGCAAAAACTATTTAATTTTTCTTTAGTCAACGATAGACCAATCGGTACCGTTGGTGAGGCAAATGCGGCCGCTATTTTTATTGCCATTGGTTTATATTTTGTGATTAAAACATTTCAGTCAGAAAAAATTAGAGGTCTTATTAAATGGATCTTTCTTTCAATCATGTTTTTGGCGATTTTATTATCCGGTTCAAGAACGGCCCTTCTGGTAGTTTTATTAAATATTTTTCTTTTCCGAAAAGAAATCTTTGAGGGCATTAATGTTAAGAAAGGTTATCTAATCACAATCTATTTAATTTTGATTGGCTCCTCATTATTTGTTATCACTAAAGCTTTTATGGCTAGAAAGAACCTTTTGTTTGAAGACCGGTTTTTATATTATGAACTTGGGATTAAGGAATATTTAAAAAGACCATGGTTTGGTTATGGAGCTGAATCAGAAGAAATCATTTATAACCAAGCTTTCAAGATAGCAGAAATGCCGCTTGAGGGAATGGTGGTGGAAAGATCGCACAATTTAATTTTATCTCTTTTATTGTGGAGCGGGAGAATCGGACTTGTCTCTTTTTGCCTTTGGGTAATATTTGAAATACTGGAACTGATTAAGAATAAAAAGAAAGAAAGATTAAAAATTCTTTTACTCTTTTTTCTTTTTTCTATGCTTCAACCACTTTGGCTTGTTCACTTTTTACTTTTGGTCTTGATTTTTAAATTATAAAAAGAGACAATGAGAAACATGAAGAAAGTAAAGAAGGCTTTGATTACGGGCATTACCGGCCAGGACGGCTCCTACCT
>DIAR01000029.1:0-559 GCA_002415845.1 Candidatus Woesebacteria bacterium UBA5073
TGGAAGAGGCTGCCAAGTTGGTTAATTCACAGGGCGGAGACTGGGGGTATGTCACCTTTGTCATCAGGAAAGACGAGAGAGATATCAGGCGCTGGCAGAAGGTATTTGATAAAGCCAGGAAGCTCCATTTAATCCCGATCGTCAGAATTGCCACCAGACTTGAGAACAACAACTGGGAAAAACCAAGCGTTGACGAAATTGACGGCTGGGTATCTTTTCTTTCTTCCTTAAACTGGGTTATTGAAAACCGCTACGTCGCCATCGGTAATGAACCAAATCATGCCAAAGAGTGGGGAGGGGAAATAAATCCCAAAGAATACGGAAATTATTATTTAGCTTTTGCCAAAAAACTAAAAGCCTCCAATCCCGATTTCTTTCTTTTACAGGCCGGTTTTGATGCTTCAGCCGCCAACACTAAGGAAACGATGGATGAAGTTAAATATCTAAACCTTCTTCTTGAATCTAACCCCGAATTCTTAAAATACATTGACGGTTGGAATTCCCATTCATACCCTAACCCGGCTTTTTCCGGATCGGAATATGCAACCGGCAGGGGAAG
>DIAR01000029.1:887-3305 GCA_002415845.1 Candidatus Woesebacteria bacterium UBA5073
TACCCGTCTTTATCACCGAAACCGGCTGGATTCACAATATGGACACTAAAGACAGGAAAAAACTATCTCCATCCTTATTGGGAGGAAAGTACGAATACGCTTTTAACTACGTTTGGAGTGATAAACAGGTTGTTGCCGTAACGCCCTTTGTTTTTAAATATCTGGAACCGCCATTCGAAAACTTTTCCTGGCAAAAGAAAGACGGCAGTTACTATTCTTTCTACAACAATGTTTTAAATCTTAAAAAAGTGAACGGTGTTCCCAGACAATACACCACCGGAAAGATCTTAAATATCTACGTTCAGCCGATATTGATTAATTCCGATGTCTTTACCGGTATTGCCGTTATTGAAAACACCGGTCAAACGATTTGGGATAACAACACCTTCAACTTAAAAACTGCCAACGGTGAAATAAAAATTTTAAGTTTTAGCCATTCGGAACTTACTCCCGAAAATAATGGCATCTTGATCTTTAAGGGTAAAACCAAAGACAAAACAGGTCTTTATTCCGACCAGCTTCTTTTAACCAAAGATGGTCAGAACATAGCCAAATCAGGCAAGTTCACAATTATTAAATTATTTTAAATAATTGTGCTAACATACAAAAAATTATGAAACTATCAGGCTATGTCACCGCTTTAATTTCGGTTTTTGAAAAGGAAGCGCATTTACCTTCACAAAAACAATCTTCTCTTTCCATCAGTCCAACCGTCACCACCTTGGCCGTTTTGTATGAAAAAGCCAGAAACGCGGTCGAGTTTCGGGCCGATCATTTGGTCAGAAGAGCCGCCATCGAGCGAATCTTAAGAAGGCAAACGCTCTTAACCAAAAACTCACGTAAAATTGCCGAAAACCTAAGCGTTGAATTGGCTTGGGCCAAATACATCGATGCGTCATTAATCGGTGAAGAAAAAATGGCCAAAATCAGCCATATCATTGCCAAATACCTGGAGATTAAAAATAAGTATTTTGCCAACATCCTTAACTTTCAGAATTTAAAATGGGAAACGATTGTCGGCCTGGCATCCTCGGAAATTGACGAAGCAATTATTTCATCGGAGAAAAGAGAAGCTTTTTCCGACTTTGTTTATCAGGCTTTAAGGGAAAAGATTAAAATCCCCGAAATCGATGAAGAACGCTTAAACATACTGACCTACATAAGTATCAAGAAATATTTTTCCCTGGAGGACAATGCTCTTATTTCCTATTACCTTCTGCGCCTCATTTATCCTTCCTGGTTTAACGAAGGTAAAGACAGCCTAAACGGCCAAAAAGAGGAATTGTTATTCAAAAACCTGAGTCTGATTGATTCCTGCTTAAAAGATCCGGCTTTAAGCATTCTTTCCAAATACTTAAAGAGACATCTGCCGTCTTTCAGGCTTTTAAGGGATATCTTCTATGCAGAGGACGGTAATGTTGGGAAGTTAATAGCCGACCCGAAAAGTTTTCAAAAAAAACTGTATGAAGTAGCCGAAGCCAAATACGCCGAAATCGATTCCAAGATAACCAGGGCCATAGGCAGAAGCGTTATCTACATCTTTTTGACGAAGATGGTTTTTGCTTTTGCCATGGAGGTTCCTTACGATCTTCTCATCATCAAAAAGATCAATTATTTACCGATAGGAGTTAATTTGATCTTTCCGCCGCTTTTGCTTTACCTGATTGCCAAACTAATAACTCCGCCTGATATCGAAAACACCAATCTTTTAAATAAAAATATTCAGGAAATCGTTTACAACTTTGACAGCTTTAAAAAGGAAGTTGATTTTCAGGGAGTGGAATTCAATAAAAGAAGACCAAGGCTGGCCTTCGTCTTTACCCTTCTTTACTCTCTCGGTTTTCTTCTTTCATTTGGGTTTATCTTTTTTATTCTTTCCAAATTGCATTTCAACATCGTCAGCCAAACGGTTTTTATTTTCTTTGTCGCCCTGGTCACAATCTTTGCCTACCGTATTCGAAAATCGGCTCAGGAGTACCAAGTTAAGGAAAAGGCTTCTTTCATCGAACCAATCATCGATTTCTTTTTTCTGCCTATCCTCAGGGCAGGGGATTTTCTGTCAAGAGAAATCGCCAAAATCAATTTCCTGGCTTTTATTTTTGATCTTATTCTGGAAGCACCCCTTAAACTCATCTTCGAATTCATCGAAGAGTGGATCCGCTTCATCAGGGTCAAAAAGGAAGAAATCGTTTAACTTTGCTATAATATAAAGCTAAGTAAGGGCCCATAGCTCAATGGTAGAGCAATTCCCTCTTAAGGAAGAGGTTGAAGGTTCGAATCCTTCTGGGCTCACATAATCGGAATTTTGGTTCGTCAATGCCTCGATTAGCTCGAAAGATTGAGCTAAATTAGTGGTTCGAATAATTTTATTTTGGCAAACTACACCGGCAGGAAATATCTGGCTTTGAAGTACTTGTT
>DIAR01000033.1:0-6858 GCA_002415845.1 Candidatus Woesebacteria bacterium UBA5073
GGTGTACCCTGGGCGATTATTTTTCCGCCATGATCTCCCGCTCCCGGCCCGAAATCAAAGATATAATCGGCACTCTTCATCATCGCTTTATCGTGTTCAACGACGATAACGGTGTTGCCCAAATCACGCAGTTTCTTTAAGGTGTTAATCAGTTTATCGTCATCTTTGGGATGAAGACCGATGGTCGGCTCATCCAAAACATACAAAACACCGGTTAGGCCGGAACCGATCTGTGAAGCCAATCTTATCCGTTGGGCTTCCCCGCCGGACAGGGAACCGGCCGCTCTTTCCAGGGTTATATATTCCAAGCCGACGGAAATAAGAAAGGATAATCTTTCCTTAATTTCCCTAACGATGGTTTGCGCAATTTCCTTTTCCTTATCGTTTAATACCAGATTGTGAGTATATAAATCATTTATCCAATCAAGCGTTTTGGTTATGGAAAAGCGGCACAGTTCGGAAATGGAGAGATTGTTAACGGTAATGGCCAAGGCTTCTTTTTTCAATCTGTCGCCGCGACAATCGGGGCAAACGTATTCCCGCATGTATTTTTCAATTTCGGCCCGAACAAAATCGGAATCGGTTTGTTTGTATCTTTTTTCGAGTTCATTAACGATACCGGAAAAGTTATCCCAGATATAAGTTAATTTGCCGAAGCGGTTGGTTCCCTCGACTTTATATTCTTTATTGCCGGTTCCGTATAAAAGAAGATCCCTTTCGTTTTGATTAAGGTTTTTAATTGCGGTTCTTGGATCAATACCGTTTTCCGAACATACCTGAAGAATAATTCTTGAGTACCAGGTGTCATGTTCAAACATATTGGAAAAAGGCATAATGCCGCCTTCGGTAATAGTCAGTTCATCGTTAAAAACAAAAACCGGATCAATTTTTAAGATTTTGCCCAAACCGGTACATTTGGGACACGCTCCGTAAGGTGAATTAAAGGAAAAAGTTCTTGGTTCGATTTCGGGTAGCTGAATATTGTCAACGGGACAGGAAAACTTTTCCGAAAAGAGATGGTCGGTAAACTTCTTGGGATATTCGGGTATGGTAAAGCCCTCATCCAAAACCTGGGCCATGATGACCAAACCGTCACTTAAAAGAAGAGCCTGTTCAATTGATTCGGCCAATCTCAGCTTTAAACTGTCGATAAAGGCTGATTTTTTAAGATCGTCTTTGGAGAAAGACAACCGATCGATGATCACTTCAATGTTATGTTTGTTGGTTTTAATAAGGGCCAGATATTCGTCGGTATTTTTAATGTAACCGTCAACCCTGACTTGTTTGTAGCCTTTTGACTTTAAGTTATCGAATAAATTGGAGAACTCGCCTTTTTTACCGGAAACGACAGGCGACATAATCAAATATCTGGCGATTTTTTTATTGTTAACCGTTTCCTTAAGAAGGGTGATGGTTTTATTAACGATCTGGTCAAGCGATTGATGGGCAATTTCCCGACCGCAAACCGGACAATGAGGATGGCCGATCCTGGCATATAACAGTCTTAAATAATCATATATTTCCGTAACCGTTCCGACGGTTGAACGTGGGTTTTTAGAAGTTGTTTTCTGGTCGATGGAGATTGACGGCGACAGGCCTTCAATACTATCAACATCCGGTTTATCCATAATCCCCAGGAATTGCCGGGCATAAGTAGAAAGGGACTCGACATACCGCCTTTGTCCTTCGGCATAGATGGTGTCAAAAGCCAAAGATGATTTGCCACTGCCGGAAACACCCGTAAAAACAACCAGTTTGTTTTTGGGTATATCCAGATTAATATTTTTTAAGTTGTGCTGTCTGGCGCCTCTGACTCTAATAATGTTTTCCATAACAAAATCCCATCGGATTTCCGACGGACAGAAGAATTATAACATGATGTTTGACAATCGTGTGTTCTTTGACAAAGAATAAATATTTTGTAAAATACAAGCCATGTCTCCCGAAAAACCCTTTTATGACAATCTACCTCAATCCGCAATAAAGGAATGGCAGAAATGCGTACTTCCCAGCAGAACCTTGTTTCTTAAAGTCGATTTAAAAAGAGACGATGGCCTGAAACTGTACGGCTATATGGCTGGCTGGTATAACCATCAGTTGGGTGAGGATGAATTGCGTATCCCTTTGGTTTTCGATGAGGAAGTAACCAGCAGTTATATCCGAAGCCATAACGTTTCCTGGATGAAAAACCTGGTTAAAGAAAACCTCAAAATAATCAATGAACCTTTTTCTAAGGAAAACATCGATAAACTGTTAAATATCAATTCTGAATTTTCTCCCAGGGTTGAAACCAAGTGTCAAAGAGAATATGTCGGTCTTTTCAGAAATCTTTATGTTCTTAAAAGAAATGATATTAATACCCAAGATTATTGGCGTTACAGCTCTTATGAAGGAGAAATAAGCGATGACATTAACCGACGCGTAATTTCCATGATTGGAGCAGCCAAAGTGTATGAGGGTTCGTTTGGTTGGGAGATTAAACCAACGACCATAATCGGGCTTAAAAAAGAAATGGCAATCTTAAAAAAGAGTTAAACTCTTTTCTCCAAGTCTTTAACTTTATCTCTAATCTCAATCGCCAACTCGAAGTTTAAGTCGGTGGCCGCCATCTTCATTTCCGTCTTTAAGTTTTTCAGGAGTTTAATCTTTTCTTTCGGGGTTAAGGAATCAATATCGATGTGAGGCAGTCTATAGAAAGTTTTTTCCTTCTCCCCAATCGTCCACGGCTTTATTTGTTCCTCTTCTTTCTCTACCAGTTTTTCCCTGATCGGTTTATGAATGGAGGTTGGAGTAATTCCCATTTCAATATTTTTGGCAATTTGAATCTTTCTTCTTCTCTCAATTTCTTTTAAGGCTCTATCCATCGAGCCGGTAACTTTGTCGGCATACATAATGACCTTGCCCTCAACGTGTCTGGCGGCCCGTCCCATGGTTTGAATAAGGGTTACATCGGACCGGAGGAAACCTTCCTTATCGGCATCCAGAATGGCCACCAGGGAAACTTCCGGCAAATCCAAGCCTTCCCTTAAGAGATTAATGCCGACCAGACAATCATAATTACCCCTTCTTAAGTCATCCAAAATATCCGATCTCTCCAGGGTTTTGACATCGGAATGAAGATAATGAACTTTTAATCCTTTTTCTGCCAAGTAAGCCGATAAATCTTCGGCCGTTTGTTTGGTTAAGGTGGTAACCAGGGTTCTTTGGTTTACCTTCGCTCTTTTTTGAATCTCGGCAAAACAATCCATGACCTGATTCTTTAAAGGCCTGATTTCAACCAAGGGGTCTGGAATTCCGGTCGGTCTTAGAAGTTGTTCAATTAAGCCGTTTTGGGAAATTAATTTTTTGTTTTTGTTTTGATTATATTTATCCTTTGCCTGCGAGAGTTCCCATTCGTTGGGTGTTGCGGATGTTGCGATGAAATTAGGAATTCTTCTCATAAACTCGTCAAACTTCAAAGGCCGGTTATCCCTAGCCGAGGGAAGCCTGAATCCGTAATTAATCAAGGTTTCTTTTCTTGACTGGTCACCGGCATACATGCCTCTTATCTGGGGAAAAGTAATATGGCTTTCATCAACAATTGTCAGCCATTTATCCTTGTAGGGATGATTAAAGTAATCCAATAAGGAATATGGCGCCTCACCTGGTTCTCTTTTATCAAAATAGCGGGAATAGTTTTCAATGCCTTTGACGTAGCCGACTTCTTTAATCATTTCCAAATCATAATGAACTTTATTTTTTAATCTTTGGGCTTCCAAACTTTTATTCTCTTTTTTGAGTTCTTTTATTCTTTCTTCCAGATCATTTTCAATTTGGCCGAAAACATCTTTATTTTGGGAAACATCGGTAATGAAATGCTTGGCCGGATACAAAACATAATTCTTAAGCGAAGCTTCTATCGTTTTCCCAGAAACCGGATCGATCGTTGAAATATTCGAGAGCAATTCCCCATCCATTTCGATTCTTAAGCCCAAATCAAGATAGGCGGGGCAGACGTCGACAGCGTTACCCCGAACCCTAAAAGAACCCCTGTGGAAGCCGTAATCGTTTCTTTCGTATTGGAGTTCAACCAATCTTTGAATGATTTGTTCACGCTTAATCTTCATACCCTTGGCAAATTCAAAGATAAAATGACCGTATTCAACCGGGGAACCGATATTGTAGATGCAGGAAACCGAAGCAATGACAATCGTGTCTTTCCGGGTTAAGAGGTTGGTGGTGGCTGCCAGTCTTAGTTTATCGATCATTTCGTTAATATCCGAATCTTTTTCGATATAAGTATCGGTTGAAGGAATATAAGCTTCAGGCTGATAATAATCGTAATAGGAAACAAAAAAAGAAACGGCGTTTTTCGGAAAGAAATCTCTTAACTCTTGATAAAGCTGTGCCGCTAGGGTTTTATTGTGGGAAATAATCAGGGTTGGTCTTTGTAATTGCTCGATTACATTGGCCATGGTAAAAGTTTTACCCGATCCGGTCACGCCTAAAAGAACTTGGTAATCAAGTCCATTTTCAATACCGGCCACCAGTTTTTCGGTCGCTTGTTTCTGGTCAGCGGTTTGTTTAAAACGAGAAGAAATCTCAAAATTCATATCATTATTATACATTAAATTATAGTTGACATCTTCGGGTTTTATTAGTATTGTGAATTATGGCCTTAGTTATTTACAAAAGACAATCACAAATTCTTGACTTCATTAAGCAGCATATTCAATCAACCGGTAGTGCTCCAACCTTAAAACAAATTGCCGATTCGATTGGTGTTTCCTCGCTCGCAACCGTTCATGAACATTTGGAATCTCTGGTTGCCAAAGGTCTTATCAAAAGAAAATCGGGCAAGGTCAGATCGATTGAATTAACCCAAAGCGATGTTGATTTCTCGGCTGACGGCTTAACCGTTCCGATATTGGGCTTCATTGCCGCCGGTGCACCGATTGAACCATATACCGACCCCAATGCTTCCATGGCCATCCCCTCCCCTTTTGTTACCGGAAAAAAGAGAGTCTATGTTCTTCAGGTCAAGGGTGAGTCGATGATTGAAGAACAAATCAGAGACGGCGACTTTGTCGTTATCGAACAAACAGAAAATGCCAGAAACGGTGAAATTGTGGTGGCCCTTCTTGATAACGGCATGGCTACCCTTAAAAGGTTCTTTAAAGAAGCAACCAGAGTCAGATTGGAACCGGCCAATTCCAAAATGTCACCGATCTTCGTTCGAAACGTCAGAATACAAGGAAAAGTCGTTGGTTTAATCCGCAAGTATCAACCGAATTAAACGGTCGGTGTTTTTGACTCTTCAAGAAGATCTCTCCCCGTCATTTGTGCCGGTTTTTCAATATTAAAACGTTTCAAAATCGTGGGTGCGATATCGGCCAAAATTCCTGGAGATAGTTTGATGTTTTTTCCAAGAACACTACTACTAATATAGATAAATGGTACTCTATTCGCATTGTGTTCCGTATCGATTTGTCCGGTGTGATTATTGATCATCTCCTCAGCATTGCCATGATCGGCCGTCACAATCACTTCTCCGCCCAAGGTCAAAACCTGGTTAACAATTTCACCCAAAGCCGTATCGACATACTCACAGGCTTTAACGGCCGGTCCGATATTGCCGGTATGGCCAACCATGTCGGGATTGGCAAAGTTAATGACCACGAAGGCATATTTTTGGGTGTTAATTTTTTCAATTACTTTTTTAGCCAGCTCTTCACAGGACATCTGCGGCATTTGATCATAGGTAGCCACATTAGGCGAAGGAATAATCATTTTTTCCTCATTGGGAAACGGTTCCTCCTTAAGGCCGTTAAAATAATAGGTGATAAACCTTTCCTTTTCGCTTTCGGAAACTTTAAGTTGGGTTAGATTGTTTTCCGAAATGACCCGACTTATCGGATATTCGATTCTTTCCGGATGAATGGCCACTTTAATCCCGGCATCGATTAAAGACTGGCTGTATTCGGTCATGGTGACAAAGAACAGATTATTAAGATATTTTTTTCTGGCAAAAACCTGCTGATACAGGGCCACTTTGGAAATAATGTGGGTTTTTTCGTATCTTTCCAAATAAGGGTCAAATTCCAAAGCCACACTTTGGTCATCAAAATCCTTAACCACAAAAGCAGCTGTTAATTGACGCGGACGGTCGATCCGGAAGTTAAAAAAGATAACGGCATCGTTATCACCGATTAGAGCCAAAGGTTTCTTGTTTTGGTCGCAAACCAGGGAAGGTTCAACAAATTCGTCGGTTTTGCCCTGATCGTATGATAAATCAACGGCTTCTTCGGGTGTTTTAACCAAGTTGCCTTCACCTAAGGTTAAACAGTTGTAAGCCTTGGCGGTTCTGTCCCAGCGTCTGTCCCGATCCATCGCCCAATAGCGGCCCATCACACTGGCAATAATACCCACTTTTTCCGCTTCAATATCCTCTTTTATTCTTTTAATATAGCTTTTGGAAGAAGTTGGCGGCGAATCCCTGCCGTCAGTGAAAAGATGCAGATAAACATTGGGGTAATTCTGCATTTTGGCTAAATTCAAAAGGGCAAAAAGATGCTCGATATTGGAATGAACACCGCCGGCACCGATTAAACCCATAAAATGCAGTTTTGAATTGAATTTTCTGACATGCTCAAAAGCCGAAAGCAGTGCCTGGTTTTGATAAAAAGTGCCATCGGCTATGGCCATATTGATACGCTCAAGATCCTGATAAACGATTTTGCCGGCCCCAATATTAAGGTGTCCTGTCTCTGTATTGCCGGCCTCGCCTCGGGGTAGGCCCACAGCTTCACCTGAGGCTTCAAGAAGGGTGTTTGGATAGGAAGACATAAACTTATCCATGTTTGGCGTGTTCGCCAGTTC
>DIAR01000033.1:7184-12486 GCA_002415845.1 Candidatus Woesebacteria bacterium UBA5073
TTATTCGCAGGAAGGGTCATTTTTTGTAATAAGAAAGTTCGTATTCAATGGCTAAAAGTCGGTTATACTTGGCTACCCGCTCTCCTCTTGCCGGGGCACCAAATTTAACATAGTCGGAACCCACACCAACGGCAAAATCGGCAATAAAAGAATCATTTGTTTCGCCTGATCTGTGCGAAGTAACAATTCTCCACTTGGCATCTCTGGCCATTTTAATCACTTTTAAGGTTTCCCAAATTGTTCCGATCTGGTTAGGTTTGATAAGAATCGCATTACAGGCGCCTTCGGTAATCGCTTTTTCGACTCTTTTGGGGTTGGTGGCCAGTAAATCATCACCAACTATGATTAACTGACTGGAAAAACTATTGGTTAACTTTTTCCAGCTTTCCCAACCATCCTGTTCAAAGGGGTCTTCAATAATGGCCAGTTTATATTGCTCGATTAATTGTTTATAAAATTCCATCATCTGGACGTCATCCATGGGTGAGGATTTGTCCCTAATCGTGTATTCGCCGTTTTTGAAAAATGAATTGGCGGCTACATCCAGACCCAGGAAAACGTCTCTGCCTATCTGGTAAGTGGTTGATTTTATTGACTCGACTAAGACTTCAATCGCATCGGCATTGGTAAAAAGATTGGGGGCATATCCGCCTTCATTGCCAACGGAGTGGATAGCTCCCCTCCGGGCCAGATTTTGACCAATGGATAAATAAATCTCCGCACATGATTGCAGGCCATCGGTGAAATTCTTTGAGGAGGCCGGGATAACATGGAATTCCTGAAAGTCCAGATTGCCCGCTCCGTGCATACCGCCATTGATCATGTTAAATAAAGGTGTTGGCATCCGAAGGGGTGTCTTTAAACCTACGGCTGAAGCCAATTGATTAACATAGGTATATAAAGGATAGTGCATCGACATGGCGGCGGCTTTGACAACGGCAATGGAAATAGACAAGATGGCATTACCGCCGTATTTTGCTTTATTTTCCGTTCCGTCAATTTCAATCAGCTTATGATCAATTAATAAGGGGTTGGCTACATCCATGCCGACCAGGGCGGGACCGAGTATCTTGTTAACGTTATCAACAGCTTTCAAAACACCGTTTCCAAGATAACGTGGGTTATTACTGTCTCTTAATTCCAGGGCTTCATAAGAGCCGGTTGAAGTTCCTGACGGAGAGGAAGCAATGGCAATGATGCCGTTGTCCAACTGGCAGGCTGTTTCAATCGTCGGCAGACCCCTTGAATCAAGAATTTCTCTCGCCCAGATACTTTTGATTTTAGCCATATTAGGAAATTATTTTCTTTTCTTTTTCGACAATTACGTGTTTAACTCTTTCAATTGCATCGGGATTTATGGAAACACTGGTTACGCCGTAATCAATCAGATTTTCAACCAAATCATCATAGGTAGAAGGTGCCTGCCCGCAAATGGAGCTGGTTACACTATGCTCATTGCAGGTTTTAATAATCTTTTTTAAGGCCCACATAACCGACGGAGACCTTTCGTCAAAAGCCCTGGCCACTTCGGCGTTATCCCTATCGGTTCCCAGAAGAAGCATCGTTAAGTCATTGGAACCAATCGAAACACCGTCAATTCCCACTTTAATAAACTCATCCAAAAGAATGACGTTAACCGGCAACTCGACCATCATCCAGAACTTAAAAGTTTTTTCTTCAAATAAGCCTTCCACTTCAACCATTTTTCTGACTTTTTTAAGCTCCTCGGGCGAACGGACAAAGGGGATCATTATCCAGAGATTGTTGTACTTTTCCCTCACTTTTTTAATGGCCTGTAGTTCCAGATTAAAAACTTCCGGATCGGCAATATAGCGGAAAGCACCTCTAAAACCCAACATCGGGTTTGATTCTTCCGGTTCCCAATACTTTCCTCCCTGGAGTGATCTGTATTCATTGGTTTTAAAGTCGGTTGCCCGATATACCACTTGTCTGGGGTAAAAAGCCGCACAGAAGGTGGTTATCCCTTCGGCCAGTTTATTGACAAATTGTTCCTGCTTTTTAAGCTTAATGGCCTCTTTAGGATGAATTCCGATACCGGCAATTATAAATTCGGCCCGAAGCAAGCCCACGCCGTCAACCGGATATTTGGCAATTTCTCTGGCCCGAGCCGGTTCGGCCAAATTAACGTAAATTTTGGTAGCCGTCTTTCGATCGGTATCGGTATAATTGGGTGCTTTTTCATATTTACTCTTAAGCAAAGCTCCTAAAAAAATTTCGCCTGTTTTACCGTTAACGCTGATAACCGTTCCCGTTTTAATCGTTTGTGTAGCCGTTTTGGTTCCTACCACACAGGGAATTCCGAGTTCTCTGGAAACAATAGCGGCGTGTGAGGTTTGACCGCCTTCGTCGGTCACAATGGCCGAAGCGATTTTCATCGCCGAGACAAAATCGGGAGAAGTCATGGGCGCAATAAGAACGTCACCTTTTGTTACCTTGCCTATTTCGGCCGCACTTTTAATAACCACGGCTTTACCGGAGCCGATACCGGGTGAGGCCGGACTACCGCTCAAAATCAACGATGATTGTTCTTCTTGGGCGTTGGTGTTATTTGTTTTTTCTGAAAGAGCAGCTTTAGTATTTTTAAGTGCGGTTACCGGTCTTGTTTGAACAAGATAAAGTTTTCCTTTTTCCTTGGCCCATTCGGCATCCTGCGGATAAAAATAATGCTTCTGCAGTTTATCGGCCACTTTTGCCAAAGCAATAATTTCCTTATCGCTTAATTTTTGTTTACCGATAATTCTTTTGGGCACCTTTTGTTCCGTTGTTTTCCCGCGCTTTTTAATAAGTTGCACTTTTTGTTCCGATATTTCTTTGGAGAGAATCGAGAAGGTTTCTTTTTGGACCACATACTTATCGGGAATGACCGATCCTTGGACAATCATCTCTCCCAAGCCCCAAACGGCTTCAATAATGATTCTGTCTTTTTCGTTGGTAACGGGGTCAATCGTGAACATCACACCCGAAACCTCCGATTGAATCATTTTTTGAACAATGGCGGAAATCCCGACCGTATCGTGTTTTATTTTATTAACATAACGGTAATAAATGGAGCGGGAAGTAAAAAGAGAGGCCCAGCAATCTTTAACAGCTTCAACAACATTGGACTCACCTTTAATGTTTAAGAAAGTTATGCCCTGACCGGCAAAAGAGGTTCCCGGCATATCTTCGGCCGTGGCCGATGTCCTGACGGCCACCAATGAGTTGGAAAAAGTTCCCGAGAGGACACGGTATGAATTAAAGATTTCCTTTTTTATTTTATTCGGTACTGCATGTGTGTTAATCAGTTTTTTTATTTCTTTTGAAGCATTTTCCACTTCTTCCTGTTTTTCATAATTGGTGTTGTCCAAGATCTTATAAATTCTGGGGAAGAGCTGGTTTTCGTTCATGAAGGCGTTATAGGCTTTAACGGTGATGGCAAAACCATTGGGAACGGGGAGGGCTATCTTGGTCATTTCGCCCAAGTTGGCACCTTTACCTCCGACCGTGGGAATATCTTCCTTATCGATATCTTTTAAAAACAATACGTAGTCTTGGGCAGTCATACTTTTATTCTAAACGAATTTTACATTCTCTTAAAGAGTGAAGATGCAATTATCAGGCCAATTTTTCTTTGAAATAATCGACCCAGGGAATTTTCGATGCGTCTTCATGATAAATTTCGGACAGATAAAAACTTAAGTATGACGAAAGGGCCAAGACCTCAAAAACCTGCGACAATTTAGAAATGCCTTCACAAGTGTACGAAGAGTGTTGATAGCCGTTTTTATTAACCACATCCATGGTTAAGGGATATCTTTTTTGTACCCTTTTCGAATAAATCTTGCTTTCCAAAAAAACAAAATGTAAAAGCTCTTTTGCTTCAGTCGGATTTTTCAAGCCTTCCATCAGGTGGTGGTTAAGTTCCGGAATATCAAAAGACAAGGCCATTGTTTTGGCATTCTCGTTAATTTGGTTTTTAAAAACATGGGCAACGCCAAAAAGGTGTTCCGATGAAACCAGAACGGGTATCTTGCCTTGCAATTTATTAGCCATATTCAAAGCCGTGTTTTCACTATCTTTCCTATTATCAAAACGGCTTAAGAAGCCCTTTGTCGAAATAATTACTTCTTCAATTTCTTTGTCAAAAACGGAAATCGTCTTCACTTTGGCCAAAAGAGCCAGGATTGAGGCAATTGAATAGCCCAGAGACATTCTTGGCTGTCCGGATGGGTTTTCTCTGGGATCAAAAATATAAGCAGCAATTTTGTGTTCGTCGGCCAGTTCTTTTATCTTTCCGCCGGTTGCAATGGCAAAAAGATTGCCGCCGGTTTTTTGGGCTTCGGCAAAACAATTAACACTTTCCTCGGTATTGCCGGAATATGAACAAATAATAACCAAGGTTTCACTATCAACGTATTTGGGGATGTGATAACCGGTAAAGACTTCAATCGGGGCTTCCGAAAGAAAAGCGTAAAGAGCCTGAATAACCCGTCCGCCTAAAGCCGATCCGCCCATACCGCAGATGACTACTTTTTTAGGATTTAAATACTTTTCCGACAAATTAATGGCCGAAACTTCGGCCCAGGCTTGTTTAATTTGATCGGGTAATTTTTTGATTGATTCCAACACCAAATCGGCCATATCTTCAATTATTAATTATAGCTAACAATTCTTCTTTCTTTTTGGCCAATATTTCAGCCGAAACGGCTTCAACCGACAGTCTGAGTAATGGTTCCGTATTAGAAGCTCTTAAATTAAACCAAAAATCGGGGTATTCGACAGTTAAGCCATCCAGCTCATTAATTTTTCCATCGGCATATTTGGCTTTCACTTTTTGAATAGCACCCGCTTTATCTTCAATTTTAAGGTTAACTTCACCCGAGTGAAAGTATTTTTTCAAAGGTTTAACAATTTCGGAAAAGGGTTTGTTTTGCTTTGAGAGATAGAAAAGTAATTTTAAAACCAGCATGGTCGGTGCCTCAAAAGTGCCATAGGCAAGTTTATAAAAATAATGGCCTGACGATTCACCGCCGAAAACAGCATCCAACTCCAACATCTTTTCCTTAATTAGAGAGTGTCCCACTTTGGTAACTACGGCCTTGCCGCCGACCTCCTCAATCATGTCTTTGGTAATCTTTCCCGGCCTGATATCGTAACAAACGGTAGCGCCCGGATTTTCGGCCAAAGCAATTTGGGCCATAATCCCTCTTAAGATTTCCTGCCTCACGACTTCGCCTTTTTCATCAACAAAAAAGTAGCGGTCGGCATCGCCGTCAACGGAAATGCCCAAATCGGCTTTATT
>DIAR01000033.1:12852-13010 GCA_002415845.1 Candidatus Woesebacteria bacterium UBA5073
AGTTCGCACTTGGTCTTTTTAAAAAGGGCTTCAACATCCAAAGACCCCATGGCGTTGGCAGCATCAACGACAATCTTAAAAGGCTTAATGGACGCGGTATCGATATTTTTACTCTGGTCGTTGACTTCATCTTCCAAAACATTGGCTTTTACCGTCAC
>DIAR01000015.1:0-906 GCA_002415845.1 Candidatus Woesebacteria bacterium UBA5073
ATCTCTATACCCCAAGATGAAGTGGGGGACTGTTCTCGCTTACTGGCAAATTTTTATTTGCAAGATTATGATCAAGAAATTTATAAAATAGCGGTCAAAAAGAAGTGCCAATACATGAGATATTCTGACGATCAGATAATAATGGCCACTGATAAAAATATAGCGGAAGATATTCTATTTTTTGCCTCAAAAGAATTATTCAAGTTAGGCCTAAACATAAATTCCGCCAAAGTAGAACGTTTTGACAGAACGGATTGGGAATATTATTGGTTATTTAAATTATTTAATTTACTCGGCAATCCCAACGATATAACAAAAATAGAAAAGTCTATTGATATTCTCATAACCTTGAACAAAACAAAATGTAGATATGATTCTGTCCTTAAAAGAATTTTAAATTGTAAAGTTGAAAACGTTTCTCTAGCCAGAAAAATTGCGTTTTTGTCGTTGGTTGTACAAGATGATTTCATAATAAATTGTGATTCAAGGCTTATTGTAAGAATTTATAAACTACTCGGAACAAGAGAAAAAGGTAAATTTTTAAAAGAGCTAAACCGACTATTAAATGTCGCGCGATTTAATTCTTTCCATTACAACCTTCTTAGAGCAAAAAAGCAGGGTCTTCCAATAACTTACTCTAGAGAGGTAAAACAGAAAATAGAGACACTAAAATTGTAGTTAATATTCATTTAAGTGTTCCTTTTAAATTTCTGTCTTTTTGAACTATCAGATTTAGTCCTAAGTTTTATTAGTTTGATTTCAACCCCCTTTTCCATGAAAAGCTTCATGGATGTCTCTCAACTGTTTGTTCGTAACGTGTGTGTATATCTGGGTGGTTGAAATGTTTTTGTGTCCCAGCATTTCCTGAACGCTTCTTAAGTCCGCTCCCGCCATTAATAAATCTGT
>DIAR01000015.1:1235-4671 GCA_002415845.1 Candidatus Woesebacteria bacterium UBA5073
TTTTTAATCATTCTCTGAACCGACCTGGGTGTTAATCTCATTTTTTCATCCGGCGTTACCGGATCCGACTTTCCTTTGTGTCTGATGAAGAGGGGTTTGAAATGATCTTTTCTTTCGTTGGTGTATTTTTTAATCCATTCCGCCGCCCTGGTTGAGAGAAAGACCACTCTGGCTTTTCCGCCTTTTCCGATAATGCCAAACTCCCGTCTTTCCAAATCAATTTTGTCTTTGTCCAACTTGACCAACTCCGACACACGAAGCCCGGTAGAAAACAATACTTCCAAGATGGCTTTGTCCCTTTTCCCCTGAATGGTGGAGAGAGTTGGGGAGTTCAAGAGTCTGTCCACCTGTTCCCCTGAAAGAAACTTCACCTGTCTTTCATCCACCTTCGGCAGATCTATTTTTTCCGGCGACATAACCTCAAAATCGTTTTTAATGAGCCATTTAAGAAAGGACCGGAGGGCAATGACATGATACCCCTGGGTTCTTCTTGAAAGGGGTCCGTCATTGTCTCCTTTAAGCCCGGAGAGATAGACTCTGTAACGCCTGACCGTTTCCTGATTGATGTCTTTGATATTGTCTTTAATCCCCACATCGGTCATCCAATTACAAAACCGGTTTAAGTAATGTTTGTAGTTTCGTATGGTTAGGGGAGAGGAGCCTTTTTCAACCTGAAGATATTCCAAAAATTCGGCAATCTTTTCGGCCAACTCGCAATCTTTATTGGCAGCTGCGGCAGGCATGACTTATACATTTAAGTTTATGGGGAAGAAATGAAGTTGTCAATGACATTGTGCGACACAGCCATAACCGGCGGCCCTCAGGGTCCTGATATCGGAAACAAGCGGCCAAACGGTTCTTTCATCACGATCGTACCTATACACCCGCTCGTTTTTGGTGTCTTTTTCACTTAAATGATTGTAGCCGAAAGGGATGACGATAACCGAAGTCCGGCTGGTTTGGGTAATTCTTCTGACGGTCGGCAGATGATCCTCAAAATGAAGTCTGACGTTGTGGAGATTAATCATCCTGATTTTGTAATCAATACCGTTGGCGTCTTTTTCCGAACCGTCCCTGATATACAGATCGTGTCGGTTAAAATGTTCCAAGTTCATTTCCAAATAACTGCTGGTGGCGTGCTGCAAAGCCGGGATTCTGGTGGTTATAAAGTAAGGCCTTTGACCCATGTCATAAAAGAGATTAATCATCTCTTGGGCTCCAGGGATAAGCGGTGAACGGTTTAATATCTCCGGATCTTCCCAAACCCATTTTTGAAATCCCTGGGCTTCGTCCTTTTTTACTTTGTGATGGCGCAGAGTTCTGTAAACCCAATCATATGAATCGATATCCGCCGTTGTGTAATTGGCACCCAAGAATTTGTTTACTTCGCCGACGACCGGAACCGCCGAGTCAGCAATGACGCCGTCAATATCAAAAGAAATTCCCCGACAATAAATCGGTAAAGATTCTTTGGAAAATAATTTAAAAAGCTGGGGGTTGATGTCGTAGACGTCGTTGAACGGTTTTTCGTTTTCTCCAATCTTTGAATAAATTTCTTTAAACATGTTAAAAAGGATAAACCCCGAGATTTGATATGACAACCCCCAAAATACCGTTTTTAAAAGGTTTTTTCATTTAGCCTCAATTGTAAGCCTCTGTAATCGATTTTAAGGCCTCTGTAATTACAAAGACGACTAAGTGTTCGTCCCAGAAACATGGGAAAAAGTAAGATTATTGTTTTGACGTTTTTTCTTAAAAGAAACGTTCTTTTTTATCAGTTTATTAGAAATAATAGAAATAAATTATTAATTTAATATTTTTTTTATTAACATCTAACCCTTTTTCTAATAAAAACAAGACGGGGGAGGAGTGGGGGTATAAGGGGGTAATATTGTTCGGTATATGTTCGGTCGGGAGTTTTGACACAAACAGTTTTTAGAGAGGTAAAACAGATTTACCGGAAACCTTTTTTCCTTTACCGAAAGAAGAACGATAGAACAACGTAAAGAAATACCCTCCACTCCCAGGCTTTCAGGGTTAGTCGCAAAAGTTACATTGTGCGACTCTATACTTAATAGCTTCTCCAGGGTCTCTGTGTGAACTTTATATGAAAATTCCAAGAGCCCTCTATTGGAGAAGCATTCTTTTTGCCTGACTCCCTGTAAGGCCCGTAAATAAGCTTTTCTTATCCGGTCTATACATCTATTCATCCATTATCGGGTCTTCCCTCCAAGGGGGCTGTCCTCCAGGCCAAACCTCAGATACTTATCCACAAAGACCGGAGGATGTAGGCACGAAGATCACTATTCTGTGCCTGGTAACTATATCATTGTGTATCATTAGACCTTCGGGTATTCTTTGGACCAAGGTCTGCGTCGCTTTTCGTGAAAACTCCGCAAAATTATCGTGAAAAGTGGCACCCTATAACTATAAGTGCTAATAGAATTATGGGATAATGCCACCCCTCTTCCCCACCTGGTGTGTCTTTCTTTTTTTGATTCTTATAAAGAAGAAATAAATTAGATTCAGTTTCCCCAGTGCGTGGCTACAAACATACCGATGAAGACCAAAACACCCACGATCAGGTATTCCCTGATGGTTTGCATAAAAAGCCTCGATTCAAGCTTGGCCTGACCCAACCCCAGGATTACATACATGGCCACGGTTAAAAAGAGCGAGCCGACGACAACCGTCACCGGCCAGAAATAAAGACCAACGGCAATCTCGGCCACCACCAAAGAAAAGATCAGGGAGGAAACCAGGATATCTTTGGAGAAATGCCGCTCCAGAGGAATCGTCCACAGGCCCTGAACCAGAAGCGGAAAGGACACCAGAGCAGTAAGACCGAAACTCAAGGGAAAACTGATTCTTAACGATAAAATAGCATCGTAAAGAAGGAACGATGTGAGGAGGGTGAGTACAAAACCTACTCCCCTCGCCGCCCGAAGAAGAGCAATGGTTCTGATGGCGGCAACGGTATAAATATTACTGGTCAGACAAAGGGCATAGATGCCGACACCGTAAAAAACGACGACCGGAAGTCTCGCAAAAACGGTTGAAGGAAGTAAGAACCAGAATACTCCAACCCCCAAAGTAAAAAGGGTCGGTAAAAGCAAAGTCAGAAGAGTCATGTTTTTTCCCAAACCTTCTTTTAAGGACCAGTAAAAACCGGCAATCGTTAAAAGGGTCAAAACACTGATGGCCAAAAAGCGGTACTGATCACCTAAAAATTGAAGACCGAAAAAACCAAGCGCCAAGACCAGCGAGGTTGCGATAAATCTTTTTCTTTTCGACATTTAATTAAGATCCTGAATTAAACTCTCGGGGATATCAACATTACTGTAAACTTTCTGGACATCATCCAAGTCATCCAGAGTATCCAAAAAGGACAAAACCTTTTTGGCCACTTCCGGATCCGTTATCACCTGATAGTTTA
>DIAR01000015.1:5004-6021 GCA_002415845.1 Candidatus Woesebacteria bacterium UBA5073
GTTTCCATCAGTTTTTCCGGATGGGTATAAACTTCAATCCCGTCCCCCGTTTCTTCAACATCATCCACCCCCAAATCAATTAGGGATAACATTTGCGTTTCGGGATCATCCTTCTTTTCCAAAAGCATAAAGCCCTTGTTGGCAAAATTAAACGACACCGACCCCGGACCCCCCAAGTTCCCCCCTACTCTTTCGAAAATGTTTTTGAATTCCTGAGCGGTACGATTGCGGTTATCGGTTGCCACCTGAACCAGTACGGAAATACCGGCCGGACCGAAGCCTTCATAGGTCACCTCGTCCAGGGCTCCCCCGCCAGACCCCGCCGCAATGGCCCTTTCGATATTGGTCTTGGGCATACTGTAACTTCTGGCCTTATCGATAACCATCCTGAGTTTGAAGTTAAAGCCCGGGTCGGTTCCGCCACCGGTTTTAACGGCAATGGCGATTTCCCTGGCCATCTTGGAGAAGACCTTTCCTTTTTGGGAATCGTTGGCTTCTTTCTGTCTTTTAATGGTGGAGTAATGCGAATGTCCGGACATATTTCGGCTAATTATACTACGCCACCATTCATTCTTCCAAGAAGACAAAAGGAGGCTCTTGACAACTTACTTCCGCAATTTATACTCAAATACAGTTACTTTTAGAAATGGATATAGACCTAGCCCAACAATCGATTGCCGCTGCTCTGGAAGGCAGCTGGGAAAAAGCCGTTACCTTAAATAAAGAGATCCTCAAAGAAGATAATAAAAACGTCGATGCCTTAAACCGATTGGCCAGAGCCTTATCCGAATTGGGAGAAATATCAAAGGCCAAGAAAATCGCCCAACAGGTTATCGACATTGACCCTTCCAACTCCATCGCCATCAAAGCCCTTAAAAAGTGGACCGGTATTAAATCCGGCGATATCATCCCGACCAAAACCTCCTCCCCGGAAGTTTTCCTGGAAGAACCAGGTAAGACCAAGATGGTTTCCCTTCTTCATCTGGGCTGCCTGAGCGTCATCGGCAAGTTGGACTC
>DIAR01000053.1:0-13272 GCA_002415845.1 Candidatus Woesebacteria bacterium UBA5073
CACCCAAAGAGATAACGGCCGCTTCAGCCGCCCCTCCGCCCATATCGACAATCATGTGTCCGGAAGGTGCCGAAACCGGAATTCCGGCTCCAATGGCCGCAGCCAACGGCTCGTCTATTAAATAAGCATGTCCCGCTCCGGCCGAAAGGGTCGCGTCCAGGGCTGCTCTTCGCTCAACCTGAGTACAGCCCGCAGGCACACAAACCATCACATTGGGTCTTATCAGGGTAAAACCGCCCAAGGCTTTACCAATGAAGTATTTAAGCATCACTTCCGTTACTCTGTAGTCGGCAATCACCCCTTCCCGCATTGGTCTTGAGGCTATCAGAGCCTCGGGGGTCCGTCCCAGCATCTTTTTGGCATCCTCACCCACAGCCACAACCTTATTGTCGTCGGCCGAAATGGCAACCACCGTCGGCTCGTTGGCAACCAAACCGACACCGATAACCCAAACCAGGGTGTTAGCCGTTCCTAAATCAATCGCGATGTTCTTTCTCCACATATTTGATATATAAAAGTGATATTACGATATATTAAACCCTTATGAAACTAAAAAGCATTATATTGAGTCTTTAAAAACCAAACAAGGGGAAACTCTGCTATAATAGGCACATGCATATCAACAAACTGCGCTTTGTCCTGGTTTTGGCAACAATTCTCTTTGTCGGCACAACCGGTTTTTTGGGATCCCTTTATGCCAGAGGTTATCGTTTTAACTTTAAATCGCTGGTCTTTGAGCCCAGAGGTATTTTGGTCGTCAAATCCGACCCGACCGGGGCCCAAATCCTGGTCAACGGCAACCAAAAAGCCATTAGCGATGCCTCGGTTAACTTGGTACCGGGTGTATATGATGTTGAGGTCAAAAGAGACGGTTTTTTAACCTGGTCAAAGCGTTTAACTATTGAAAAAGAAGTTGTTACCCAGGTTATGCCTTTCCTTTTCAAGTCCGCCCCTTCCCTTTCCCCCGTTACTTTCTCGGGTTGTGTTAATCCGGTTGCCTCAGCCGACTTTACCAAGATTGCTTTCCTGATTAATCCGACCAACGGCAATAACCGGGAAAAAACGGGGTTGTGGCTTCTGGAAACGGTTAATTTCCCCTTAGGCTTTTCCAAAGACGCCAGACAGATAACCGACGGCAGTCTGGAGGGTGCCACCTTTGTTTTCTCCCCGACCGGCCGGGAAATCCTTTTAACCTCCAAACAAGGCGTTTATTTACTTGATACCGGTTCTTTTACCACTCAAAATCAAAGAGTTAATGTTTCTTCGAGGAAAGCCGAAATACTGAAAGGTTGGGAAAAAGAGAAGAAAACCAAATTGGAGGCTCAGATCAAAACCCTGCCTTCCGATTTGGCCGATATTCTTTCCAGAAAAGCCAAAACGGTCATTTTCTCCCCCGATGACACCAAAATTATGTATGAAGCTTCAGGCTCGGCCACCTTAAAAGAAGGCTTAGTTAAAGCTCTTCCGGGCTCATCCACCCAGAAACAGGACAGGGACATCAAACCGGGTAACATCTATATTTACGACATCAAAGAAGATCGGAATTTCTTTATTGGTGAATCTTCATACGATCTGGCACTGGGTAGCGAGAATACGGAAAACACCCAAAGAAGACTGGCTTGGTTTCCGACTTCAAAACATTTGGTTTATGCAGAATACGGGAAAATAACCGTTATGGATTACGATTCGACCAACCATCAGATGGTCTTTACCGGCTCTTATATCTCCCCCGCAGCCTTTCCCTTCGGTTCAACCGAAAAACTTTTGATCTTGACCAACCTGGGCGGAGAAACGGAAAACCAGAATCTTTATTCCTTAAGCCTCAAATAAAAAAGAACAGGAACAAGTAATGACGCTTCAGACAAAAGCGTGTGCATAAAGCACTCCTTGTTCCTAATTGATAGGGTGTTATTTGATTAATTTCTTTTTGAGTGATCCAAACAGGTTTTCCAAATACTTTTCTAGCCCACGGGGGCTCATATACACCAAAAACCAGACAAAGTAACAAATACCGATAATATATATCCAAGAAAGATGTTCTTTGTTTGGTATAACAATGCTAATCCCGACAACCACACCCATTACCAAACCGGTAATGGTCCAATAGATGTATTTCCCGAATTCGGTAAGCCGACTATTCCATTCCCAGATCATATTGAGCCAGCTATTAAAGCACAGAGAAAGTGCAAGGATTACTTGTACCCAATCGATAGTATTCATTTTTATCCCTTCTTTCTTCTCATTTTATCTTTCCGCCAGGAAACAAAATCATACCAAAGGCTCAAAACCCCGGTAAAAACGGCGGTTACGGCGGCGACATCAAACAAAGGAGACGGCTTTTCATCTTTTGGCCAAAGCAGATAGACAATTATTGTCGGTACTAAACCGAAAGCAAAAGCTGCCCACCAGGCTTTGAGATTGATGGTCTTACCGGAAAAGTAGCTCGCCATTCTCCACCAATACAGGACAAGAAAAAACGCAGTCGAAAGGACATAGATAAAACTGATGATAAACATCTTTTTTTCTCCTTTTTTATGTTTCTTCCATCAAACCCACAACTACTGCCGTCATCAGGGCAAAAACAAACGAAAAAATTGCACAGAAGACATTGTTGTTGAGTTTGGTGATTGAGAGACTGATGGCTAACAAGCAAACCGGCAAAATAAAAACAAGAGCCAGTGCTTTTAACCACCACCGGACAAAGTAGCCTTTGCGACCATAGTAACACAAAGCACAAAAAAACAGGTTGCAAAGGACGACCAGAAAAATCCACAATCCTTCCACGGTTTCCTCCTTATTTAGGTTATAATCAAATAACAATTACAGAGAGTGTTTTAGGCACGAATAAGACTTCTCAAAAACGAAGCTTCCCACACCCAGATTCCCTCTGCCCTATGTCAATGAGCTGGGGAAGATTATAACACTAGACCTATAAGAAGTAAAAATATGTCGGGGTGCCCGGATTCGAACCGGGGACCTCTACTACCCGAAAGTAGCGCTCTACCAGCTGAGCCACACCCCGAAACTAAGTGCCCCCGGCGGGAATCGAACCTGCATTTAAGGTTTAGGAAACCTCCGTTCTATCCGTTGAACTACGGGAGCAAGAAAGCTCAACGATTCTCCTCCTTGCTGCAACCATGTATTTTAACATATCTCCGCCCTTAATGAGCCTAAGCCTGCACATTCCGTATGGCAACTTGCCCAACTTTCTTCCTTTAAGAACATTTACGCTACTTAAATTTGCAGACGCCAAACCAGTTTTTAAAAGCCAATAACCTACGCACTTTTCTTCATCCATATCCTCATATATCCTGATATTAATTTTCACCCTATCCTCCGAAATATCAAAAACTTCTTTCAGACATCTTATTATTAATAAAATCATGTCTGGGTCGGTATTTGTGACATTAAAGTCCTTTTTAGCTCCCTCCGCCCAATACAATGAAATCAAGATTAATTCTTTCTCTTTTAGAGACAATGATTTTAAACGCTTCCCGGCTTTGGAAATAGCGCTATTTTCAGCCTCAATTTTTCTTTTTAAACTTCCTTTTTTCTTTTTAACCCAAAGGTCAAAATACTCAGGCATGATTTTTACTTTATTGACATGTCTCCAGGCTGTTCCTTGGGCAATATTAAATCTATTTTTAAGCTCATTCAGGCTCCATCCTTCAGCTCTTAATTTTTTCAGATGCCGAATCTCTCTTTGTTTTAGGTGTTTCCCCATATTGATATAGATTCATTGTACCATACCAATCTACCATTCTCATTTTGTAAATTATTCTATATTCAAGTATACTTCCCTTGTTCTTTGACAGACCGGGTAAAAACAAAAAAGGAGATGTTTGTATGTCTAACAAAACTCTCGACTACCCATCCTTTCAAAACCTTAAAGATTTTTTCCAAGCGGTGGGTAAACGAAACAAGTGGTTTGACTATGACAGGGGAATGGGTGGAATAATTGATGGCGGATCCGTCATCCACCTGTCAACAGCCGTGAAATATGTGGACAAAACGCAATTTCTTGCCTATAAAAAAACACATATCAGATACGATGGCTCTTATAGCGGACTGGTTGTGACCATCGCTCTTATTCCCCATCAATGCACACCAGTTTATTTGGTGAATCGGTTTGAAGTATCTGATACCGGTTCGCAGCAAGGCACATTGCAGTATCTTTTGACAAGAACGTTTTTCCGTCATTACAACAAGATCGAAGCTGCCCCTGAGGATGTCACAAAGAAAGACATTCCCGAATTTTGGACAATCGGATCAACGGCCAACTTCGAAGCACTAATGCGTGCTTACGACAATTGTGCCAAGATCTATGGATACACAACCGTATTCAATCTGCCATAAACAAAAAAGAAAAGACAACTCACTTAAATAAGTGAAAAATACCCGGTCTGTCTTTTCTTTCTGAAGCTTAATACTTGTAGATTTCTTCCTTCTTAAACCACAATTTCTTTTCAAATTCGGCTTCTTCCCTATTTCCCGAAGCGTGAATAATGTTTCTGGTCGTTCTTTTTTCCATATTGCTCTCATATGCGCTGTCCAGTGAGTAGTCCCCCCTTATGGTTCCGGGTAGTGCATCCGAAGGGAAAGTGTTACCGACCAGTTTTCTGACAATCAAAACCGCCTGTGGTCCTTCCCAAACCATGGCAAAGACCGGTCCCGAGGAGAGAAACTCCATGTTCCAATTCCGAACCATCCGGCCGATCTCCAAAGGATCTGTCGTTCCCAGGTTTTCTTTGGCATCAATTCCGTATTTCTGGTAGTTCTCCAGGGTCTTCTCCCCAACCGTCTGGTGATAAGCATCTTTGTCCTGATAATGTTTCCCGACATGTGTTTTATCCACCCAGATAAGCTTGGAGGCGATCATTTTCAGGCCGACTCTTTCAAATCTTTCGATTACCTGACCGACAATCCCTTTTTTGATACCATCCGGTTTAATGATAACGACCGTAAATTCCGTCATTTTGTTTATTTTATAAGTTTTTCAAACTGTTTGACACCCGCAAAAGGTCCGATAAGAGAAAAATTGAGCCTTTGGGGAGTAAAGAGTTCCTTGGCCAAAGCATAGACTTCCTCAACCTTAACCGCATCCACCTTTTTGTAAACTTCTTCCGGAGAGTTAATATAGCCTTTAAGAAGTTCCTGTTCGGCAAAGAAGTTGCCGGCGTCCCTGGTATCTTCCAGACTTAAAGCCAGTGCCCCTTTGAGCATTTCTTTGGCTTTGGTAAATTCCTTTTGGTCAATCGGTTTGGCCTTTGAAGCTAAAGCATAATATTCGTTTAAGGTTACTTTTACGGCTTCTTCAACCTTTTTGGGATCCACTCCTTCATAGGTTGCCAAGTAGCCCGTATCAAAAGTGGCGTCGGGTGCCGTCTTAACGGCATAGGCCAGTCCCCTTCGCTCACGAACTTCGGTAAAGAGTCTGGAACTCATACCGTAGCCCAAGACCGAGGCCAAAACGGATTCAACATATCTTTGTTCATTGGTTCGCTCCAGAGCCCTGAAGCCAATCATTAAATGGGCCTGTTCGTTCTTTTTGTTCTTGACGCTAATCTGGGGTTTGTCCTGGACCACCTTAAATTTCTCAAAAGTCGATTTGTCTTTTTTGTCGTTTAATCCCGAAAAGTATTTCTCGGCCAGTTTCAGAACTTCGCTTTCACTAACTCCACCAGCCACCGAAACCAGCATATTATCTGTGTAATAATGTGATTTTCTATATAAATCAAAATCACTTCTCTTAATGGATCTGACCGTTTTTTCCGATCCCCCGATATCCCAAGCCAGAGGGTTTCCTTTGTAAACCGTGCTTTCGAATTCGTCAAAGATCTTAATCATCGGTGTATCCTCATACATCGACAGTTCCTGACAAATAACCCCCTTCTCTCTTTCTATCTCCCGCTCATCCATTAAGGGGTTAATGATCATATCGGAAAGGATATCAAAGGCTTTCTCGAGATTGTCTTTCCTGGCCTTAATGTAAAAATTGGTACATTCCTTGCCGGTTCCGGCGTTAAATTCCCCTCCCATGGCATCAACGGCCACCGAAATTGCTTTGGCTGAGGGTCTTTTTTTGGAACCCTTAAAAACAATGTGTTCCAGAAAATGGGAAATGCCGTTAACTCCGGCCGCTTCAAACCTGGAACCCGTTTTAATCCAGACGGTAACGGTAGCGGAATCCAGTGAAGGCATGGGAACGGTCAGAATACGGAGATTATTGGAAAGTCTTTTTAGGGAATATTTCATTTTTGAATTTGTTAATTTTAACAGAAAAAATAGATCTGTGCAGCCGAAGGAATTAGTTTTAAGGTAAAACTCCTTTGGGCTGCACAGAGATTGCGGGTTTTTTTATCGATCCATGTCAAGAAGGCTGTCGATTCAAAGGAATCGTGAACCAGATAATATTTCCCTCCAGCCACACACACCTGAGTTACAAAATCACCAGGAGAGCCGGCAATAACATTTTTCCGATGCTTTGGGTAGCTTCCCATTTGGCTACGTTTTTTTTAATGTCACCTTCACTAATTCCCATTTCATCCTCCAATCATTGGTTTTAGATTCTTTTAAATGTTTAAAAAACAATTTTAACCCGCAATTTGTAAAAGAACTGCCCTTTTTAATAGGCACGGGCATTATATGCTCCAAGGTGGCTTTAAATCAAATTTGCCTTTTGACCCTAAATAAGCCTATAATCCTTCCTGTACCTTAACTTAACCTTATTTCAGAGAGAGGAGAAAACATGCTTACCGAGACGGAATGGATCTTATTGATCGTCGTTGGCTTTTTTTGTGCTTTTGTTTACCTGGCCTTGTACCTGCTGCCTTTTTTCAAGACAAGATACGGGAAAAAATCAAGGATCAGGCTTAACTTCCGGCCGGACGGCCCGCTTTATCTGATCGACAATTGGTCTTTAACCGGACTGGGTAAAGATACCCTGATACCGATGAAGATAAAACCAATCCGAATTGACAAAGAGGGTAAAATCATCGGCCTCTTGATCATCCAGATCCCGAAAGGCTTTGTCATTGAAAAATTTAGGTTTAAGAAAGATTCAATGGATCCTGACGGGGACGGTTTTTCAATGTTCCTTTCCTTTAGAACCCCAACCGGGATCAAGGGCGAGCAGCGTTGGCATCCGGATTTACGACCAACCATTTATGATAACGGTCCCGTATATATCTTGGGACGGTCGGTTGCCAAATTATAAAAAGGAGGTTCAAAATGAACATTTTTGTGATTAGCATTGCCGTTGGTCTTTTGATACTCGTCGTTTATATTATAATATCGATGAGTAGCGCGCAATATTTTGCCCGCAAAAGAATCACGACCAAGAAAAAAGAGATCAAGGCAATCAGCCCAAAAAGGCAGGCAATTCTGCAGTATTTCAACTTTGACGGGAAAACGCCTTACGAGATTGACAACTGGGAACAGATTTATATCACCAGCAACCGAAGGCCTCCCCTGCCGATGCAGATCATCCCAACCGGTATTGACGACCAGGACCATGTTCTCGGAACACTGCGTATTCTTTGTCCGTACGGCTACCATACGAAGATTCTTTATTTTGAACAGGATACGATCCTTTCGCATTTCAACCGCGAGAGCTTTTGTATCAAGTTCAAATTTCGTAGCCCCAAGGGCAGATGGAATGAACAGGGTTGGCTGGGCATAAAAGGCAGACCGAAGGTCGACAAGTTCCCGATCTGTATAACCGATTACGTCTTTGTCGCAACTGCAGCCGGCAATATCCCTCCCGTCCCTATCGTTTAAGTTTTGGTTCACCAAATGAGCGCAAGTATTGCTTTCCCCCAAGGAAAACAAGAAAGCGCTCTATTTTTTTGTCTTACATCTTCTCCGGAGCTTCAATTCCCAACAGATTTAAACCTTCTTTTAAGATTTTGCCGACAGATTTGGTCATTTTAAGCCTCAGAACTTCATTCTCTCCCCCGATTATTTTGTGTTGGTTATAGAAGTTGTTGAATTTCTGTGACAGTTCAAAAAGATAATTGGCAACCATATTGGGAGCGAAGCTTTCGGCAGCCTGGGCAACAACACCCGGAAACCTGACCAAATACCTTAAAACCGACAATTCCTCTTCATTTAATTCGGCTTTATTTTCATTCCTAACCGAATTGGCCTTGGCCAATAAACTGTTGGTTCTGGCAAAGGTATATTGAATGTAAGGAGCCGAATTGCCCTCCAGGGAAACCGATTCTTTTAAGTCAAAAGAGATTTCCTGGGTGGTTCCGACTTTAAGGAAGGAGTACTTAACGGCTCCCGTTCCTATTTTCTCTGCCGTTTCTTCTTCTGTCTTGAAAGCTTTAATGATTTCCTTCTTGGCTTCATCCAACAACCACTCGCCCAAAACGACATTGCCCGATCGGGAAGACATTTTACCTTCTTTTAAGGAAACCCAACCGTAAACGAGGTGCTTTTCTTTGCCCTTTGTTTCCGGGAATATTTCTTCCAGGGCCTTAAAAACAACCTGAAAGTAGCCCGATTGTTCCGATGAAACAACATGGATGATCTTGTCGGGTTTATATTCATCAAATTGAAGCCTCCCCAACCCCAAATCTTTGGCTTCATAAGTCGGAACTCCTTTAGAGGTAACAAACACCCTGTTATGAAGACTGCATTTCTCCCCCGGAAAAATAACCGCCCCCTCGCTTCTTACCAGAATCTTGTCTTTTAAAGCCTTTTCGGCAATTACCAGACCGTTGGCATAGGTTTCACTTTCAAAATAAAAGCGGTCGAACTTGGTATTTACTCTTTGATAGATCTTGTCAAAATACTCAAGGCTCCACTTCCTTGTAGTTTGATATACTTTGTATAACTCTTTATCGCTCTTGTCATAGATTTTCTTATTAATCTTTTCTATCTCTTCTTTTGCCTTTTTGTCCTCTTCATAAGCTTTATGCCCTGCACTGTAGGCTTTCCCCAAAAAAGCCACTCTTTCATCAATCTCTCCCGGATCCTTAAAACCTAAGCTTTGTATTCCATACAGAGCCTTGGCGATATGTAGGCCTACATCTCCCTGATAATTAACTCTCACGACTTTGGCTCCGGTTGATTCCAGAAGCCGGCATACGGCTTCTCCTGTCGTGATATTTCGTAAATGACCGATATGGAACAGTTTGTGCGTATTTGGGTGGGCAAACTCAACCATAATGGTCTTACCTTTATTGGTATTTCCCTTCAAATAGCCTTCTTTCAAAGAATCGCTCAGGTTCCGGAGCAGATAATCCTTTTTAAGGTAAAAATTGATAAAGCCCGGCCCGGCAATCTCCATTTTGGTAAAAATGCCTTCCAATTCCTTGTCTTTTTCAAGCTTTTCCACCAACTTTTCGGCAAAAGCTCTGGGATTATCCTGTTTTAAAGCAATGTTGGTCGTGTAGTCACCAAAACGTTCATCCTCCGGGTATTCAAGCTTAACTTCTTTTAAATTGCCGGCTTTTTGAATCGTTTTTATAAGGTAATCTTCAAACATTATTCCATTCTATACCATAATCTTCTTGACTTAAAAAGAGTTTCGGGGTATCAATTCAAGGATATGCACAAAGATAAAGAACCTATTGCTGTCTGGCCTTCCTTTGAAGAAATGTTGGCTAGAATCGTTAATTCCAGAAAACCATCCTCTTTAGCAATTGCCGTTAATAACCCCAACATCGCCGAGAATGAATACTCTAAAATTCACCAACTTATTGGAATCTTATCAAGAAATCCATTGCGTACAGAGAAACCCCCTGAAGTTTCTACACCCACCAAAAACGAAAGCGATCGCTAATAAACCTGCCAGGTTTCTCCGTCGGTTTCAACCTTTATATCCCCTTCATTATCTGTCCTTAGGGTTTTGATATTGTATTTGTTTAAAAGATTTAGAATCTCCTGATGCGGGTGGCCATAGCTGTTTTTCCCGACCGAGATAACCGCCAGTTCAGGTTTGGCGGCCAAAAGCAGGTTTTCGGTCAAACCGACTTTCGAACCATGGTGAGGTATTTTGATATATTCAACGTCTTTAACCAGCCCCCTTTGAACCAGACTTTCTGCGGCCTCGGGACTTAAATCTCCCGTTAGGAGTGCATCGAAGTTATTTAGCCTCAAGTTAACAACGATTGAATTGGCATTAACCGATTCTTCAGAACTGTTTGCCCCCAAAACATTCTCCCTTAACGGGTTGATGATATCTAAATATATCATACCCAGTCGGATAGTCGTCCCTTCCTCCGGGTATATAACCTTCGTCTTGGTACCCCCCACCTCATTCTCTAGCACTTGATACTCGACTCCGCCAAGATTAGCTTCATTGACCAGAAAAGTATCGACCTGGTATCTTTTGAAAACTTCAATCAATCCCCTGAAGTGGTCGGTCTGGTTGTGGGTCAGAATTATGAGTTCAATTTCCCGATCATAGAAAGGCAAGTATTTGGCCAGGCAATCAAGAACCAAATTGTTGGGTCCGCCGTCAATCAGAATCTGTGTTTCCCCCATTACCGCCAAAACGGCGTCTCCCTGTCCGACGTCGCAGGCAATTAGGTTTAATTGCCCTTTTTTTGTCTGGAAAAGGGTCAGGGCCGCCAAAACACCGATCAACGCCAAAATTCCGGCTACCAAACGGGTCAGTTTCATCATTTGTTAACTAAATATCGATATTACGCCGTTAAAATAGAGACATAAAGGGTAAGCCAAATATAAAACAAGCTTACCGAAAAAGGGAACGACTACTCCAACCAGACCGCCAACCATGCCCAAAACGGTTATGTACGGTATCGTCCAGATAACCAAAGCATTAATTAAAGGTGAAAGAGGATTAAATTGACCAAAAGTGACAAAAAGAATCGGCGCCACACCTATCTGAGCAGCCAAGGAGGTTGACAAACCCTCCCTTAAAACCCCTGGAACAAAATAAAGTCTTCTCTCGATCGGTTTTTGCCAAAGGATTAAAGCCGTGGTGGCCACAAAGGAAAGAATAAAACCTAAATCATTAAGCCATACAGGCTTAATCAGAAGCATTATCAAAGCACTCATGACCAAGGAGCGGAAAGCAAGGCTTAAACGGCCGAAAAGTTGGGCAGTAAAGGCAATTGAGCCCATGATGGCCGCCCTGATAATGGGGGCGTCAAGTCCGGACATGGCCGCATAAAGCCAGATTGCAGCCAAAGTCAGAACAATGGCCTTTCGCCGGTTAAGGAAAAGCAGAAGCAAACTCAAGATAAACGAGGCCACCAGGGAAACGTTCATGCCTGAAGCCACGACGACATGAGCTGTTCCCGTCTTTTTTAATTTTTCCCAATACTTAACCGGAATTGAGGCTTTTGACCCCAAAGTTACTCCGGCCACCAAACTGGCCGAAGGTTCCGGAAGGGTTTTTTGAAAAAAGACAATTATCTTTTCCCTGGTTTTAAAAAAGAAATTTCTTTTTTCCGAAAGACTGACAAGTTTTGCCCTTTTTAAAGTTTTGTTTTCGTAAAATCCGGAAACGGAAATCCTGTCACCATAAAAAATTTCCGGATAAAGGGGTAAATAAAATTTGATGTTTTCCAAGACAAGACTTTGGGAAGTGTCATATCTTATCGGTTCTGATAAAACCTGTCCGGTTATTTTTACCTCTTCCCCATTTTCTATCCTTACTTTTGTTTGATAAAAGCGGAAAAGAATAATAAAAAAGATAAAAAACAACAACGATAACTGCCAGGTTTTTGACAAAGTATTTTTGTTAAACGGAAATCTTGTTTTTAATTTTTTCAAACAAAGATTTCTTCAAAACGTCTTTGGACACTAATTCTTCGGTGTTTGAGTAAGGTCTGTGCTCAATGATGTTTTGGGCGTATACAGGACCAATTCCCTCCAAAGATTCCAGTTCTTTTTGGCTGGCGGTATTAATATTGATAGCCCCTCCCCCGGAAGACCCTAAATTGGTTGATATAGTTTGATTGTCCACCGAATTTTTAGCAGTCGTTAAGTTGGACTGCTCATCCGCCCTTGGGATATAAATTTTCTGTCCGTCGATCAGTTTGGCGGCCCGATTAAGGTTTTTTTCGACCCAAAGCCGATCGGCCTTCTCCGATAATCCCCCGGCGATGATCAACAAGTCTTCAATCCTCGGATCATTTGCCAGTTTATAAACACCGGGTCTTAAAACCGCCCCGGCAATTTCGACAATTATTTCTTTATCGTTAACCGTTTGCTCCCCCAGAATTTCGACTTTCGGATTTGGTGTTTTTTCTTTGGTTGCAAAAAAGACCCCTAAAAACAAAAGAGCAATGCCAACCAAAACCAGAAGAATGGTTTTTTGATTGTTAAGATAAAAGGTCTCTACCTTTTTTCTGAGGAGTTGTTCTTTTTCCCCAATGTCGTCATCGGGTGGCATGTTAATAAAATATTAATTTAAAAAAAGACTGATTTAAAAAAAGATTATTCGACGACAAAATTAATTAATCGACCGGGAACAAAGATGGTGTCTTTTAAGTGCTTCTCTTTCAGCCAGATGAGTACCTTAGTATCCTTTTGTGCTAGTTTGATGGTATTTTCTTTATCTAAAACCGCTTCTTTATCAAGAATTATTTGGCTTCTAACCTTTCCGTTAACTTGAATGACCACCGTTACCTTTTCGTTTTCTCCCAAACTCTTATCATACTCAGGCCACGGCTGGTTGGTCACCGAAAATTCTTTTTTGAGAATATTCACCCACACTTCTTCGGCCAAATGAGGAGCAAAAGGAGAAATCAGCCTGGTTAATTTCTCGGCTTCTTCAGAACTCAAGTCCCCGTCATCGTTCCAGGCATTAGCCAGTTCCATCAAGAAGGCAACGGCCGTATTAAATTTCAAATCTTCCAGGTTATTGCTTACTTTCTTTATGGTTTGATTTAGTTTGATGGATAGTTCCGGATTGGATTTGGTTCCGATTTTTGACTGAAAAAGACGATAAAGCCTACCCAAAAACCTAAAACAGCCTTCCAAACTTTCTTCGCTCCAGGCATTCATCTGATCAAAAGGTCCCATGAACATCTCATAAAGCCTTAAGGTGTCGGCACCGTATTTGGCTACAATTTCATCAGGACTAATCACATTGCCCAGAGATTTACTCATCTTGCGACCATCCGGCCCCAAAACTATTCCGTGTGATCTGCGTTTCTTATAAGGCTCGGAGGTCGGAACGACACCGATGTCATAAAGAAATTTATAAATAAATCTCGAATACAAAAGATGCAAAGTGATATGTTCGTATCCCCCCTGATACATGTCTACCGGCAGCCAGTATTTCAT
>DIAR01000053.1:13592-13763 GCA_002415845.1 Candidatus Woesebacteria bacterium UBA5073
GAAGTACCAGTTTGAACCGGCCCAGTTGGGCATCGTATCGGTTTCCCTTCTTCCCTCTTTGCCGCACTTCGGACATTTCACCTTCAGCCAATCGGTCACATTGGCCAGAGGCGACTCACCGGTTCCGGAAGGTTCGTATTTGGAAAGGAAAGGTAGTTTAACCGGCAAATC
>DIAR01000052.1 GCA_002415845.1 Candidatus Woesebacteria bacterium UBA5073
TTCCCTTATTTTTTTAAAGACGAGCGTTATCAGTCTGACCTTTCTTTTGTTTTTTCTTCTTTTTAACAAGCGAAAGGTTAATTTTTATCTTTCCTTCTTCGTTTTGCTTTTGGCAGCCATGGTTAATACCAGGGGTATTTGGGTTGTTTTTCCTTCGGTTTTTGAGTATCTGTTTATCGTTTTAACTTTCTTTATTCTGGAGTATTTCCAAAAAATAAGCTGGAAAACAACGGNNTTAAAAATGGGGGGAGAGATTTGGGAAAAGCATATTTTTCCCATCTATGACCACTATAATTTTTCCAACCCCGGAGCCGTTTGGACGCTTGAAGAATGGATGCCGGCCACCCTTTTTTATGTTATAGCTAAAAATTTCGGTATCCCTTCCTTAATTTTTTTAAAGACCAGCGTTATCAGCTTGACCTTTCTTTTATTTTTCCTGCTTTTTAACAAACGGAAGGTTAATTTCTATCTCTCCTTTTTTGTTTTTCTTTTGGCGGCCATGGTTAATACCCGCGGTATTTGGGTGGTTTTTCCTTCGGTTTTTGAATATCTGTTTATCGTTTTGACCTTCTTTATTCTGGAGTATTTTCAAAAAATAAGCTGGAAAACAACGGCCGTACTTTGTCTATTCTCTTTAATCTGGGCTAACTCCCATGCCTCCTTTTTTATGTTGACGGTTATTCTTTTTGCTTATGTTATCGGTAGTTTCTTAGCTGAAAAATTAAAACAACGCTATCCGGCGTATCAGCCAGCCGGATTGATATTAAATAAGGGGGAGCGGATTAAGCTTTTGGTGGCCGGTCTAGTTTCGATTGTGACACCCTTTTTGACACCCAACGGTTATTGGACTTTTCTTTATCCTTTCAGAATTTCTTTCGGCCGCTTTACGCCTTACGTTTCCGAGTACCAAAAATACTGGGCTGTCTGGCAGTGGAATTGGACCGATTTTGTCCACGGTTTTACCTTTATCCTGATTGTACTTTTAGTAACTTTGCTGATCCTAAGTTATCGGAAACTTAACCCCATTGATTTTATTCTGGCCGTCTTTTTCATCGGTCTTTCCCAAATGGCGGTCAGACATGTGGCCATCTTTGCCTTGGTTGCTCTTTGGCTGATTGCCAAATATATTTCGGTTTGGTTCGGGGAATACAGGGGTCTTTTAAAAAGAAGCCTGATTAAAGACATTCTGCTCATCTTGTTTATTCTATCTTTTATTTATTTTTACAAAACCAAAATTGTTGATTTTGGAATTGGTTTTACTGAAGAAGGATACCCCAAAGAAGCGGCCGAGTTTGTGATGAAACATAAAATTCCCGGCAACATGTTTAATCATTACAACTATGGCGGTTATCTGATTTGGAAAATGCCCAGCTACAAAGTTTTTATTGACGGCCGTTTGGAAATGTATCAGGGGCAAGCGGGGGAGGACTACTTAACCATCTTAAACGGCATGACCGGTTTTCAACAGGTTCTGGAAAAACACCACATTAATTTCTTTTTGGTTTATATAACCGATCCGATTGTGTCGGTTTTAACCGACAGTCCCGATTGGCGTTTGGTCCATTTTTCCGATCATTATGTGGTCTTTGTCAAAAATTCCGAAATTAACGCTAAGGTTATTAATGAATTCTGGTCGGAACAGTCTGACCTTGAATTTAAGGCCGGTTATCATGAGTTTATGGCCAACCGGTTTAATGAAATGGGCTTGGAGGCGATAAAGAATAAAAACATGCTTCTGGCCCTCGACTACTTCGAAAGAGCGGTTGAGGAAAATCCCAACTTTATTATTGCCCGAATCAATCTGGCCCAGGGTTATGCTACTTACGGCTGGATAAATGAAGCCAAGATTGCTTTTGAGGAAATCTTAAAGCTCGAACCCGATAATCAGCAAGCTTTGTACGGTTTGGAGAGGATTTATAAATTGGAGAGCATTAAACCAATCATAGAATGAAAAAACTTTGGCCATATTTAGTTTTTATAGCTGTCATTTTGCTTTTCTTGGGTAAAGGTTTAAGAAGCGATGTTGTTTTCTTCGGTGCCGACGAGATGAGCTCTGATTTTTTAAGTGTTTATGGCGGGCATGAATATTTAGCCACGGAATTTTACAAAAAAGGATTGATTCCTTCTTGGAACCGGTATGTCGGCAGTGGTATCACCAGCGAGCCGCAACTGGCAACCTATACGCCGATGGTTATTTTTTATCGTTTCCTGGATCCATCCCTGGCATTTAATTTAATCGTTATTCTCAATTTCCTGCTCGTAGGTATCGGGATTTTGCTTTACGGTCAGAAAATCGGTTTAGGCAAACTTCCCAGTCTTCTTTCAGCTCTTGTTTTTACCCTCTCCGGTTTTATGGTCGGGCATTTGCGTCATGTTTTTCTGGAGAGCGCCTTGATTAGTCTTCCGTATTTATTAATTGTGGTTGAGGAAATCATTACCAAGAAACGATTTATCTGGGGTGTCCTTCTGGCCTTTTTAACTTATTTATCGGTTTGTTATGGTCATTTGCCGACGACTTTCTTTATCTTCTTCTTTTTGGTGATTTATTTTCTTTTGCGTTTAGCCAGTCATTTCAAAAAAGAAAACAGAGAGGATTTAAAACCGATAATTGTTTTTGTCAGCGGAATTATCTTGGGAATCCTGCTTTCAGCCATTATTCTCCTGCCGGCTTTAAAACAAATTCAGGGAACAAGCCGGGCTTCACTGGACATGGAAAATTCCCTGGTTCCGCCCTTTAGACTTAAATTTTTCCGATTGTTTCTGCAACCGTATGCTTATGGTGATCCTTCCCGGGGGACCTGGGATATAGCCACCGACAGCTTTTGGGAAAACATCGGTTATGTCGGTCTTTTACCT
>DIAR01000008.1 GCA_002415845.1 Candidatus Woesebacteria bacterium UBA5073
CTGGTTGCTTCATCAAGCCAAAAAGACTGACCAAGAGAAGTTAATCTAATAAAAAAACCTGCCAGTATGACGTAGAGAAGCGGGTTTTTGAATAGTTTTTTCATTTAGCGCTTTTTCCCAGCAAACCATATTCAAGAATTCCGATAAAAACACCAAAATCTGAAACAATTTTGAAAATAACAAATAAAGGAAAACCGTTAATGACAAACTTAACAAATCCGACAATTAGAGAAATCGGTAAAGAGACACGCAGAAGAGCAAAGATAACGCCTACAATTCCCAATTTATATTTTCTCTTCCCCGTCCATTTTGACTGCAGAAAAACTTCTTTTGGGCTATCGGGATTTTGATGATAGAAAACGGCACCGGGAGCATTAACCGCCTCATAGCCTAATTTTTCCGACAAACTCCAATCATCGTTATACCCTGCTTTTTCGTTAAAACCACCGGCCCTAAGAAACTCACTTTTAAGAACGGCTCTGAAAACTTTTTGTTTCTCCGGATAGTTACTCTGATGCATCCTGTCTTTCGGAAGTCCTTTATTGATATTCCAAGAAATTGCCCAGGGATTCTCTTTGTTTAAAAGGTATTCTTCCTTACTGAAAGTTCCTTTTACCCTCCCTTTAAGGATAGGGTCAACTAATTTCTCAAGAAAAGTTTTATCAAAGGTCATATCGGCATCAAGAAAAACCAAGATTTCTCCGGAAGCCTTTTTTGCCGCCAAGTTTCTGGCCGCTCCTGGACCTTGATGTTTTTGGGTAAGGTAAATGACAGGGAAACCTTTTACAATCTCTCCTGTTTTATCCTTCGAACCGTCGTCAACCACAATTATTTCAAAGTCTTTTACTGTTTGCTCTTTTAAAGACTTCAAACAATTGGCAATTGTCTTCTCTTCGTTATATGTCGGAATAATAACTGATATTTTCATTTTTCCAAGCCTTTCATTAGTTTCTCATACTCTTTTGCAATATTATCCCAGGAAAACTTCATAGCCTGTTCTCTTGGCACACTTCCCCACTTTTTTGCTAAAACAGATTTAATATCTTCGGCATACCGTTGAGAATTATTGGGATTAGTTAGAATCCCCGCTTTACCCACAATCTCGGCTCTTATCTCATCACAGTTAGCCACAACAGGCAAGTTGGTGGCCATAGCCTCAGTCAAAACTATCTCAAAAGAATGTGAGGGTGTTGAGGCTAGGGTAAACATATCAGCTACCCGATAAACTTTATTTATATCTTTATAGGAAGCTTCAACAAATTCCACCCGTCCGGGAAGCAATCGGTAAGCCAATTCCTTTAAATCCTTCTCCAAAGAACCATAGCCACAAATAAGCAGGCTAACACCAGGAACCTTCGCCATGGCTTTAATGGTTAAATCGATTCTTTTGTCTTTTTCTAAAGCTCCAACACATAAAACGATCGGATGCTTTAGGTTTATTTTGCCTTTTTCCCCTTCAGGCTTAAACACTTCAAGATCAACTCCGTTGGAAATATAGACCGATTTGACCAAAGGATTAACTCTTTTTGCCCAGTGACAGGCTTTTTGGGAAAGAGCCACAAAAACATCGGGAAAAGCCCACAGATTAACCCGATCGTCCCAGCCAATCCCTGATTGGCCTGAAACCAACAGTTTCCCACCATAGAACCAAGTTATAATCCGCAGCAAAGCCACCTGCCAGCCTCCGTTTAGGGTAACCACAACATCATATTTTTCTCTCCATACCCTGGGAATAACTCTAAGGGTAAAGCAAAAAATTTTTAATCCCTGTGGATCAAGGAAAAACCGCCAGAGGAGGGGCCAGCGAGAAGGAATTTTTCTACCGTCATATCCTATACTATATATAGTGTGTTTCTGGCCTAAACGTTTCGTAAGCTCAATAACATAAGTTTCCGCTCCACGATTAACCTGACCCTGATAAATATTAACAAAAGCTATTTTCATCTATTTAGCCACCCACAGGGAAACTCCCTTTATGGGCTCGCCTTTCCTATTATAGTTGGCCTTAACGAAAGAGGCTATTTTTGCCGGTTGATAGACTCCGATTTCATACCAAGGGCCCATATCAGGCTCTTTCCAGAAGACATACTTAGGCAGATCCAATTTCCAACGGGCCAGAATCTCTTCCTGAACACCTGGAACTTCCAAGTACCAACCATAATTATCAAACCAGCGCTTCGGTGGAAGGGTTCTGGAAAAAGTATACAAAGAAGAATTTAAACCCAGCAGATAAACCTTATCATTCTTAATTATGTTTGAAATTATTTTTGCATTATCCAAATCACTTTTTCCGTAAAAACGCGGTTCTTTCTGCCAATCCCTAAGGATAATCGGCTTAACTAAGATGAGAAAGGCAATAAGGCCAATTATCAAACTTGTCACTCCGTAACTTTTCTTTATTTTGAACTGAGAAAGCAATACCCCTATAAGAATAGCTAAAAAGCCCAAAGCTGTCTGAAAATGGAAGAAAGAGAAACGCGGATAAACACAAACCAACCCCAAAAGAAAAAACATCAGGACCAAAAGAATGTTTCTATCATGAATAATTTTCTTAAAATTGATAAATAAAATTATTAAAACAGGAATTATTAGGAAGAAGATTAATAACAAACTGTTTTTTGATATATCCATCCTCACATATCCGGGAAACTTAGTCCAAAAGGAAAAAGGGTAAACAAAAACCCAATTAAGAAAATAATTTAGGGCTCCTTCCTGTAAAAGTCTTACCAATAACGGTATTCCCAAAAGAAGTGGGCCTATGAACAAATTCAATAAACTCTTTATTTTTGTTTTGTTTAGTAAAAGAAAAATAATCACACCTAAAAAATAAAGACCAGCCGTTTGTTTGATTAAGGCAGCAACGGTTAGGAAAATACCTGCCCAAAGAAGATAAAGGCCTTTCTTTTTGACAAGATATGAAAGACTGAAATACAAACTCACCAGAAGCGGTGAGAGACAAGCTAAATCAAACCATAACATATTGCCTTCCAACAGGGGTTGGGTTAAAACATAAAACAACAAAGCCAGCAGGGCGTAGAGATATTTCTTGGTGATTTTTTTAACAAGAAGAATAATTATTAAATCATTAAAAAGCACCAACACCCAAGTAAAGATTTTTAAAACAATTAGGTTATAGCCCAACACCTCATAAAGCATCGAAAGAGCCATCGTTAATAGAGGCGGATAGGGGTGGATCATATCTTTGTAGATTAAAAAGCCGCTGTTCCGAAGATAGGGAAAAGAAAACATTTCCGGCCAGGCCGTAAACTTTAAATTAATAAGAAGGAATAAATGAAGACTAAACAAGAGAATCACTAATAGAATAAATAATTTTTTCATTCTTTTTCGGCAACAAAACTCATACTGTCCCCCATCTTTAAAAGAGTAGCAACAAGAGAATACGGTAAAGACAAAATATCCAATAAAAATCTTTTTCTTCTTAGTTCCTTTAAGGGATTGTCATATTCGAAAAAACCAGAACGCGATTCCCAATGCAAAATCTTAAAACCATTTATTCTTAATAACTCTCCCAAGCTTTCTTTAGTAAATTGGAATTTATGTTCTTCCGGAAGAAGAAGTGGCCACTTCTTACCCAAAATTCTCGAGGAAAGACTTCCGAAGTTCGGCACATCAATAAAAACAATTCCACTTTTTTTTAAAAGAAAATTAATCTTTTTAATAACACCAGATGGGTTTTCCATGTGTTCAAGGGTGTGATTTAGAACCACCAAATCAAAACTTTCATTGGATAATTTCGCTTCTTCAAATTTGGAATGAATAATCTCCAGTTTCTTTTTTTCGGCCTCTTTGTAGCTACCTGAGGGTTCAATTCCCAACACTTGCCAACCCCTATCCCGAAATAATTTAAGCATTACACCGGTAGCGGAGCCTATCTCTAACATTTTTCCTTTCCCAATATATTGGGAAATCAGATTAACCCTTTTTTGAAAAATGTTGGCGAACAAAGCCTCATTCTTCTGATAATCTTCATCCCGATGATAATTTTCCCCTCTCATATAATCCTTCTCTTAAGCCATTTAAGCGGTGTTTGGATGGCTGCTTTACACCGATAGCCAAAATCAATCGGCTCCCAAGGAGATTTAATTTCTTTTGGCTTTTCCCTAAACAAAACTTCAGGATAGAAATAATCCTTCGGGAAAGAAATTCCTAATTCGTATTTATATTTTTTAATATTTTTTGGACTTCTTATAAGGTGGCTAGCATGAAGATAGGACTTCTTAGCAAAAAGTATTTGGTCGTCAGGCAAATTTTGAACATCGGTATTATTCCCGTCAACATATCCCTCATTGCCGAAAAAACCCTTAATGTGTAAGCCCTCAAAACATCTGATAGCCCGGACATTTAAGTGCCCCGTTTTCCCCTTTATTCTGTACTTTCCTGCTTTTTCTTCCTGATAATGATAAAAATCACCGATTAGCATTTTGACCGGAGAAACAATTAGATCTTTGGCATTGCCGTGTTTATTTATTAAACCAATTATTTCTTCAATACCCTCCTTAGGCCAAATTTCATCACCATCCAACACCAATATCCACTCGGTATCGGTTGCCCTAATCATTTCATTTCTTAACTGTGCAAATTCATGTAGTGTCACCATTCCTTTTTCCTCAAAATCAATTTTTGGGCTATTGACTGTTTTAATAATTTCCACCGTTTTGTCAGTGCTGCCCGTATCCCAAATGATCAGCCTATCAACATAATCAATCACGGAGTTGATGGCAAACCAAACAAAATTCTCTTCATTCTTAACTATCATGTGGACGGTTATTTTCATTTCAGTTTACCTTTTTAAATTCTTTCACCACCCAGATTGCGGGGACAATAAAATTAAAGATGTTGCCCAAAAGCATAGTTAGGGCTGCACCCATATAGCCATATTGGCCAATTAAAAACCAACCCAGTCCAGAAACTAATAGTAAATGAACAATTGCGATATAGACAAATATCTTTGGGTAGGCGAAGTAGTAAAAGATAGACGTATGTACCGGAACTGAAACAAGAAAGATGGCTTGAGAAACAAGAAGAACAATAAAGGGGGCAATGCTTAATAGATAATCAAGTCCGTAAAGTTTAGGAATAATAAAATATGAAAGAGGGCCTCCTACCAAGACACCGGCGATGGCTAAACCAAAAACGAAAAGCTGCAGCTTCTTAAAATAGGTCATGGCATCTTTTTTGGATGTAAAACTGGCAAATTTCGGAGCAACTACCGTAGCCAAAGCTAAAACAATTTCCGGAACAATGGAAGATAAATTGGCGGCAACGGAATAAATTCCTAAATCGCCCAAAGTTAACAACCTCGTTGAGAGATAGGTATCGACTCTTGAAGAAACGGCAACAATCACCGTAAAAATAGCTACCCATTTATTGTATCTAAAGAAATCTTTCGCAACTTCATTTTCATTTTTAACCTGCCAGAACTTCGGGATAAATGCCAAGCCGATAAAAAAGCCAACAAACGGTGCCAAAATATAAAGATATAATCCCGAATTAACATTTAATAATCCCAGGCAACTTAAAACGAGAAGGGCAACCAACCGCATCGAGTTAATTGAGATATTAAGAAGGCTCCAATGAACAAACTTTTGCAATGATTGGAGGGCGGCAGATACAAAATTAGAAAGAAGCCAACCAAAGGCTCCAAGTAAAGATAGTCGCAAGGGATAAATAAGTTCAACCTTCTTAAAAAAGTTTTGGGCCACCAAAGGGATGACAAACCACCCAATTGCTATCAACAAAAGGCCAGATATTATTTTAATTTTAAGACCCAGCTTCAGGTATTTATTGGCTGTTTCCCGCTCACTTGTTGCA
>DIAR01000050.1 GCA_002415845.1 Candidatus Woesebacteria bacterium UBA5073
TGGTTAATTACTTTTTATCAATTCTTCTTTTGATCTTTCTTCTAACGCATTATCACCCGCAATGGTTTGTCTGGTTGACACCTTTTTTGGTTATTAAAATGGTTGAAGAAAAAAACAAGATTATCAACGTTGTTATTCTTCTGGCCTGTTGGTTCGTCATCATGCTTTTGTTTGAGCCGTCGCTTTCCGTCGGGTTATTTGGACCGGTTTGGCCGGCAATCAGGGGCTTTGGCGGTTATGCCGATATTCTTTCCAAGTACACCGATATATTTCGATTTAAAAGTATGGTTAGAAGTGTTTTTGCCGGCGTCTCCCTTTATTGGATTTTTGACATGTTAAGAGGAGAAAGGCTACTCGATAGGGATAAATGAAAAAGAATCTTCTTTTTTTTCTGGTTTTGTTGATCTTAATTATTCCCTCCTTTAAGTCGCTGTTAAGACCTGGTTATTTTCCGATGCAAGATGACATGCAGGCCTTCCGGTTAATGGAAATGAATAAATGCATTACGGACGGACAAATACCCTGCCGTTGGGTACCCGACGCCGGATACGGTTATGGTTACCCGCAATTTAACTTCTATGCCCCCTTTGTCTATTATGTTGGTGAGGTTATTCATCTGACAGGTTTCCAGTACATCGATTCTATTAAGATTCTTTTTATTCTTGGTTTTGTGTTGGGCGGGGTATTTATGTATCTTCTGACTTCGGAATTGTTTGGTCCCTTTCCGGCTTTGGTCTCCTCCGTTCTGTTTACCTATATTCCTCTTAGAGCCCAGGAAGTGTATGTCAGGGGAGCTCTAAGTGAATTTTGGGCTACCGTCTTTTTCCCTTTGATCCTTTGGGCCTTTTTAAAATTAGTAAAAGAGGGAAAGAAAAGATACTTAATTATAAGTGCCGTGTCGTTAGGGGGGCTTTTTTTAACTCACAACTTGTTATCGTTTCTTTTTCTTCCAATTGTGGTTCTTTGGCTTGTTTATCTTTTTTTTGCTTATAAGAAAACCTTTAACTGGAAGAAAATTATTCTTTCTTTTCTCTTGGCTTTAGGAACGGCTGCGTTTTTTGTTTTACCGATGCTACTCGAGAAGAAGTTTGCACATACCGAAACGATGCTAGGGGGGTATTTCGATTATCGTCAGCATTTTGTTAGTTTAAAACAACTTTTTCTATCCAATTATTGGGGTTATGGATCTTCAACTCTGGGTCCAAATGATGACCTTAACCTTTCCGTTGGGATACCTTACTGGATTTTTGGTGTTATATCCGTTATCACGGCTTTTATTTATCGAAAAAAAGAAAAGAAACTGTTTTGGTTATCATTAGTATCGTTTGTGTTATCCCTGATAATTTTGTTCTTGGTCCATGAGAAGTCATCATTCATTTGGAAGGTCATAACTCCTCTTTCTTATTTACAGTTTCCCTGGCGCTTGCTTATCTTTCCCTCCTTTATCTTTTCGGTTTTGGCTGGGGTAGTTTTAACCTATTTTAAAAAGTTTCAGTATCCTGCCGGTGTTTTAATAATTATTTCTTTATTTCTTCTTCAATTAGGCTTTTTTCAACCAAAGGCCTGGTTAAAGATAAACGATGAGGAAAAATTGACAGGAATTAACTTGGAGAAAGAACTAACGGCCAGCATTTTTGATTATTTACCGATTTATGCTAAGTTTCCGCCGGAAAAGAAGGCGCCCGATCTTCCCGAAATTTTATCTGGAAGAGCTGAATTTAGCGATTATTATAAGGGCAGCAACTATCAAACAGGAAAACTAGAGGTTTCAAGCGATGCTCTTATTAGATTGCCTTTGTTTGATTTTCCCGGTATGAAGGTCTTTCTTAACAACGAGGAAGTAAAGCATGCCAACAATAACTGCGAGGGTGAGAAGTTCTGCTCCGGAACGATTACTTTTATGGCTCAAAGCGGAGAATACGATTTTAAAGTAAAATTAACTGATACACCAATAAGGACAGCAGGGAATATCGTTTCGGTGGTTAGTGTTTTATTCCTTATTGTTTTTGGCTTTTTCAAAAATGAAAAACTTTTTAAAGAAAAATAACAGAAAATTAATGTTAGTGTTTCTCTTGCTGGCACTTTTACCGAGTGTTTTTTCTTTGTTTCATAGTGGTTTTTACGGTGCATCGGATGATATGCACGTTGCCTGGCTTTACGAGATGGACAGAGCCATTGGTTCGGGACAAATTCCTCCCAGAGTTGTTCCTGATTTAAGCTATCGCTTTGGTTACCCCCTATTTAATTTTGTTTTTCCGTTACCTTTCTATCTCGGGGAAATATTTCATACTGTCGGTTTCAACTTTGTTGACAGTATCAAAATTGTTTTTGGCCTGTCTTTAATTCTTTCCGGATTTGCGATGTATCTTCTTTTAAGTGAATTTTTGCCTTTGGTCTTTAGTTTTGCCGGAGCACTTCTATATGTTTTTACGCCTTACCGGTCGACTGACGTTTATGTTAGAGGCGCTTTAGGCGAATCCCTGTCTTTTGTTTTTATTCCACTAATTATTTACGCTTTAATCAGACTATTTAAGAAAGAAGAATATAGTTTAAAGAATATTTCGCTTTATGCTCTTTCCTTAGCCGGATTAATATTAACCCACAATATTGTTTCCTATATGTTTTTCCCGTTCGTTGTTGTTTTGACGGTTCTTTTATATTTGATAAGTAATAAAAGAAAAGTTTTTCTTCTTTCGGGACTTTGGGCTAATTTATTGGGTTTAATTGTTTCCGGTTATTTTTGGTTTCCGGCAATCGTTGAGAGTAAGTTAATGAAATACGATGCCGTTTTTAATTTTGTCGATCATTTTCCGACAATTAAACAATTGATTACACCCTATTTTGGTTATGGCGCATCGGTGCCGGGCCCGGGGGATGGGATGTCGTTTTTCATGGGGGTGGCAAATATAGTGATTATTTTAACCGGATTTGTTGTTGCTTTTCTTTTTCGGAAGAAATTTAGTCGATTGGAAAAAGTTATTTTTGGCTGGTGTGCTTTGATTTTAGCCGTGAGTTTTTTCATGATGAACTTCCGCTCTTCTTTTCTTTGGGCCAATTTACCACTCTTACCTTATTTCCAGTTTCCATGGCGCTTTTTAACTTTAGTTACTTTTGTGTCACCTCTTTTCATATTGCCTCTAAAATATTTACCGAAAATTGGGAAATACGTTGCTTTTGGCATGGCAGTTTTATCGGTTGTTTTAAACGTTAATTACTTTAAACCACACGACTTTTTGGAGAGGAAAGACAACTACTTTTTGGAGCGCTATATTCCCAAAGAAGAAAGCCTGGTTAAATATCGGGAAATCATGGAGGAGTATTTACGTCTGCCAAAGGGGACTGAAAAAAGGCCCGACCGGCTTTTTCCTGAGCTTTATTCAACCGTTGATTTTACTTTTGAAAAGGTAAGCCATAAGGGAATGGTTGATAACTATCAAGTGATAATGCTTGAAAATGGGGAATTAAACGTCAGTAAATATTACTATCCGGGTTTTTATGCCAAAGTTGACGGTCAGAAAGCGACAATAATAATCGGTAAGCCATACGGACAAATCGCCCTCAAACTTGATAAGGGGATTTATAATTTGGAAATAGGTTACAGGGAAACAAACTTCCGTTTGTTTTTTGATTTATTGTCCTTAGCCGGTTTTACCTTTGCGGTTTTGTGTCTTTTTAAAGGCCATGGTAGAAAAAATAAGAACTAAAGTTAAAGAATTATTCAAAAACAAAAACCTCGTTTTTGTTATTGTTGTAGTTTTGTTGGGGGTATTGGCTTCAATAACCCTTTTTAAGAATAACTATTTCTTTAACATGCATGATGATTTGCAAATGATGCGTCAGCTGGAAATGGAGAAGTGTTTTCTCGATAAGCAGATTCCCTGTCGTTGGGTACCCGATATGGGTTATGGTTTTGGTTTCCCTCTCTTTAACTATTATCCGCCACTTCCTTATTTGGTCGGGGAAATCTTCCGGGTGGTCGGGTTTTCTTTTAACGAAACGGTTAAATTAAACTTTGCTTTAGGGATAATTGCCTCAGGTTTGGCGATGTATTATTTGGCGAAAGAATACTTTGGCCGCTTGGGTGGATTGGTCTCGTCACTTTTTTACATTTGGGCACCCTACAGGGCTGTTGATGTCTATGTCAGAGGAGCGATGAATGAATCCTGGGGTTGGGTTTGGTTTCCGCTCATTTTGCTATCTTCGTATAAATTGATTAAGAAACCGTCCCTTAATCGTTTTCTTTTTCTTGCTTTAAGTTGGTCTTGTCTTTTTCTGACCCACAACCTGATGGTTTTTATCTTTGCGCCGGTTTTTCTTGTTTGGGTGTTGTTTTGGTTAATTAAAGAAAAAGCCTATCGGGTTATCCCGAAAATGGCGCTATCGGGAGCCTTGGCTTTAGGTCTCTCGTCCTTTTTTACTTTCCCCGCTATTTTTGAACAAAAGCTGGTTCATATTAATACCTTGGTCTCTGATTATTATGAGTATTTTGCCCACTTTGTTTCCTTTAACCAATTGTTTATCTCCCGCTTTTGGGGTGATGGTCCATCAGCTTTCGGGACAAATGATCAAATGGCCTTTCCTGTTGGCCAAGTCCACGCTATTGCTATTCTTCTGGTCCTGATTTTACTGACTATCAAAATAATAAAAACTAAAAAACTGCAAAAATTAGATTTATTAATATTCTTTGGTGCAGCTTTAGGAATCCTCGGTGCTTTTATGGCTCATTCCCGCTCAACTTTTATCTGGGTAATGATTCCGTACTTAAAGTTTGTTCAATTTCCATGGCGCTTCTTAACCCTGAACGTTCTTGGTTTTGCCTTTGCCATGGGGTCAATTTTTTATCTGACGGATTCCTTTAAGAAGGTAAAAAACATTTGGAAAATCATGTTGGTAACGTGTGTTTTTGCGGCTCTGATAATTTTTAATTGGAATTATTTTAAACCCGTTCATAGTGGTCCGATGACTGACGAACAGAAATTCTCAGGAGAAGCCTGGAGACTTCAACAGCAAGCCGGTATTAGGGATTACCTGCCGATTAGTGCCAAAAAAGATCCGGAAAAACAACGCCAGAGCTTAACAGAGATATTAAAAGGAAAGGGAGTGATTACAAATGAGGCCAACGGAACCAATTGGGCTAAATTTGAAACTAATTTAAGCGAAAAAGAAAATACCATCAGAGTTAACATTTTTCAATTTCCTGTTTGGAAGGCCTATCTTGACGGGCAAGAGATACCGCTTTTTATGGCCGACGATGAAGCGTGGGGGAGGATTTATCTTAATTTACCCGAGGGACAGCATCAGGTAACCTTAAAACTTTTTGATACGCCTTTAAGAAAGGTTTCAAACGCAATTTCCGTGGTGTCTTTCTTGGTATTGATTTCGCTTCTTTTCTTTAAGAAGAAAATAAATGCCAGATTTTTTTAAGAAACATAAAAAAGTATTACTTTTAGGGTTAATTCTTGTCGTTGCCTTTATTCTTCGGTTATTTTTGGTGGATAAAATAATTGTTGGTGATTTGTTGGCCTATCTTGAATGGGGTCAAAGATATAGGGATTGGGGAGGGGAAGCCTTTTATTTCGGAAAACACCCTTGGCTATATTCGGCTCCTAATTATCCACCCATCTCAACCTGGATTTTTGCCGGGTTATCATGGCTTTTTGAACGCCGTTATTGGACAGCCCAGCTTCACAATCTGATTAAGTTTCCACCGGCCGTCTTTATTATTTATTACTATAAATATGGCGAGATCCTTCTTTATAAGCTTTTACCTATTTTTTCTGATCTTGGACTTGGCGTCATTATCTTTGCCGTTATTAATAAACTAACCAAGAATTACACCAAGGCAATCTGGGGAGCAGCTTTTTTTCTTTTAAATCCGGTAACCATCTTTTTATCCGGCGGTTGGGGACAGACGGATAGTTTCGTGGCCTTGGTGGGAATTATCTCTTTTTTACTTTTATCATCAAAAAAATATGCTCTTTCAATGCTCTTATTTTTCTTTGGGATGTATTTTAAACCGACCTGGGGGTTAATGGTTCCTTTTTACCTTTATGTTCTCTATTTGAAAAAGCCGCCTCTGAAATCGGTTTTACTCGGTTTATTGTTAATGACAGTAACACTGGTTATAGTCAGTTTTCCTTTTGCCGAAGGAAATTTATTTCTCTTTACCAAGAAAGTTTGGTTTGACCGCTACTTTTTACCGATTAAATCGGCCGGTAGGGCTTCATCTTCGGCTTTTAATTTTATGACTATCTTTTTGAAAATTGATCGGGACTTATTTAACGCTAAGATCTTAGGGCTTATTCCGGCTAATCTTTTTGGTTTGCTTTCCTATTTGGTAGTTAATGTTTTTGCCTTTAAATACGTTAAAGAACATCAAAACCAACTTCTATCAATTCTGGTTGGTCTTTTTGTTATCGGTATGGGCAGCTTTCTTTTTATGAGTAATATGCTCGAGCGTTATTTCTTTGCTGCATATGTACCGATGATCATTGTTATGTTTTGCGAGTTTAAAACTTTTCTTTGGGGTTTAATTCTGAACCTGATTTTAACGGCCAACCTATTCTGGTCTTTTTACAGGCGGAGCTCTGATGAAATTGATCACCCTTTCACCAATAATAATTTCCTTCTCATAAGAATCCTTTCGACGATGGGCGTAGTCTCCTTTATTAAGTTCTTTTTGACCCTCAAGCGTGTTAAAATTTAAGGGTGGACAGTCTTGAACAGGAGCATTTAAACCCGAACGAAGAGATAAGTATTGATACCGTTAAAAGTCGAGCCGTGAGGGGAGTGGTTGTTTTAACCGGCAGAACCTTCTTTATAAGCTTAATTTCCCTCTTTGCCACGGGTTTTTTAACTGTTTTTCTTGAACCGGCACAGTTTGGTGTTTTCTGGATTGTTTCGGCCGTGGTTAACTTTTTAGCCTACTTTGCCGATATTGGTCTGGCGGCAGCCCTGATTCAGAAAAAAGAAAAACCAACCAATGTCGATTTAAAAACAACTTTTACCGTTCAACAGCTTTTGGTTGGAGCAATTCTTATTGTTATTTTCCTTGGTTCGCCTTTGATTGCCAAATTTTATAATCTAACGCCTGATGGGAAATATCTTTTGTATGCTTTAGCGGCCTCATTGATGTTTTCCTCCCTAAAAACCATTCCCTCGGTTTTAATGGAGCGTGATTTGGAATTTAGCAAATTGGTTTTTCCTCAGATAATTGAAACCTTAATCTATAATCTGGTGGCCGTTTTTTTGGCTTGGAAAGGTTTTGGTATCAGAAGCTTTACCTATGCCATTCTTTTAAGAGGAATGGTGGGATTGTGTTTAATCTATATCCTCAAGCCCTGGGTGCCCGGCTTTGCCTTTTCTAAAGCTTCTTTAAAGAAGCTGCTCTCCTATGGTCTACCGTATCAGGCCAACTCGCTTTTGGCTACCCTTAAGGATGATGGGATGACGGCTTTCTTGGGTGGAATTTTGGGACCGGCCGGAATTGGTTTTTTGGGTTGGGCTCAAAAATGGGGCTATGCACCTTTAAGGTTTTTCATGGACCATGTGGTTAAGGTTACCTTTCCGGCTTTTGCCAGGATGCAGGATGAGAAAGATCAATTGATCAATGCCGTTAACCGTTCCATCTTCTTTATCTGTTTTTTGGTTTTCCCGACACTGGCAGGACTTTTAACTCTGGCTCCCTTATTGGTTAACATTATTCCCCGGTACGGTAAATGGGAACCGGCCTTACTGGCCTTAGGTTTAATTGGTGTTAATACCGTTTTTGCGGCTGTTACAACACAATTAACCAACTTACTTAATTCAATTGGGAAAATAAAAGTTACCTTTAAGTTGATGATTATGTGGACCGTTCTTTCGTGGGTGTTTATTCCGGGATTGGCTTATAAATTTGGTTTTAACGGGGCGGCTTTGGGCTACAGCATAGTCGGATCGAGCTCGATTGTGGCCATTTATATTGCCAAAAAATATGTCAACTTCTCTTTGGGGAAGACAGCCATCAAGCCGGCTATTTCGGCTTTATTAATGGCTGGGGTTATCTTTTTGGTCAAAAGATATTTACCTCAAAACTTTACCTCGGTGGGAATATTAATCGGCACGGGTATTATTTCTTATTTTGTTTTTTCATATATTCTTATTGGTTCGTCAATTGCCAATGATGTTAAAAAAAGCATTCAAACTCTTTTTTCAAAATAAGCTTCTGGTTCTGCTTTTAATTGTCGGAACCGTTCTTTGGTCCTTAACTATGGTTAAAAGCGGGCTTTGTCTGGAGAAAGGCTGTCAAACGGGAATTGGTTTCTGGGGGCCAAACGGCCATGACGCTATCTGGCATATTTCTCTTTCCGAAAGTTTAGGCAGGGCAACTTTGGAAATGCCAGTTTTTGCCGGGGAGAAAATTAAAAATTACCATCTCGGTTTTGATTATCTGCTTTCCTTTTTAAATAAGGAGACGACTCTTTCAACCTCCCTTCTTTATTTTCAAGTTCTGCCGCCCATTTTCGCCTTCTTAATAGGCCTTTTAACTTACCAATTGGTTTATCTTTGGAAAAAATCAAAAGAGGCTGCCCTTTGGACTACTTTCTTTGTTTATTTTGGCGGCGGTTTTGGTTGGATAGTAACCCTCTTAAGAGATGGACAAATAAACGGAGAATCGCTTTTCTGGGCCCAGGGATCTTTCTCAACTCTGATTAATCCGCCTTATGGTTTATCTTTAACTCTTATCTTAACAGGTCTTATCCTTCTTTTTAAATTTAAAGAAAAGCCCAGTCTTATTAATGGTTTACTCATAGTTGTATCTTTTGGTGTTTTGGCTCAGATAAAAGTTTATGCCGCCATTCTGGTTTTAGCGGCTTTGTTGGCAGTGTGTGTTTATGAATATTTTAAAAATAAAAACCTAAAATTATTCTTCGTTTTTATTGGGGTTTTAGTGCTAACCCTCTTTTTAACTTTTTCTTTTAATAAAAACATTGGAAGTATTCTTGTTTTTAAACCCTTCTGGTTTTTGGAAACAATGGTGGGAACGGTTGATCGATTTTACTGGCCAAGGTTTTACTCGGCTATGACCACTTATAAAATGGGGAATATTTGGCTTAAGTTAATTCCGGCCTACTTTCTGGCCTTTACCATTTTTTTGATCGGGAATTTGGGAACCAGGGTTTTGGCTTTTTTTGAATTAGTAAAACTGGGGAAGAACTTTAAAAAATTATCCTTCCTGGATGTTTTTATTATAACCGTAGTCAATTTAGGGTTAATTATTCCACTTTTCTTTATTCAAAAAGGCACTTCCTGGAATACGATTCAGTTTTTTTACTATTCGTTGTTTTTCTTAAGTTTCTATGCCGGCATTTTTGTTTCAGAGCAAAAAAACAAAATAACCAAATTATTATTACCTTTAATTGTTTTGCTTATGGTTATCCCAACAACGATTGCCACCTTAAGGCACTTCCTGCCGTCAAGACCGCCGGCCAAGATAACCGCTTCGGAAATAGAAGCCTTAACCTTTTTGAAAAGTCAGGCAGACGGAGTTGTTTTGACTTATCCGTATGATGCCAAGAAAGCTAAAGAGTCGGAAATTAATCCGCCACGGCCTTTGTACTTATACGAATCAACGGCCTATGTTTCGGCCTATTCGGGAAAGATCTCCTTTTTGGAAGATGAAGTTAACTTGGATATCACCGGCTATGATTGGAAGCAAAGACGGGCCTTGGTTGAAGAATTTTTTGCCCAAAGCTGCAATT
>DIAR01000012.1 GCA_002415845.1 Candidatus Woesebacteria bacterium UBA5073
GTTGGAAATGCAAATATGGTATGATGGCTATATGGAGCTTTTTTGGGCCGCCCTTTTAGGTTTAGTTCAGGGTTTTACCGAGTTTCTGCCGGTTTCCTCCTCTGGCCATTTAGTTATCTTTCAAAGACTCTTGCCGTCCTTTTCCCAACCAGGTGTTTTATTTGATGTGACCCTCCATTTCGGGACTTTGTTTGCCGTCCTTTTCTTTTTCAGAAAGGAAATTTTTAAACTCTCGCCAAAGTATTTGGGCTATCTTGTTCTGGGGACCATCCCGGTTGTCATTATTGGTTTTTTCTTTAAGGACCAAATCGAGGGCCTTTTTAACAGCGTCAAACTGGTTGGAGCGGCTTTGTTGATAACGGCTTTTTTAAACTTCTTTACTTCCAAAAAAAGAGAAGGGAAGAAAGAAATAAACGGCTTTTTCGCTTTTGTTATCGGTATCTTTCAGGCAATTGCCATTATTCCCGGAATATCCAGATCGGGGGCAACCATTTTTGCCGGAGTGAACTTGGGAATGGAAAGAAAAAAGGCAGCCACCTTTTCTTTTCTTCTCTCTGTTCCGGCTATTTTGGGAGCCAATTTACTTGAAATTATCTCCAATTTAGGCAAGCCGGTGGATTTTGGTTTTTACTCGATTGGTTTTATCTTTGCTTTTCTGGCTGGCTTTTTGGCCATCGGTTTGGTTTTGAAATTACTTCAAAGCAGCAGATACAGGCTACTGTCCTATTACTGTATAGCCCTTGGAGTTGTTGCTCTCCTTCTTTAAAAAAGCTTGAGGATTTTCGGTAGGAATAAAAGAAGACCAACCGCTACCGAGAAGATGGCTGATACTAAAACAGCCGCCGCTCCCACATCTTTAGCTTTTCTGGCCGCGTCTTTTATCTCCGGACTGACCAGATTAACGATCGACTCAAGGGAAGTATTAACCAGTTCCATAATGATGACAAAAGCGATGGTGGTTATTAAAAGTAACCACTCAAGACCGGTCAGTTTAAGAAGAAAACCAAGAATAATGGCGATTAAGGCGAAGGTTAGATGAATTTTAAAGTTAGGTTCGTCTTTTAGGGCTGTTTTTAAACCCTGAAAGGCAAAAGGGAAACTTTTTATAATCGGATGGGTCAAACTCATCTTAAAAATTAGTATATCTATTGCTTGTTTAAATAGCAAAAATTGTGCTAGGATATTTTTATGAAAGATCAAAAAAACCCTAGACTTTCGCTTCTTTATCTGGCTTCGGCAACCTTGATTATTGCTATTTCAACCATTGCCTTGACTCTTAAAAGAGTGCCCAGGAACAGCTGTTGTGCTGCCCCACTCTTGACGGAAGATGCGATAACCAGTGAAACGGTCGGTACTTGGGAAGGCCAAAAGGTTACGGTTCCGCCTTTAGCTTTAGAGAAAGCTTCAAAATATACCCAAGTCCTTGGTAGTTCTGTTGAGGATAAATGGATTGAAGTTGATTTGTCGGATCAAAAACTAAGGGCTTGGGAAGGTGGCAATCTGTATTTGGAAACATTAGTTTCAACCGGTCTTCCCTGGACACCCACACCGCAGGGAGAATTTCGAATTTGGTCCAAGATGAGGGCTACTAAAATGGAAGGCGGGGAGGGTAAATATTATTATTATCTGCCCAATGTTCCTTACGTTATGTTTTTTGAGAATGACAAGATTCCGGGTTATCGGGGTTATAGTTTGCATGGAACTTATTGGCACAATGATTTCGGAAAGGTTCACTCACACGGTTGCGTTAACTTGCCGACACCGATGGCCGAAAAGATTTACTTTTGGGCAGCTCCGGTTTTACCCGAAGGAAAGAAAATTGCCAGGGCATCGGTTGATAATCCGGGTACCCGCATTGTAATTCATGAATGACATTCTTCTTAATGAGGTAGCTGATTGGCCGGTAACTTTCCTGGCCAGTTTTTTAATTTGGATAATGGTCGGGAGCCTTTTGGGTTTATGGGCCATTAAAGGAAGAATAAAAAAAGAAGTTGCTTTTCAGGCTCTTCTGGCGGCTCTCATTGCTTGGGGAATTTCTGAATTTATTAAATTTATTATTCCCTCCGTCAGACCATTTCAGGTTAACGGTTATCCGCCTCTGACTTTAACTATTCCTGAAGGAAATGGTTTTCCTTCATCACATGCCACGGCCGCCTTTTCAATTGCGGTGATGATTTTTCTTTACAATAAAAAAACCGGTTTTATTTTTCTTCTTTCGGCTCTAGCTGTTGGTTTGGGAAGAGTATTGGCTAATGTTCATTCGGTTATTGATGTTATTGGCGGAATAATCATTGGATCTTCAGTTTCCTTCTTTATTAAAAGATTTTTTTCTTCAATCGTAAAAAAAGGTTGACAATTAGCAGTACTATTGATAGACTGCTAAGACAAGTTCAATGAAGCAGGAAAATATTTCACTTACCAGAAAAGTTCCGGTTGTTGCCGTTCGCGGTTCGGTTGTTTTTCCTCATACCGATACTTTAATTTCCTTTGGCCGCTCTAAATCCGTTTTGGCGGTTAACTCCGCTTTTCAGGAAGACCGGGTCATTGCTATTTTTACGCAAAAAGATCCCCGGACGGCTGACCCGGATGAAAGTGATTTATTTGAAATTGGAACAATTGCAACTATCACCCAAATGATGCAAACCGATGGGGAAATTCATGCTTTGATAAGAGGTCAGGCCAGGATTCAGTTAAAAGAGATTGTCGCCCATGAACCTTATTTAATCGGTAAGATAAATGAAATTAACGAGGTAAAAGAAGATACGCCCCAAGTTAAGGCTGTTATCAATAAACTGAGTGAGCAGTTTAAAAAAGCGATTAATCTGGGGAAACAGGTTGAAGTGACAACCGTGATGAAAATTATTTCCGGTCAGGTTGAACCGGTTGAATTAGTTGATCAGGTGGCTTCGCTTTTGGAAATAAAAACAGCCGAAAGACAGGTTCTGTTGGAAACTCTTTCCTTGAAAAAAAGAGCCGTTAAGGTACTTGAGCTTATCACTAAAGAAATAAATGTTTTGGATTTGGAAAAAACCATTTCTTCAAAGACGCAAAAAAGATTTGAAGATCAAATGCGCAAGGCCATGCTTCGGGAAAAGAAAAGAACGATTGAACAGGAATTGGGTGAAGATGAAGATGGGGAAATTTCTTCTGAAGAAATTGCCGAATACAAACAAAAAATTAAAGAAGCGGGTATGCCGGAGGAAGTTAAAAAAAGAGCCGAAAAAGAACTGAAAAGGTTAAGCCAGATGTCACCGCATAACCCTGAAGGAGCCTATTTGCGTAATTACCTGGATTGGTTGGTCGATATGCCCTGGAGCAGGGTAACACCAAATAATGTTTCCCTTAAGAAAGCCGCTAAGATTTTAGCTGACCGACATTACGGTATGGATAAAGCCAAAGAGCGGATTGTTGAATTTTTGGCTGTCATGAAACTTCGGGAAGAAAGAGAAAAGAAAATGAAAGGGAAAGATAAATCCCAAGCCCAGCCGACCATTCTTTGCTTTATCGGTCCACCCGGAGTTGGTAAAACTTCTATTGGCAAATCAATTGCCGAAGCCTTAAACCGGAAGTTTGTTAGAGTCTCCTTGGGCGGAATTAGGGATGAAGCCGAAATTAGGGGACACCGAAGAACTTATGTCGGGGCCTTACCGGGAAGAATTGTTCAGGGCATTAAAAACGCGGGTACCAAAAATCCCGTCTTCATGCTTGATGAGATTGATAAAATCGGAATTGATTTCAGGGGCGATCCTTCCAGTGCTCTTCTTGAAGCACTGGATCCCGAACAAAACAGGGAGTTTTCGGATCATTACCTGGAAGTTCCTTTTGATTTGTCCGAAGTCATGTTTATCGCAACCGGCAACGTTTTGGATACCATCCCCCCGGCCTTAAAAGACAGAATGGAGATAATTACCTTTCCCGGTTATACCGAAGAAGAAAAGTTTAATATTGCCAAAAACTTCCTTTTACCTAAACAATTGAAGCTCCATAGTCTTGAAGGTAGAAAAATCACCTTTGAAAAGACGGCTTTAAAAGAAATTGTTAACCGCTATACCAGAGAAGCCGGCGTCAGAGATTTGGAAAGAAATTTAGCTTCCATTTTGCGGAAGATTGCCAGAGTCGTTGCCGAAAAGAAGAAATTTGTTAAAGATATTAAGTTTTCGGATGTTCACAAATACTTGGGACCACAGAAGTTTTCGTCCTTAATTGCCGAAAAGAAAGATGAAATCGGCATGTCGACCGGTTTGGCGGTTACGGCCGTTGGTGGGGAAATTCTTTTCATTGAAGTGGCCTTAATGCCGGGTAAGGGAAGATTAACTCTAACCGGACAATTGGGCGAGGTGATGCAAGAATCGGCTAAGGCAGCTTTTACTTGGGCCAAGTCGCACTTTGAAGAATTAAAATTGAAGGATGACTTTGCTTTAAATATGGATGTTCATATTCATGTTCCGGAAGGAGCAGTACCCAAAGACGGACCTTCGGCCGGTACAGCTATTGCCACAGCTCTTGTTTCGGCATTAACTAAAACACCGGTTAGACGAGATACCGGTATGACCGGAGAAATTACTTTAAGAGGCCGAGTTTTGGAAATTGGTGGGGTTAAGGAAAAAGTGATAGCCGGACATAGGGCTGGTTTAAAGACAATTATTTTGCCGAAAGACAATAAAAAGGATTTAAATGATATTCCTAAAGCCGTAAGGGATGATATAAAATTTGTCTTTGCCGAAAACGTTGAGGATGTTTTGAAAGTTGCCTTAAAGAAAGCTTAAGGGTTTCTAAGATAGTTGTACTTTTCCTGCGCCCTTCTTTTAAGAGTACTGAAGGTCCAGTAGGCAATTGTTTTAAGGTATCCCTTTTTGTCAAAGCCCCTTGAAGAATACTTAATAGTCATTTTTGGAATGTAGACTCCCTTCGTGTTTTTTTGAGCCCAAAACTTTTTACTCAGATAAAAACTTTCGGCAACCACAGGTTCAAAACCGCCCAATTTTTCAAAAAGCTCTTTTTTAATAGCTAAACTATTTCCGGTTAAATAAAGTTTGCCGGACAACGCTTTTAAGATAATCGAAGAAGAATAGGCAATAACGGTAAACAAGCCGTACCAGACAATCTTAAGCGGGTTTTTGTGGTAGTACGTTTCTGTTCCGGTTACGACATCAACATTTTTTTCTATAAAGTTTTTATCGGCTAACAATAACCAATTCTTGTAAAGTATTCCGTCAGCATCAACAAAACAAAGAATATTGCCTTTGGCTTCCTTGGCGCCTCCGTTTCTGGCATTCGATAAACCCTGTTTTTTCTCTTTAACAACCCTACAACCCAAAGACATGGCAATTTCACTGGTTTTATCGGTTGAATTATTATCAACAACGATAATCTCAAAGTTCTTCGGTTCCTGCCCTTTGATAGACATGATGCAATTCCGAAGATATTTCTCTTCGTTAAAGGCGGGGATGATAAAGGAGTAAAAATTAGACATTATGTTTGTGACCCCATCCGGATTCGAACCGGAGTTTCCAGGATGAGAACCTGATGTCCTAGTCCACTAGACGATGGGGCCTTATAGCCTGTAATTTTACCTTTTTTTGGCTCCACAAACAAATTTCTTGTTGTACAATGAATTGAAGGTTGGGGAGGTGACAAAAAATGGAGACTAAATCAAATTTTATTCATTATACGATTGCTGGGGTGGTGGTCATGGCTGTTATTTTTGCCGCTCTTCTAGTGATTCCCTTTAAGGATATTAAATGGGGGAAAATTCAGCTATCAACACCTGAAACAGTCACTGTTTCAGGATCGGCCAAGACTCAGATTAAGTCCCAAGTTGCCTCCTTTTCAGCCGGAGTTAGCTCAACTAAGGACAGCAAGCAGGAAGCTATTGATGAGGTAAACAAGAAAATGGAGTCAATAACTCAAGTGGCGGTTGATTTTGGTATCGATAAAAACGATATCAAAACGGAAAATCTAAGCGTCTATCAGGGAGAGGAATCTTATTGGGAGGACGGAAAGCAGAAAACCAGACCAAGCCAGTGGCATGTCAATAATTCGCTCTCGATTAAGCTAAGAGACACGGCTAAAGCTTCTGAATTTGCAGCCGAGCTTTTCAAGACTGAAGCGACTAATGTTTACGGACCAAACTTTACGGTTGAAAACCAAGATGAGGTTGAAACAAGCTTAATGCAGGAGGCTATTAAGGATGCCCGAAATAAGGCGGAAATCATGGCCATTGCGGGTGGAAAAAAATTGGGTGGAATTGTCAGTATTCAGGAATCCGGCAGTTCAATTAGCCCTGTTTCTTATTCCCTAAAAGAGGCTGGGGGCGGAGGACCGGCAGTTGAGCCGGGTTCATCGACTGTTTCTAAAGACATAACGGTTGTTTTTGAGCTCAAATAAGGTTTTTATTTGATATAGTCTGATTTCTTGACAAACGGGGTCTTCGGCCTTACAATTTTGCCTTGTGACTGAAATTTGTTTTCTCACTTCAGGCTTGAACTTTACCTGTATTAGAGGTAAGTAGCCTGTTGGAAAACAAGAGAAAGTCCCTCTCCAACAGCAAAAAAGGAGAGGTTTTTTTAAGCCCAAAAATGATAAAACCAGTACAGTTAACCAAAGAAGGCTTGGAAGCCTTAAAAGTTGAGCTTGACGAGTTGGTCAATGTTAAAAGACCAAAATTAGTCGAGCGGCTTTCTTATGCCCGACAAGAGGGTGATTTGAACGAAAACAGCGATTATGCCAACGCCAAAGAGGAAATGGAGTTTTTGGACGGTCGTATTGCCGAGCTCGAATATGTTACCAAAAATGCCGTTACGACCAATGGTAACGGAAAAAAGAACGGTGTTGATGTTGGAACCAAGGTTACGGTTAAGACCGGCGGGGGCAAAATCACCTTTGACATTGTTGGTGAATGGGAAGCCGACCCTGTCAATAAAAAGATTTCTCCGGAATCCCCTTTGGGTAAAGCTTTGTACGGTAAGAAAATCGGCGAAAAGGTCGATGTTGAAGCCCCGGCCGGAAACCTCACTTACGAGATTTTGGCGATTGATTAATTCCTGCTACAATAGGCATGAACATGCATTGGGCAGATAAAATCGCAAAAGACATCATTGCTTCCCAAAAATTTACTCCTTACTGGGTCGACGATATGAAGACCCCTTCAGGCTATTCGCATATAGGATCCTTAAGAGGACCTTTAATTCACTCGGTTATTTTTAGAGCTTTAAAAGATGCGGGTAAGGAGGCTACTTTTACTTTTGTTATCAACGATTTTGACCATGCAGACGAATTTCCACCCGAGTTTAAGGAGGAATTAAAAGACTATGCCGGTTGTCCTTTAAGGGCGATCCCCTCACCTATAAAGGGTTTTGGGAGCTTGGCCGAGCTTTTGGCTCAAGATCTTAAAGACACCCTTATAAGTTTGGGCTTTGAAGCCAAGTTTCTATCCTCCTGGGATTTATATCATGAAGGTAAGTTTGACGAGGTAATCCGTCTGGCTTTGGACAACTTGACTAAAATTCAGGACATTTATCAAAAAATAAGCGGTAGCCAAAAAGCCAAACAGGGCTGGTTGCCTTTCCAGGTAATTTGCGAAAAGTGTGGCAAACTGGGAACAACCAGAGTTTATGCCTGGGACGGCAAAGAAGTCTCATACAAGTGTGAGGAAGATATGGTTACCTGGGCTAAAGGCTGTGGCCATGAGGGTAAGGTTTCTCCCTTTGGCGGAAAGTACGGAAAACTACCCTGGAAGGTTGATTGGGCTGCACACTGGAAAGTGCTTGGAGTAACAATTGAAGGAGCAGGTAAAGATCACGCTTCGGCAGGGGGCTCATATGATATCGCTATGGAAATTGTAAAGGAGGTTTTTAAATACCCTCAACCCTTTAAATTGCCTTATGAATTTTTTCTTTATGGAGGAAAAAAGATGTCTTCTTCAAAAGGTTTGGGTCTTAAAGCCCACGATATCGTTAAATTTTTGCCTCCCGAACTGGCCCGCTTTCTTTTTACCAGACAAGATTATCGGGAACAAATTGAATTTAATCCGGTCGGCAATTTTACAATTCCGGATCTGTTTGATGAATATGACCGCTGTTGGAAAGCTTTTATTGCAGGAGGGGATGAAAACTTGAGCCGGACTTTTAAACTTTCGCAAATCAATAAACTGCCTTCAACAACCGATCTCTTTTTACCCAGATTCAGGGATGTAGCTATTAATCTTCAGAATAAAGAAAAAGATTTGGTTAAAAAGTTTGAAGAGACTAAGGGAAGTAAACTAACCAAAGAAGAAATAGATCTTTTAAAAGAAAGAGAAAAATATGCCTTGATTTGGTTGAAGCAGTTTGCTCCTGAAGAATTTCGTTTGGAAATGGCCGAAAAAGCACCGGAAGTAGAACTAACCGCAGAGCAAAAAACCTTTTTGAAAGAAATAATTGGGTTGATTGAGAAAGAAGAAGATGCGGATAGACTACAGCAGGTTTTATACGAAAAAGCCAAGGAAATGAAAATGGATATCAAAAAAGCTTTCTCGGCAATTTATCTTGTTTTTATCGGCAAAGAATTCGGACCCCGTGCCGGACAATTTCTTTCGTCATATCCGAAAGAAAAAGTAATAGAGCGATTAAAGGAAGTAACCAAATGATTACCAGAGACAAAGCTTTAAACCTTCTTCATGCCAATATGGAATCACCGAATCTTAGGAAGCATTGTTATTCGGTTGAGGCGGTCATGCGTTCTTTGGCTAAACATTTTAAGGAAGATGAAGAAAAATGGGGAATAGTTGGTCTTTTGCACGACGGGGATTATGAGAAAACTAAAGACACTCCGGAAAAACATACCCTTTTAATGGTTGATTGGTTAAAGAAAGAAGGGGAGGAGGGGGAAGATATTATTTCGGCTATTCTTTCCCACAATTTTGCCCACACCAAGAATAACCCGCCCAAAAACTCACTGGAATGGTCTCTATATTGCTGTGATGAGCTGACAGGCTTAATTGTGGCTGTGGCTTTGGTCAGGCCTGACAAAAAACTATCTTCGGTCACTACTGAGAGTGTTTTAAAAAAATGGAAAGAAAAAGCCTTTGCGGGCGGTGTAAAAAGGGAACAGATCGAAGAGTGTGTCGATAAACTGGGAATTCCGTTGCCCGATTTTATCGATTTAACCTTGAACGCAATGCAGGGAATTTCCGGTAGTTTAGGATTATAATATTTATATGCTTGACCCGAAGTTTATTTTAGAAAACAAAGCCAAAGTATTAAAAAGCCTGGCCAAAAGAGGTTTTACTAATGTTTCCTTGGTTGAAAAAGCCCTGGAATTGGCAGAAAAGAAAAAGGAACTTTTGATAGAAGTCGAGAATCTGAGGGGAGAAAGGAATAAAGCGGCCGAAGGAAAAGATATTGAAGAAGGAAAAAGAGTTAAGAAAGAACTTGAAGTAAAAGAACCAAAGCTTTCGGAAATTGAAATTGATCTTAAAAGTACTCTTTATCAGATTCCCAACATGGT
>DIAR01000003.1 GCA_002415845.1 Candidatus Woesebacteria bacterium UBA5073
CCCGTCGACTACACTTTTCTGGCCGACATCAAAAAAACACCAAATGAGCCGATAAGTATTACAAACAATATCAAAGTTAATCAGGTTAAGCAAAGGGGAACCTTCCTTTATGAGGTTGATTTAACCGGATCCGGTGTAATTAGCCTCAATCAATCCTATGATTCTGGTTGGCTGGCTTTCAGGGAAACTATATCAAAAGGCAACATCTTAAAACACACCAAAATCAACAGTTGGGCCAATGCCTGGTATGTTCCGGAGGGGACAAACAAGGTTTACCTTCTTTATTGGCCTCAAGGCTTGGAGTGGGCGGGGGGAATCTTGGGCATTCTTAACTTTTTTTAAAGCCAGTTGACATGAGGGGGGAAAGCTTAGTAAAATACACGTACTGTCCAAGGAAGGCAGGTTTTGTTAGCTTCTGAATAGTATTCCTTTAAGATGTAGGTAATTCCAAAGTTTTTTCAAAACAAAAACACATATATTTTATGGTCCTAAAAACAGACGAAACCAAAGACGAGGTCGCCGAATTAGTCGGTAAACCCGAAGAGCAAGTTGAAACTCCAAAGACTGACACCAATGGAGGTTTCCGTTATGACGAAAGACAGATTCCCGACGCCAACCTTCCGACCGAGTACGTTGAAGGTGTTTTGGATATTGCCAATGAGGGCAGTGGCCTTTTAAGGCCTAAATATGCCGCTTCCGATAAAGATGTTTATATTTCCTCTTCCCAGATCCGCAGATTTAATTTAAGGATCGGTGATTTGGTCGGGGGACAAGCCAGAAGACCCAAAGAGAATGAGCGCTATTGGGGTCTTTTGAAAGTCGAAAAGGTTAATAGCGAACCGGTTGAGAAGATGCCGGCGGATCGGGCCAACTACGATGATCTTTTGGCGATATATCCCGATGAACACATTGTTCTTGAAACCAAGCCCGATATTTTAACTACCAGGGTGATTGATTTGGTTTCACCGATCGGTTTTGGTCAAAGGGGCTTAGTTGTTTCTCCACCCAAAGCCGGAAAGACCTGGCTTTTGAAAGCCATCTTGGAAGGCATTGCTACCAATTATCCGGAAGACGGCAAGAAAAAAGGTGCCAAAAAGGTTCATTTGATGGCGGTTCTTATAGGAGAGAGACCTGAAGAAGTGACTGACATTGTCAGACATGTCAAAATGCTTACCGATGGCTTTGGTGAGGTTGCAGCTAGCAACTTTGATGAAGAGCCGGAAAAACAAACAGCCGTTGGTGAATTGGCTCTTGAGAGAGCCAAGAGATTGGTTGAAGAAGGTAAAGATGTTGTCATTGTTCTTGATTCCATTACCCGTATGGCCAGGGCATATAACTTGGCTCTACCGACATCAGGCAGGACGTTATCGGGTGGTTTTGACCCGATGGCCCTTTACCCGGCCAAGAAGTTTTTCGGGGCAGCCAGAAAAATTGAAAATGCCGGTTCCTTAACGATTATCGGAACTTGTTTGGTCAGCACCGATTCCAGGATGGATGATTTGATTTATGAAGAGTTCAAGGGAACGGGCAATATGGAACTCCACCTGGACAGAAAACTGTCCGAGAAGAGAATTTTCCCGGCCATTGACGTTTCCGGTTCCGGAACCAGACAAGAGGAACTTCTTTACGGAAAAGACACTTTGGTTTTAGTCCACACCTTAAGAAGAATGTTGGAAATGGTTTCCGACGACGAAAGAACGGAAACTTTATTGGAAAGATTAAAGAAAACCGAGAATAATAAAGAGTTTTTGGATAGCCTCAAAACAGTTTAATATCTCCAACAAACTGTCCCTGTGTAATTTTTGTCCCCTTTGCTATAATTTGCCCTCATTATTTTCATATGCTATCGTCTAATTTACCGAAAAGGAGAAGTATGGAAGAGAACTACAAAGAGCTTATCGACTTTGTCAAAGAGATCAAGTTATTTTTTGTTGAGTTTAAAAACTATTTAATCAAAAATCTGCATTTATCGTTCCTTCGTTTCGAAGAGGGGAAGGGTGTTTTTGTAACAGCCCTTTATAAACAAAGAGGCAAGATGGCCAGACGCTTTATTCATACCGGCATGGCTGGATTGGCTGCCGTCGGAATGATAATTGCACCGGTTATTGCCCAAGAATTTCCGGGGCGAAATATTGATCCCTGGGAAATCGCTTCAACCGCTTCGGTTCTTTCCGCTTCCACCGAAAGTCAGGATACCACCACCCAAATTTCCGATAAGATGAGGGACAAAATTATTGAGTATCAGGTCCAAGCCGGGGACACCGTTTCTTCCATTGCCGAAAAGTTTAATATTTCCTCCGACACCATTAGGTGGCAAAACGATTTAAAAAGCAAAGACGCCATTAAGGAAGGACAAGTTTTACAGATCTTACCGGTGACCGGCATTTCTCATAAAGTGCAAAAAGGTGATACGGTTTATTCTATTGCGAAACGGTATGATTCATCTGCACAGGCGATTGTTGATTTCCCGTATAACACTTTCTCCAATGATGAAACCTTTGAGTTGGCCATTGGCCAAACCGTTGTTGTTCCGGATGGTGTTAAACCGGCTGATGTTCTCTGGGCTCCACTAGCGAGGGTTAAACAGATTACTCCCAATGCCGGAACGGTTACCGCCACCGGTCAGTTTGTTTGGCCGGCAGGTGGAACAATTACCCAAAGGTTTGCCTGGTACCACAAGGGTTTGGATATCGCCAATAACGCCGCACCGGCCATTCTGGCGGCCGATTCGGGAACGGTTGTTCTGGCCGGCTGGCCCGATGCCTCGGGTTACGGCAACAGGGTTATCATTGACCACGGCAACGGTTACAGGACACTGTATGGCCACATGAGCCAGGTTTACGTGGTTGCCGGTCAAACCGTGGTCAGGGGTAACGCCATCGGTAAAATGGGTTCAACCGGGCGGTCTACCGGAATTCATTTACACTTTGAAGTTATCCAGAACGGAGTTTATCTTAATCCATTAAACGTTTTGAGGTAAAAGTGTTTTTGCCGGTCTTCATGATAAAATAGAGTGTTACCCGACAGATCTTTAAGGGCCCGTATTCTAACGGTAGAATACTGCATTCGCATTGCAGAGGTCCGGGTTCGATTCCCGGCGGGTCCACCAAATGAAGAAACATAATTTTTTCCATAATGTTCTGACTTTCTTTTACCTTCTTATTAAAGGTCTTCTTTCATCACTAATTTGGTTGCTGTTGGGTGTTGCCGGATATCTTCTTTTTCAAACTAAAAAAACGCCCTATGACTTAATTATCGGTCTGCCTTTAATGTTGGCTGGAGCCGGTTTTTTGATTAATAATCTTTGGACACTTCTTTTGAGTATTTTTTCTCCCAACTACTTAAGAGAAATGTGTCCTTTATGTAAAAAGAATTGAAGTTTTGCTTTGTTGACAGACTCCTTTTCATAGAGTAAAAGATAATAACTTCTTATTTTTCTGCTTCTGCCAAGAAGTACTTTTTAATAGAATGATATATTTTGCTATCTTTACAGCAGGTTACTTTGTCGGAGTCTTTACTTTCCTGGCTATTTTCCCGCCCAGAACCAAGGAAATTGAAGAACAGGAAAAGAATGCCCTTGATCCGATTCTTAGGGTAGAGGAGGAAAAAGAAGCGGAATTAAGGGAGCCGCTTATTTTATACTAAATTTTTGCCTTATTTGAAATAAAAAAAATATGCTTTTTCCTTCCCAAACTTCACTTATTCCGGTAACCGTTGCCCTATCTTCCTTTTTTGCCAAGTTTGGTTTTAAAGCCTTTTCGCTTAATTATCCATATTGGTATTTAGGGACAACACCTTATAAATATCTGACCGGACCGATTGTTCCGATTGTTGAAAGCCTTATTAATGGGGCAATAAATGTATCACTATTTAACATTACGATATATTTAATCATATTAACTTATGCTCTTTCTGTTCTAGGTTGGGTACTTCTATTAAAGAAGATGGGCGATTTGAAAAATAGAACGGTTATTCTTTTTACGCTTTTACTTTTATTATTTCCCTGGCGTTTGTTTTCCTCCCTGACCCTTTCCGAAGGCAGTTTGGTTATGGCCCAAAACCTTATCCCTTTTGTTCTTCTTTCCTTTTGGGCCTTGTTGGAAAAACCTAACTTAAAGCGTTATCTGTTTGCCGTTTTGACAACCCTTTTTCTTTTGCTTATCAATACCGGTGTCTTACCGGTTTTTCTGGTGGGGCTGATGTCTTTAACGTTGGCAGAATCTTTTAGGGAAGGGAAATTGGAAAAAGTGGGGGAAGTTTTAAAAAGGACAATGGCTCCGTTTTTGTTGGGCTTTGCCGCCGCTTCCTTTTGGTATGGTCCGTCTTATTGGTTAACGATTCTTTTTAATCCTTCTTTGGGGGGAGTAAGTGGTCTTAAGGTCATTGTTAAAATCTTTAACCTCCTCAGGTCAACACTGCCGCTCTTCCTGGCGGTTGTAGCCGTTTATTTTACCAGAAAGATAAAGGACAGAAAAACGGTCTTTATCCTGACGTGGGTTTTAACTTTCTCTTTTCTGACCTTTTTCCGGTTTTTAAGCGATCCCGATTTCTGGCAGGATTGGACAACCTGGTTTTCGCAGTTGGAAATAGGCCTTGTTTTTATCCTTGTTTTTCTAAAGCCCAAAAGTCCGGTTCTGAGAGGCCTTTTTGTCCTTTTACCCTTTGTCCTTACGTTCTTTGTCTTCAATAAACTGGGTAAGCCGGCTCTTCTTGGTAAAGTCATTCCTGAGGGGGTAAGGAGCCTGGAGCAGGTATCAGAAATAGTAGGGACCCAAAGAGTCTTTCTTTCCGGGGCAACCGTTTTTTGGGCCAACGCTTTATACGACATCAATCAGGTCAGAGGCGGGAGAGACGGAGTAGCCAGAGACGATAACTGGGCAAAAGGAGCCTGGGTGTTAAGGGAAAGCCCTTCTTCCGAGGAGACAAAGGAATGGGTGGATAAATTGGGTGTTTCATATGTCCTGATTCACCCGGAAAATTCACCGGAATATTATCATGATTTCAAGTTCTTGGAAAAGTGGCCGACAACCGCAAAATCGAGTCAAAACATACTAGAGGATGTTATTTATGCCTTCTAAAGCCGATTTAGTCTTATTCATAATGTGTTAACACTTTAGCTACAAAAAACGCGGTACCCACCAAGTGTTAACACTTATATCTAGGCATAAAGTCTATTCCCCCAAAAAAAGTCAATAAAAACATCGCTCTTAAAAGGAAACTGGAAATAAACCGGGGTTTTTAAGAAAAAGTGTTACCCCAAAAAAGGGGAGAGTAAGCCAAAAAAGATCACTAAAATGGGAGTGTCCAAAATGGATGGGAAAATGTCGAAAAATAACGAGTTTGTTAAACGTAACGTTAAAACCATGTCTTAAACTAAACAGGGTTGTTAAAAAGTCCGGTAAAAATAGCAAAATTGGTTAAAAAGCCAAAAAACATTAAAATTTACCCTGGTTATTTATGGAATTGTTTTTTAA
>DIAR01000035.1 GCA_002415845.1 Candidatus Woesebacteria bacterium UBA5073
TATTAGTCAAAACCGCTTCAATCAAGTTCTCGGGGCTTCAACGGAAGCACCTCCGGAAACTCTTTCGCAAATTGAAAACTGGAATTCCTATCTCCAAAAATACCCCTCTTATCTGCCGGGTTATTTGGAAATTGCCACACTGGAAAACAGTTACGGCAACAAAGAGGAAGCTTTAAAGATTATTTTCAAAGCCAAAACAATTAATCCCAACGACAATCAATTGAAGCTCCTTGAAGAACAAATAAATAAAGGCAATTAACCCTGGGGTTTTTCTTCGGCAGCCTCTTCCGGTTTGGCTTCTCCACCCGCAACGGGCGTTTCGCCTTCGGCCGGAACTTCGCCTTCGGCCGGAACTTCAGCTGCAACTGGTTCAACCACTTCTTCTTTCTGTGGCGGTTCTACTTTAACAACAACTTCTTCCATACCGGCCTTAACCTCAATCTTATTCTTATCAATTTCCAAATCCTTTACATGAACGGCCTGATCAACTTCCTCAAGTTTCGAAACATCAATTACAAAATGTTCAGGAAGATCGGTTGGTAAGGCTTCAACCTCAATTTCAAAAATATGCTGAACAACCGTTCCAATTCCCTGTTTTTCGGCTGGCGACTCCCCTTCTATCTCTACCGGGATCTCGGCCGTAACTTTTTCTTTAAGATCAACTTGGTGGAAATCGACATGAAGCATTTTGTCACTGACCGGATCATATTGAATATTGGAAACCAAAACAGCTTTCTTCTCTTTGCCCAAATCAAGCTCAATCAGACTTGTCTCTCCGGCTTTTTTATAAACAGGTAAAAATTCGGCTTCTTTTAAGCTGATTGCCAGGGACTTAACTTTTTTGCCGTAAACATTAGCCGGAAGAACACCTTCCTTACGAAGTTGTTTGACTTTCCTGCCGGTCATCTTTCTGGCTTCTGCTTTTAGAATGTGTTTATCCATGGTTTACCAAGAAATACGAGGGAACAAATCCCTCGCAAGAGTTGTATTATAGCGGTATTGACCGTCTCCGGTCAAGGTAAAAGGCAAACTGTATTTTACCCTCTTAGGAAAGCCTTGAATCGTTATCTCCGCCGCATCTCCGTTTGTTCCCGCCTGTTTTCGCCAATAAAGCCGGTATTCGCCTGTTTGACTAAAATTTAACAGCTTATTCTGGGTCCAAGTTATCTCGGCCGTTTTTTCGCTCGAGGGTAATATTTCAAGAGCAAAACCAACCTCTTTTCTTCCCTGGGTTTCAATGATATCCAACGGCATAACCGTATTTTCCTGACCCGAGGCAATAATCACTTCTTTTGCTTGAGCCGCCAAAGGCAACAGCAAACGAACATATGTTTTATAGCGACCTTTAATCCCCAGGGCCGTATCGGCCGTATTTTTAAAGTTTATAGACAAGGTCTTTACCAGGTTGGTTTTCTCCAGTTTTAGAGAAAGATTAAAGCTTCTCTTTAAAAATAAATTGGCTTTATTCACCCCCAGGTTGGCATCAATTACCCCAAACCAGTCGGCAAAACAATTGCCTAAACAATTGGGTTCCAAAACCGCTCCGTCGTAACCCAAATTAGAAATCCCCTTCTGGGCCATCTTGTTATGAAAAAGAATTTGGATATCTCTTTCTTCAAGGGCTTTGAAGAACATGCTGGCTACGGGTGGAAATTCATCTTTATTTAAATTAAGCAATCTTTGTATCAGTTCTCTGGAAATGGCTGTTAACAGTGTCGATTTTTTAGTTGATCCGGGGAAGAAATTTTCTTCAACCTCGCTTTGGGTTTTCTGATAAAGATTTTTCTCGGTAATTTCAAAGCCGAAATCGGTCAATTTAAGCGGTCCTGTTACTTTCAGAATGTTTTTCACCAATTCCAAATCAATCCCGATTACCCCATCAACCGATTTATCTATCTCTTTATCCAAAAACCACTCGGCTCGGGTGGCTGAGGTCGGAAAATCCGGATCCCAGTTGCTGTCTCGCAAAAACCAACTGGCTTCCCCCAAATAACGCTTAATCGGTTCGGGCGGCTCAATGTGACCTTTTAACTGTCCGTCGGCTGAGTAAACATCTTGAACATTAAAGTCGCTTATTTTCCCGTTATCAAAAGTCACAAGGGCAAAAGAACCGATGAAGCCGCCCGTTGGCCGAAGTTCCATGTTGTTTTGAAAAAGAAACAAATAAGTTTTCTGCTTCTCCACGCCAACCAAATCCGGCAATTGGGAAACAACCTCTTTGGCATAAAGAAGTTTATTTCTTAAGTCGCTTATTTTATTGATATTGAAAAAATGATTAATAATCCCCTGTTCCCTTTTCGACAAGCTTTTAAGTTCTCCCTCGATAAAACCGGATTCATCATAAAGGTTACCAAGGTTAAGCGTTAACTCACGCACCGTTTCGTTTAAAGCAAAATCCTCTCCCTTAAGAAGGTTTTCACCTAGATACTCGGCTTTTTCAAAAATGTCGACCGTGTTCTGGGCTATTTTTGCAGCCCGATTGTTGATCGCTGCATAATTTAAAAACGGAGAGAAAAGATAGGAAATAACCGGCGGCTTAGCTAAGACCTGATATTCATAGCTGGCCATGTTTGAACTGACTAAAGAAACACCAAGCCAGGTTTTGGCATTAGTTACACTTCCCTTCTCCATTCCCTTAAAAGCAAGGGTCAGCGACGCTGCTCCAACCAGCAGGGTTATAAGCGGAATTACAAAAATCGATACGGCAATAAATACCAGAGTTTTTAAATACTTCTTCAGTTTAATTACCCCGGGCTTCTTCTCTTTTATAACCTTTTTGTTTACCTTTTCTTTTGGAGTATCTATTCTTTTTAAATTTTCAGCTTTCTTGATTTCTTTAACGGCAGGAGCTGGATGTTCGGCAAACCAATCAAAGGTTTGTTTCATTAAACTTTCAACGCTTGTTCCCAGATTTTTGATTTCTTCAACCGGGGCTTCTCTTCTCACCCGAACAACTTCATTTTTAAGTACACTTTGAGGAAAAGAGTTTTTAAGATATTCATTAAAACGGGAAGTTTCCACCTGACACCCCAAAACAGCCAACCCCTCACTGGTTGCTCCAAAAGAAAATAAGGCTCTGACTATTTCTTTACTTGATTCAAGTATGGGAGAAATAAAAAAACTGGTTTCGTCAAAGCTTTCTTTTATCTCTCCTTTATTAATTGCATCCAAAACCAACGATCCGGCAAAATTAACCTCCGAATAATCAATTTTCGGACCGAGCAAATCACCAAGATAGATAACCCCCATATCGGGAATTGTTTTTTTAAGAAGCAATAATTTTTTATTTAGATTATCTTTAAAGTTTTGCTCCGTTGTCTGATACGGAAAAAGGATCATTGATTTGAGAAATCTTTCCTTAGCTAAAACAAAAAGGCTTTCCAAAACACCAAGACCGTTATTTAGATCGTAATCATTAATAAGCAGGTATTCGGTATTTTCAATATTGAAGATTTCTTTTGTATTGAGAAGGGTGAGGGCTTCTTTATTGGGAAGATATTCTAATTTATTTTTCCATAGTTCAATATCGTCATTAACAATTTTAACCCGACAATAATTCATCAACAATCTTTCAACTAAATTAACGGCCAAGCCGGTCGGGGCGGACCAAAACACAACCATTGGTTTGTTATTCGAATAAATATTTGTCATAACTCTTTCCCATTATCAATGGATTACCGCAGATTTTCAAATGTATTTAAAATTACTAAAAGATGCTTTTGTGGAATATTTTACTTTTTCAAGTGACAGCTTTTTATTTTTTTCCAGGAACGTGAAATAAGTTTTGGTCCAAAGTTTTGTTAACCAAAAAATCGGCTAATGCATTTTTACTTCTTGGAATTGATGTGTAGATTATTTTTTTGTCGGTAACTTTTTCCAATTCTTTAATCGTTAAAAAAAGATTTCTAAGATTTTCGTTTTTTATTTTAAATTTTCCCATAAGTTGATTAACAACCAGTTCGGAGTCAAGAAAAAAATTTAGATCATGGTGTTTGTATAAACTAACATTTTCCCTTAACCATTCCAGAGCAATAATAACGCCCCAATATTCCGCCGCATTGTTAGTATTCTTACCAAGATATTTTGCGCCTTTAAAAATTACCTTACCTTCTTCTTCAACAATAAAGGCCGAGGCCGCCTCCCCCGGATTGTTCCTTGAACCCCCGTCACAAAATATTTTTAGAATCTTATCTTTCATTTGGTTTCCAACTATTCTATCAGAAGAATTGGCTTTTATTAATCGGCTGATTTTCGTAAGGAAAGGCCCCAGATAAGAGTAAACAACAGCTGGTTTTGTTGGAGCGTTAGCCAGTAGTGATCCAACAGCCCGGTTATTAAAATAATCAGCAGGGAATAATATAAATACTGATATCGATTGTTTTTTAATATTTGTATCAAGAGAAATGAAAAGATTATTAAGCCGAACATTCCGGTTTCTGTTAAAAGCAACCAATAGGTATTGTGAACCGGTTGCAAAAGCCAGTTAACGTCTGGTTTGGTTACATATTCAGGTAAATTGACAATAAAATTGTTAAGACCAACACCTAAGAAAGGGGAAGAAACAAACATTTTACCTGAAACCTGATTAAGAATAAGCCTTTCACTTACCCTGTCCGAATAGTCAATGTTTTTTAATATTGCTTTATCCGAAACAACGGGTAGTAATAAACTACCAATTAAAGTTATTCCGAAAACCATAAGCGCAAACTTCCTTAGATTAAGTTTCTTTTTAAACATGCTGGGCAAAAAACCAGCAAGACCAACCAGCAATAAAGCCGCTATCGCCGCCCGGGAAAAAGAAAGAACGACAACAAACAAAACAAGACCTATGGCAAGGGCTTTAAAAGCTTTTCTTTCTTTAGACTGAAAAACAAGAAAAAGAATAGCAGCAAAATAACCAGCCAAACTGTTGGGGTGGGAAAAGGTTGAGTAGGCCCGTAAAAAGTTTGTTCCGT
>DIAR01000030.1 GCA_002415845.1 Candidatus Woesebacteria bacterium UBA5073
GATTACCGTTATTTTCCGGAACCGGATATTCCACCCTTAACTTTTACCGACGAGGAAATAGCCAATATTAAAGCCGATATTCCTGAACTGCCTTTGGCAAAAAGAAACAGGTTTGCCAAAGAATATGGTTTAACAAAAGATTATTGCCGCATCTTGGCAGGTAATCCATTGCGATCGGAATATTTTGAAAAAGCCGTAAAGGTGGGTAAAGACGGAAACGTCTCGCCTAAGACAATCGCCGATTTAATGATTAATAAAAACTATGATCAGGAGTTTGAAGAACCGGCAGCCATGATTAAAAAGATATTTGAAGTAACCAAGGTTGAGTATGCTTCGATTGATAAAACAAAAGAGATAGTAGATAGAATTGTTAATGAACAAAAGAAAGCTGCTTCGGATTATAAAAACGGCAAGGTTAATATCTTGGGTTTTTTTATCGGTTTGGTGCAAAAAGAACTTAAGGGTACGGGTGACATCAATCTTATCCGTAAATTGTTGGAAGAAGGCCTTAATTAAATGTCTGACCAAAAGAAATTTGTCCACCTTCATGTTCATACCGAATACTCTCTTCTTGACGGTTTAACCAATATTCCCAAAATGCTTGACCATATCAAGCTAAACGGGATGGATACGATTGCCATTACCGATCACGGGTCAATGTACGGAGCCATCGAATTTTATAAAGACGCTATCGCTAAAGGCATTAAACCGATCGTCGGAATTGAAGGCTATATGACTAATGTTGATTTAAAAGAACGGCCGGAAAGAACCAAAATTCAGAATTATCATTTAATTCTTTTGGCTAAAGACAACGAAGGCTACAAAAATCTAATGCGTTTAACCTCGATTGCCCATTTGGAAGGTTATTACTACCGACCCAGATTTGACCGCGAAACTTTGAAGAAATACGCCAAGGGCCTTATTTGTACTTCGGCCTGCGGGCAGGGAGAAGTGGCCCAGCACATTATCAACGGTGATTTTAAAAAAGCCAAAGAAGCGGCCGAATGGTTTTTGAATCTCTTTGGCAAAGATTATTATTTTGAAGTTCAACGCCATAACCAAATCCAATTTGCCAAAGAAATAAAAGATGTGGAACTTAAAAAAGAAATTATGGATATGGGCGAAAATCAGGAAAAAATAAATAATTATTTAATTAAATTAAGCCGGGAAATGGGCATACCCCTGGTTGCGACCAATGATGCTCATTACATCAGAAAGGAAGATAGTGTGGCTCAAGACGCACTGGTTTGTATTGCAACCGGGAAAAATGTCTCCGATGTCAAAAGATTGAGATTTATCGATACGCCCAGCTTTTATCTTTCCAATAGAAAAGAAATGGCCGAATTGTTTTCGGATATACCCGAAGCTTTGGACAATACGGTTAAAATTGCCGATAAGTGCAATCTGACGATTTCTTTGGGAAAATGGATGTTTCCCAAATTTACCGTTCCCGAAAAACTAACGCCGGATAAATATTTAATCAAAATATGTCATGAACGACTCAAAGATAAAATAACGGATGTCACTAAAGAAATTAAGGAACGTTTGGAGTATGAACTTGAGATTATTAATCAAAAAGGCTATGCCACTTATTTCTTAATTGTCATGGATATGGTCAGTTGGGCCAATTCGAAGGGTATTATAACCAACACCAGAGGCTCGGCGGCCGGATCTTTGGTTTCTTTTATTTTGGGTATAACTACGGTCAACCCGATTTATTACAATCTGCCTTTCGAAAGGTTTTTAAACCCGTATCGTCCCTCGCCGCCCGATATCGATCTGGATGTTGCTGATGACCGGCGTGAAGAGCTGATCGGCTACATTGCCGGTAAATACGGAAAAAATAAAGTGGCTCAGGTCTGTACCTTCGGCCGGATGTTGGCCAGAGGCGCAGTCAGGGATATTGCCAGGGTTTTGGGCTACCCCTATTCGGTCGGCGATAAAATATCAAAGTTGATCCCCATTGGCTCGCAGGGTTTTCCGATGACCATCAATAAAGCCCTGGAAGTTTCTTCCGATCTGAAATCTTTGTATAAGGAAGATAAAGATTCCAAAAAGATTCTTGATTTGGCTAAGGAAGTTGAGGGTAATGCCCGGCATATCTCGGTTCATGCGGCCGGTTTGGTGGTTTCTCCGACCGAATTAACCGATTACACCCCGATACAGCTTGAGCCTTCGGGGGATAAGGTTATCACCCAATACGAAATGCATGCCTGCGAAGATGTCGGTTTAATTAAATTCGACATTCTAGGGATTAGAAACCTATCGATTCTGGGAGCGGCTATCGATATTGTTAATAAAAGTCAAAATAAGAAGATAAACATTCTGGATATCCCCTTTGATAATAAGAAAACCTTTGAAATGCTGGGTAAGGGCGATACGATGGGTGTTTTTCAATTGGGCGGATCGGGCATGACCCGCTACTTAAAGGATTTAAGACCCTCCAGAGTTGAAGATTTAATGGCCATGGTGGCCTTATATCGACCCGGTCCGATGTCGGTAATCCCTGAGTATATTGAAAGAAAACATAATCCCGAGTTGGTTAAGTATCTGGATCCGAGGATGAAAAAGTTTTTGGATAAATCATACGGTTTGATCGTTTATCAGGATGATCTTCTTTTCTGTGCACTGGAGTTGGCCGGTTATACCTGGGAAGAAGCGGACAAATTCAGAAAAGCCGTCGGTAAAAAAATCCCGGCCGAAATGGCAGCCCAAAAAAGAAAATTCGTCGAAGGCATTGTCAAAAACGGACAGACCCAGGATTTTGCCGACATGCTCTGGCTTTTGTTTGAACCTTTCCAATCATACGGCTTTAACAAGGCCCATGCCGCCAGTTACGGTATTGTCGCCTATCAGACGGCCTATATGAAAGCCAATTATCCGGTTGAGTACATGACTGCACTTTTGACGGCCGAATCGGACGATAACGACAAGATCTCTTTAGGTATTAACGAATGCCGAAGGATGGGCGTTAAGGTTCTTCCGCCCGATATCAACGAAAGCGAAACCAATTTTAAAATTGTTGAGGAAAAAGATTCTTTGGAGGGCAAAGCCATCCGTTTCGGTCTTTCAGCCATTAAAAATGTGGGCGTAGCCGCCATTAATGCTATACTGGAAGCCCGGGAAGACTCTAACTTCAGATCGTTTCATGATTTTCTGATAAGGGTTGACGGAAGAAGGGTTAACAAAAAGGTTTTGGAGAGCCTTATCAAAGTCGGTGCCCTTTCCGCTTTCGGTTCAAGAGCCGTTCTTCTGGCCTCGATTGATGAAATAAAAAGCAAATTGGTTAAACCCAAGGAAAATAAAGGCCAGCAGGGGCTTTTTCAGGAAGAAGCCCAGAAAGAACCCTTAAAAGTGGTCAGCTTTTTTGAAAAAGAAGGGGTTCAGGAATTCAGTCAGGATGAGCTGCAGGCTTTGGAAAGACAGCTTTTGGGCTTTTCCTTATCGGCCAAACCGATAGTTGAGTTAATTCTTCCCCTGGAACATCGGGCGACGCATAAGATTCAGGAAATATCGCCTAATTTAAACATCGGTGAAATTGTACGGGTAGCGGCTGTGGTCACGGAAGTCAGGGTGGTGGTTACCAGGAATTCCGGTCAGGAAATGGCTTTTGTCAAAGCTGAGGATGACACGGGAACGATTGACTTGATTGTTTTCCCAAGACTTTATAAGGCCACTAAAACTTACTGGGTTGACTATAAACCCCTGATTATCTCCGGGAAAATTGATGCCAGGGATGAAAAGACCTCGCTTTTGGTTGAATCAATTGAATCAGAAGCTGATTTGGTTGAGGAAAAAGAGGTTTTCATTAAAATTCCCAAAAGTTGCGGTCCGGAAGAATTAAAAATGCTCAAAATGCTTTTAATTCAAAATCCGGGCGACTGTCCGGTTTGCCTTTATTTTGAATCAAAGAAGGAAAGAATTAACCTGACGGTCAAAATTGCCTGGACGGAAGATCTGGCCAAGCAAATTGCTTCCCTGCTTGAAGGCGGAGGCCATTCTATTGTACAATAGCGCTCTATGTCACTTAAAGGAATTCATAAAGAGGTAAATTTCGGCATTGGCGACAAAGTCAAGGTTTACCAGAAGATTAAAGAAGGCGATAAGGAAAGAAGCTCCATCTTTGAAGGTATGGTTATAGCTTTTAAGCATTCGGGCATTAACAAGACTTTTACCGTCAGAAAAATGGGCGTTCACGCCGTTGGTATTGAGAGAATTTTCCCCCTCGAATCACCTTTTACCGAAAAAATAGAGGTTGTCAAAAAAGGCATGCGTGGTGTCAAAAAGGCCAAACTTTACTACACCAGGGAAAAAAGTCCGAAAGAGATTGATAAAATATTCTCCAGATCTCTGGTTAAGGAACGTGCCAAAACTAAAACCTCAACCAAAAAATAAGCTTAAGGTTTATACCCTTGAGGTCGGTTCTCTCCAGACCAACTGCTACCTTTTAGTTGAAACATCTTCCAAAAAAACCTTGATTATTGATCCCGGCGATGATGAGGAATTTATCAAAAATAAAATTGCCGATAATAATTTGATACCAGAAGGTATCTTGGCAACCCATGGACACTTTGATCACATCCTGGCCGTTTCCGACTTACAAATTGATTTTAAAATCCCCTTTTGTCTTAATCAGAAAGATAGTTTTTTAATCAAAAAGGCAAAAGAGAGTGCTTCATTCTTTTTAAAGAGAAAAATGGAAATGGTTGTTCCTAAAGTTAATATCAATCTGGAAAATAAACCAAAGATTAAAGTTGGAAATCAGGTTATTGAGGTAATTAAGGTTCCGGGCCACACTCCCGGCAGTATCGCTTTATACGTTAAAGAGGGAGGCCTTCTTTTCGGCGGGGATTTGCTTTTTGCCGGGGGTTTAGTGGGCAGAACCGATTTTTCCTACGGTGATGCCCAAAAACTCAAGAAGTCGCTTTTAAGTATTTCCAAGTTACCCGGGGAAGTTATGGTCTATCCCGGCCATGGCGAGCCCTTTTTACTAAAAGATTTTGAATTTGTCCCTTGAGTTTTGAATTTTTAAGTATTATCTTTATTAAGATGAAAAAATTAAAAGTTGACCTTAAGTCCATTTCAAAAGGGGTTTGCAAGAAATGTTCCTTTGTCAAAACCAAGAAATTTAAGACCGTCTTGGGTGTCGTTGTGGGAGTTGTTGTTTTGGGTTTTATTATAAAGACAGTCTTTTTGGCTGCTTTTGTCAACGGCCGGCCGATTTCCAGAATTACTTTAATTAAAAATCTGGAAAAGCAGTATGGCACAACGGCCCTCAGTACCCTGGTTGAAAAATCCTTAATTTATCAGGAAGCCAAAAAACAAAAGGTCAGTGTTTCCAAAGACGAGATTCAAAACGAAATTACAGCGATTGAGGAAATCCTGAAAGCGCAAAACATCACCTTGGATCAGGCCTTAGAAGCGCGTGGTCAAACCAGACAGGAGTTGGAGGAGCAAATTAAAGTCAGCAAGATCCTTGAAGTTATTTTGGCCGACAAGATAACGGTTACCGATAAAGAAATTGCCGATTATTTCACTACCAACAAGAACTATTTTGATAAAGGAACTCTTTTGGAAAACGTTAAGGACGATATCAAAAGCGAATTAGTCCAACAGAAACTGGCAGACGAATATACTACCTGGATTGCCGGAATAAAAGAAAAGGCTAAGGTATTCTATCTTCTGAAGTTCTAAATTGTTTGATACCCACTGTCATTTAAATCTAGATACCTATTTCCCCGATGTTGAACTGGCAATTCAGGATGCCAGAAAGGCGGGTGTTGAGAGAATTCTTATTCCCGGTGTTAATTTAAAAACTTCAAAAAAAGCAGTTAGAATTACCGGGGATTATGAAGGTGTCTATTGTTCCGTTGGTATTCACCCTACGGAAAAAGTTCAAGAAAAAGAAATTGAAAAATTAATATATCAGCTTGAGGAACTGTGTGAAAATTCAGATAGGGTAGTGGGGGTAGGGGAGATTGGTCTTGATTATTACCATCTTAATCTGGAGCCCTCAATTCAAAAAACCCTTTTTAAGGAACAGATTAAATTGGCCTTAAAACTGGATAAAGCAATTATTATTCACAGCCGTCATGCCGCAAAAGACCTCATATTAATTTTAAAAGAAGTCGGGCTTGAGAAGTTTTCCGGCCGAACCGTTTTTCATTGCTGTGAACCCAATCAGGAGTTATTGGATGTGGCCATTAAGAATAAAATATTCATCGGTTGCGATGGCGATGTGACGTATGATCCGACCAAAGCCGAGTTTATTAAAAAGGTACCTTTGGACAATTTGGTCCTTGAAACCGACTCGCCTTTCTTAACCCCTGAGCCTGTTAGGTCGCACAATAATGGTATAAATAATAATAAACCTCAGAATTTGACATATATTGCCAAGTATATCGCCGACATTAAAAAGATAGATTTAACTATTATTCAAAAACAAACGCTTCAAAATTCATTAAAACTTTTTGGCATAGAAGAATAATATTGATTTTTAAAAGGATTCTGCTAATATCTGCTGGCAGCCTTAGCCATTCTATGTACGGGAAAGGATGGTGATCGCCGAGTAAAAGGATGTGTGGCCTACTCCTCTCTATTGCTGCAAGAGTTAACAAACGGGAAAAATTAGTTCCCTGGAAGCATGAAAAACTCGATGGCACTGGAAAGAAGAGATATGCTTCCCTCTTTATGATTTTGCACATTTACTTTTTGAAGTGCGGCATTAGCTCAATTGGCAGAGCGCTTTCTCTGGATAAGGGGAAGAGGTTGTATCAGGGTTCAAATCCCACATGCCGCTTAAACCACTGGGTAGTAGAGGAGCCGTCCCTCCCCGGTTCCACTCAAGGTGGTTAGGTACAAAGGAACAAAAAATTGTTCCGAGCCATAATCTCAGTGCCCGAAGACTCTTTGTACCGGAGATGGGCACTTCGTAATGGGTCGTAGTCGAATGGTTAAGACATCTGGTTTGATAAATCAGAAGACTCAAGGTTCAAATCCTTGCGACTCAAATGGCTTTAATGGCCTGATAAAGTGGATACCATCAAGTCGGTGGTATTCCTGGAATTCAAACCTTTTGGTGCTTCTAGAGCATCGAAGTGGTTGTCTAATCCGTCTCGTCAATACTTGTATCAGGTCTAGTCAGGGAGAGATGGATAGATTGCTCTTTGTTAATTTTAGATTAAGGCATATTCTGTGGCAGATCACCGATATAAATCGGACCCATGCCGATCGAGGCAAGTATCTTGCCGTACAGAAATTTGCCTAACTGCGGTCGGAACTATTTGTCAAAATAACTGTCAGTGACACCAGCGTTACTGAAAAGATTTTGAAGCTATAAATAGTTCCGACATAAAAATATCGCCAGGCGAAATTATTCACAATCAACATACATTGTTGAAAACTGAAAATTAGCCTGGCTTTACTTTTTAATGAGTCTTTAAGCTATAATGACTCTATGCTTATTTTAGGGATTGATCCGGGAACGGCTACAACCGGTTATGGAGTTATAGAAACCCTAAAAAAAGACTACAAAGTATTGGACTTCGGACTCATCGAAACCAACAAAGATGGTGAAAAGGGAAAGCGCCTCATTCATATCAATAAAGAATTAACTTCTCTTATTAAGAAAGTAAAACCCGATTGTATTGCTTTGGAGAAATTGTTCTTTTCCGTCAATGCTAAAACGGCTATGGCTGTCAGTCAGGCCATCGGTGTTATTTTGTATACGGCAGCCCGTGCCAATGTAACCGTTTTTGAATATGCTCCCGGAACAATCAAGAAAGTTATTTCCGGTGATGGTCGAAGTGATAAAAAAATGATGCAGAAAGCCCTGCGAAAACTACTGGGCGCTAAGGTTAGAAGCAGAGCTCACGGAAAAACGCATTTTGACAATTCGGCTGATGGCTTGGCAGTGGCTTTATGTCATGCGTATAATATAGAAAAGGGGGTGAGTATAAGTGGCTGATTTTAAAATAGGTAAAGTGACTCATTTCTACGATAAAATCGGTGTGGCCGTGGTTGAACTGGACGGCGGTCTGGCCGTTGGGGATACGATTAAATTTACCCGAGGCGGTGAGGATATATTGGAGCAAAAGGTTGAATCGATTCAGGTTGAACACGAAAAGAAGGATTCCGCATCCAAAGGAGATGTGATAGGATTAAAGACCGAAAAAGATGTTAAGGAAGGTGCGGAAGTTTACAAGGTCTCATAAAAGTCAGAAAGTTGAGTGGGTAAATGCCCCGGATATCAAAAAAAGGGTGGCCGTTTTAGTTAAGAAACTAAACGAGAACCATCTTGATATTTCAAGATTATTTTTCTTCAGGTCGCATTACACCAATACCCGAGCTATCGCCAGGATTTGGGCTTTCCCCAGAATTTGGCAGTTGGCCTTAAAACAAAAACCGGCTTATTCCATTGAAATTATTTCGGAAAGATTTGATCATTTAAGTGACTCGGAAAAAGATAAAGTTTTAATTCACGAGTTGGCCCATATTCCCCAGAACTTTTCCGGCAGTTTAGTGCCCCACATCAGACACGGTAAAAGAAAATTCAGCGATAAGGTAAAAAGGATGATTTTAAAATCTAATCTGGCATGAACGTTTTTTTAATTCACGGGGATTATGTTTCAAAAAGCCACGACAGGCTTCTTAAATACATCGAGAAAGCCAAAGAGAAAAAATGGGACATCGAATACTTCGGTAAAGACCTGAATAAAAACCTGGCCGAACTGCTTTCTTCACAAAATCTGTTCGGTAACGAAAAACTGGTGGTCTGTGAGAGTTTCAGAGAGATAAAACCCGTTGATCTAAAGTGGCTGAACAAAAACGGGGGTAATTTAAACGGTAATTTATTAATATACGCCGACACCATTTTAAATGACGGCGATGTAAAAAATATTCCTTTTCTTAAAAAGACCGAAGAATATAAACTGCCTAAAGTTATTTTTGATTTTATGTCCTCTTTTTATCCCGGCAACAGCCTTAATTGTTTAAAATATTTGAAGGCCGTTACCGAAACCGAACCGCCGGAATTTGTCTTCAGTCTTCTTTCAAAACAGTTAAGGGATTTATATTGGGTAAAGGTTAACGCCTCCAACATTCCGTATCCTTCATGGAGAGTCGAAAAACTGGAAAGACAGGCCAACCGCTTCACGATTGCGGAGTTAAAGCAAACAATTAATCAATTTTCCCATATGGATATTAAGGCTAAAACATCCGATGATTCAATCATGAATTTACTTGACCTTTTTATTGCAACTAAGCTAGAATGAATCTCATTAATGGATATCGATTCTTCAATCTTCAAGTCGTATGACATCAGGGGTGTTTATCCGGCTTCTTTAAACGAAAAGGTTGCCTATAAATTCGGACAGGCCTACACAGCGCTTCTTAAAAAGGAAAATCCGGGGAAAGAACTAAATATTGTCGTCGGTTGTGATATGCGACTATCTTCCCCATCCTTAAAAGAAAATCTGATTAAGGGTTTAACCGATTCCGGCTGTAATGTGGTTGATGTCGGTTTGGTTTCAACCCCGACTTTTTACTTCGCCGTAGCTTTTTATAAATTTGATGGCGGGGTTCAGGTTTCGGCTTCGCATAATCCCAAAGAATACAACGGTTTTAAGCTGGTTAGAGCGGGAGGAAAGCCGATAAGTGGTGATAAAGGCATCTATGAAATACGGGACATGATTATCAAAAACGATTTTGCCCCTTCGGAGAAAAAAGGAACAGTGACGGTAAAAGCCAATGTTTTGG
>DIAR01000055.1:0-530 GCA_002415845.1 Candidatus Woesebacteria bacterium UBA5073
CACGTTTAAAAAAGCGCCCAAAATTAAACTAAATTAAGGAGTAGATTAGTGAATAGAATCGATATAAAACTTGAAAAGTTGCTAGTTGCATTAGTGATGGGTTGCCCGACGTGTGGATACCCCAGAGATGAATTTCTGTTAAAAGCCACATCATTGGGTCATACCCACCCCCTTATCGAAATAAAAGACTTAACCGATATAGGATTTGTACGATTCGATGAACCTGACGAAAAAAGAGAAATCGGGGTTTTTAAACCTCTTCCTCCGGCATACGAATACCTGACAAGTCGAGGTTATAACGTAGTTAGAATCTGATAATTTCAATTGGGCGCCTGATGAGATGCAATGATGCATATTGCATCTCAACTGAATATTCCAGTAAGGATTGCCTTACTGTTAATGTTTCGTATTTTTGTTATACAGGCCGGGAGTTTTAACACCAACAAACATTTACCATGTTGGGTTAAAAATATACTTCCGGCCTTTTTTTTGAAGTTAGCCGGCTCCACCGCCACCACCACCGCCACCAC
>DIAR01000055.1:809-2617 GCA_002415845.1 Candidatus Woesebacteria bacterium UBA5073
ACCGCCACCACCACCGCCACCACCTGAAAAGCCACCTCCACCCCCGACACCATGAGCACCGTATGAAGAGGATGTAAAACCTGAGGAAACGGCATTTAAGCTACTCGAAAGAGCGGCAAAAGAAGTTTGGAAATTACTGATACCCGCAACACCACCATGATCGGAAGAAAAACCGGCCATATAAATCCCCGAATTATTAAAGGCTTTTGAATACTTAATCGGTAATTGCGAAAGAGCTTTTAAGGAAATACCCAAAGCACATCCGTAAACCAGATATTTTTCCCAAAGAATGACCGAGTCAATTGAATAATTTTTAGTTACCGAATAATCCTTCAGCCAGCGCTTAAAAGCCAGCCAACCGGCCAACTCTTTACTGCCCATTTGTGATTTTTTGTCCATAAAGGTCCGCAGGATAAGAATCAGGACAAAACAGCCAAAATTAACAGGTAAAGAGAGCCCATAAACAACTAAGCCATAAATGCCCCCGAAGACGGAAAAAACCGGGACAAAAAAGACATAGAAAAATAAACCAAGTCCCAACAAAACCGCCTCAACCGTGACTTTCTTTTTGGCTTCCATACTTTCCGGGGTTAAAATTCCTTTTTCAATAATGCCGTCTTTGGCATCATCCATCCATTCCTTCCAAAATTCATATGTTTCCATTCTTTTGGTGGTGCTGTAATTTTTTATGCTTTCAAAAGAAACAATCTCAACCGATGGTGGAAAAATAAATTCCAAGAGGTTCTTCTCTTCTTTGGTTATCGTTTTATTTTCCCGATAATTTTTATCTTTTAAGACCAAGGAATATTCATCTTTATCGCCAAAGAGGGTTTTCTTCCCCCCTTTCTTGAAATCAATTACTAATATTTTTCTTCTGACTAAATCAAGAATGGTGGCCACAATTGACTTGCCGGTTGGCTTAAAACCGGGACTGACCAAAGCCTCAACCAGATACGGAGGTAAATCTGACGGCGGTTCATGCAGTTTTCCGGCTAAATTAACTTCAGGCAGTTTTTCATCCTTTCCTACCTTAAACCACTTTTTAGTCCAATAAATAACCCTTAAGATAAGTCCTAAAGTTAAAATAATTAAAATAACGGGTACAACCATATTGGTGATGGTGGTTTTCAAACCAAAACCTTTTTCTTCTTTTTGAATTTCGGCCAGGGTTAATTTGCCCGTTTGGCCGTTTACAAAATTGCCCTTCGGAAATAAAACTCGAACCTCAAAAAAAGTATTGGCGGCTAAATTGGAAGCTTCAAACGAGACTTCATTTTCGGAAACTATTTTAACCGTACCGTTTAAAGGCCCGTGACCATAAGCCCAAATCTGATTGTCGATAACTTTTTGGGGCAAGATAACTTTGGCTCCAACAAAGTCCGTTCCGATAGCCCACTCATCCCCAACCAGTTGCCAATAAAATTCAGCCGTATCGGCCTGATTGATAACCGCATTTTCTACTTTATAAGAAAGAGTGAAGGTTTTTTGTTCATCAACGGCTGTGTAGAACCACTTAAGATAAAGTTTATCCGCACTTTCGGTTACTTGGTAAGTTCCGGGTTGACTGGAATCATTAAGCAGATATTCTTCTTCTCCTTCTTTTAAATAAATCTCCCTTATTTTGAATTTATCACAGGCAGTTTTTTTGTTTTTGCACTTAGGTTGTAAATTAATCCATTCATCAGCCCAGGAATAACTGCCGGAAAAAGAATAGGTCCGAACTTCAGCAATATTGGCCGAACCGTCGGGATTGATAACCACTCCAACACCAACTGAGGGAATCGAATACTCTTTAGCAAACACCTTTC
>DIAR01000043.1:0-845 GCA_002415845.1 Candidatus Woesebacteria bacterium UBA5073
AAATTCGGCTTATAACGGTGAAGCCCGATTGATTTTCGGTATATCTTCGGATATTCTGAATATTGTAGGGTAATACCGTGGGAAGTCGAGAAGTGGAAAAACTAACCAAACAACAAAGAAAAATTTTGATTGGTAAATTATTAGGAGACGGTTGTCTTGAGCATAACGGAAAATATTCCAGGCTTAAAATTGACCATTTTCTTAAACAGAAGGAATACGTTCATTGGTTGTATAAAATGTTCGATCCGTTAACTGCGGGCAAACCGTACAGGATCGAATTCTTTGATAAGAGATCTAACAAGATTTATTATCACTGTCGTTTTGCAACCAAAAGTTTGCCTCTTTTTGAGCGATGGAGAGAAATCTTTTATCGTAACAAAAAGAAAATCATTCCCAAAGATGTAATTAATTTACTTAAATCACCTTTATCTTTAGCCGTTTGGTACATGGATGATGGTTATCGAAGAAAGGATTGTAGAGGTTCTTACCTTTGCACATCCGCATATACTCCTCAAGAACAGAAGCTTTTACAGCAAGTTCTTTTGAAAAATTTTCGGTTAGAAACGAAGATACATTATGCGGCAGGGCAGGCAAGAATTTACATTCCGGCGAAAAGTTCAGATACTTTTTGTCAGCAGATAACAAAATACATTATTCCAAGTTTTTCCTATAAACTTCTTTGACCCCGTAACGACTGATCTACATTTATGGATAAATGTAGTGAAATAGGGTGTTTTCTACACCTTATTACACGCCGAACTTCCAGAAAATATTTTGGAAGATGATATAGTCTATACCTCTGGTTAACAGAGGATTTATATGCATCACATCCTGGCGCTGGAGAA
>DIAR01000043.1:1159-2530 GCA_002415845.1 Candidatus Woesebacteria bacterium UBA5073
TTCAGAACGTCGTGAGACAGTTCGGACTCTATCCGGTGGAATCGCTCGAGTCTTGAAGGGAGTTGGCCTCAGTACGAGAGGACCAGGCTGAAGGAATCCCTGGTGTGCCGGTTGTCGCGTCAGCGGCAACGCCGGGTAGCTATATTCCTAAGGGATAATCGCTGAAAGCATCTAAGTGAGAAGCCCCCCCTGAGATTAGGACTCGTCATTAGACCCCCAGGAGAAGACTGGGTTAATCGGCAAGAAGTGGAAGCGCCGCAAGGTGTTAAGCTTACTTGTACGAATCGGTCGAAATTAACTTGCCACAATTTTTTAAGAATTGTGGCTACGCGACTTTTTCTCTTCAGAATTTTAAGGTATAAAATCAAACTTTTTTGGAGCCATTACAGGTTCACTGAAAAAGGTCTGGTGATTTGAGCGAAGTGGAACGACCCGATCCCTTTCCGAACTCGGAAGTCAAACGCTTTAGCGGAGACGATAGTTGCCGGGCAACTGGCCGCGAAAATATCTCATCGCCAGACCTTTTTTAGTGGAGGAAAGTCCCTTGTGATATATCCCTTTTTGCGATATAATTCCCTTACTAAAAGAAAGGTGGAAATGATAAGTGAGTTCAAAAACAGCATCTAAAGCATTAAAAGAGCCTCAGACAATGGCCGAATTATTGGCCCAATCCTCGTTTAAAGTACGCGGATTTTCCTCAGGTGATAAAGTCAAAGCCAAGGTAATTGCCAAGAATCCCAAATCCTTGATCCTGGATATTGGTGGTAAGAGCGAAGGCATGGTGGCTGAGAAAGCCTTTATTGAATCCAAAGATTTCATAAAAACCTTAAACATCGGTGACGAAGTCATGACGACCGTTATCGTCGGTGAGAATAGGGAAGGCAATGTATTACTTTCTCTTCGCCATTCCGCTCATGAAGCTACCTGGGATATCTTAAAAGAAGCCAAGAACAGCAAGAATCCGATAAGTGTGGTCGGTAAAGCCGTCAATCCTTCCGGTATTACGGTTGAAGTCGAGGGAGTAATTGGTTTTATTCCGGGAAGCCAGTTGGGCAGGGATACGGCCAAGAATTCGGAGGACTTGGTCGGGAAACACTTTAAGGCCGTCGTTATTGAAGTCGAAAAGGAATCCAACAAAGTCGTCCTTTCCGAAAAAGAAGTTTCCGAAGCTAAAGAAATAAAACTGGCTAAAGACGCCGTCAAGAAAATCAAAGAAGGCGAAGTTTATGAAGCCATTGTGACCACGATTACCAACTTTGGTTGCTTTGTGAAGCTCATCATTGACAATAAACCTTCGGATATTGAAGGCCTGGTTCATATCTCGGAAATTTCCTGGGATAAGGTAGCGACCGTTGCCGATGTCTTAAAAGA
>DIAR01000031.1:0-17868 GCA_002415845.1 Candidatus Woesebacteria bacterium UBA5073
GTTAAATCTCTGGCCGCCAAGTTTTTCGATTGTTTATCAACGATTGAAAAAGCTTCGTAATAGGAAGCCGGATCGGAATCAAAATGCTCCTCCATGGCAAAAAACTTCTTGATGTCATAACCTTCCCTTAACAAAACCAGGGTAGTAAAAGCTCTGGCCATTCGGCCGTTACCTTCAACAAAAGGATGAATCGCAACCAGAATATAGTGAGCAATCCCCGCTTTTAAGATGGGGTGCATCTCTTTGCTTTCAGAACAATTGAGCCATTCAAAAAAATCTTCAATTAAAAAGGGAACCTCAATAAAAGGCGGTGGCGAGAAAATAATGTTGCCACTGCCCTCTTCTTTAATGACGACCTGGGTCGTTCTGAAAACACCAATCTTTTCTTCAGCAATAATTTTATAAACCGTCAGCTTATGGATTTCTTTAAGCATCTCCGGCTCATAACCGCCTCTTTTAGAAGATAAGTCACTAATCAGAGTCATCACGTTTCTAAAATTGATGACTTCCTGAATATCACGGGCTCTTCCGTAGACTTCTTCTCCTTCCAAGACTTTCTTGGTCTGAATCAAAGTCAAATCGTTCCCCTCAATGTGCGTTCCGTGATAAACAGCTCTAACAACAGCATCGGATTGAAACTGTTTTTCAAAGGAAGGTACCAAGGGAGCGGACTCAATAATTTCTTTGGCGGCTTCAATCACGCCAATACTTTTCAAGATTTTATTGGAAATATTGTATCTTGGAGAATACATATCCCTATATTACCGCATTTTTTGCGGAAATAACAATTTTATTTTAAGAAATGTTCTTCTTGGAGAGTTAATCGTCTTTGGCGCCCTTCATTGGTCGTCCGGCTTCTTCAAATTTCTCAGCCGCTTCTTTCCCCATCTGGGAAAGAGGATCTACCGGTCCACTCAAACCTTCCTCAGGCGAAATCTCAGGTGGTTCTGCACCGAAGGTAACAGCGTCGACTTTTTTAAACCATTCCGGATGCTCTCGCCTGGCCTTATCCATGGTTTCTTTGTGCCTTAGATTGGCTTTTTCTATTTTCTCGGCCATTGTCTCTGCCATAATTTGATTTTAGGCCGCTAATTTAATTTTTTCCACTTTTTTAAAACCCATTAAGAAATGCGGGTCGGCTGTCGTGATTACCGTTTGTTGGTGTTTGGCAACCTTCATGACAATATCCCGGTGTTTGTGATCCAGTTCGGAGAAGATATCGTCCAATAAAAGAGTCGGTCTTTCTCCCAAAACACTTTCGATAAAAGATAATTCGGCCAACTTTAACCAGAGGATTCCCATCCGTTGCTCCCCCCTTGAGCCATAGACGTTTAAGTTTCTTTCAACTTTGTATTTGGAATTATCAATCTTAAAAATTAAATCATCCCGGTGTGGTCCAACCAGAGTGGTGGCGGCTGATACTTCTTCTTCGGCATATTGTTCCAGTCTGCCTTCCGAAATGGCGCTTTTGTCATATACCAGTCTGAATTTCTGATCATCCAAGGGTTTAGTCTGATTGGCAAAAGCCACAAATTCTTCTCTTTTGGAAGAGAGATAGTCTCCGTTTTTAATGAGGAGTTTATCCCAAAAAAGAAGCTGAGACCGGGACAGACCTTCTTCCCTGATTCTTAAAAGAAGTCTATTTCTTTGTTTTAAACCTTTCTCGTAGGAAAGACTGGCCCTTCGGTATTCCCGATCGACCTGGGACAACACATTATCTAAAAATTTCCGTCTTAAGGTGGGTGCCTCGGTTATTAAATCCAAATCCCAAGGACCAAACAAAACAACCGAAAAATTCCCCGCAAAATCAATTAAGCGTTTGGGCAGACCATTTACCAGCATTCTTTTTCGGGCAATCTTTTCCGGTCTTTGAGCCCCGATATCAATCATTCCCCGGGTCAGAATGGCATCAAGGGCTACTTTTCCGTTTTTGTTTATTACCCTAGCTTCCACCCTGGCCAAATCTTTCTCATAGGCCACCATTTCTTCCTCCAGTTTGGCCCTGAAGCTTTTTCCGGATGAGGCTAAATACAATGCTTCCAATAAGTTGGTTTTACCAACCGCATTTGAGCCGACAATGACGGTAATCGCCGGCGAAAAAAGGAAAGAGGCTTTCTTGAAATTTCTAAAAGCGGAAAGATTTAATTTAGCAATCAGCATGTGCCAAATAGTATATTACAAAATTTAAATTAAAGAAGTTAAATTTTCTGGCAAACGGGACAAAAGTAAGTTCCCCTTCCTCCGAATTTCATTTTCTCAATCTTGGCTTTCTTGCACCTCGTGCAAAGATCGCCTTTGCGGTCATAAATTAAAAAGTGTTCCTGATATTTTCCCTCCAGTCCTTCCGGAGTGACATAAGCATTTTCGCTTGAGCCTTTTGTTTCAATACTCTTCTTCAAAACAGCAATCACGGCTTTAAACAAAGCTTTTTTTTCTTTTAAGGACAAACTATTGGAAGCCCTCTTTGGGTAAATCCTGGCTTCCCATAAAGCATCGTTGGCATAAATGTTACCTACTCCCCCGATTTTCTCCTGATTCATCAAAAGAAGTTTTACCGGTGTTTTGTACTTGCTTAATATTTCAATAAATTTCTCTTCGGTTAAATCCTTAAAAGGTTCCGGTCCAAGTTTTTCAATGAATTTTGTTTTTTCAACCTCACTGGTTTTAACTACCCTAATCCAACCGAATTTACGATAGTCGTTAAAGTAAAACATTCCCCCTTTATCCAGATGGAAAATAACGTGAGTGTGTTTTCCGGGAACACCACCAATGACTTTGGCCGAGAATTCAGGCGGGTTTTTTAAGTTGGGCCCACGGTAAAGTGGCTGCCCGGTCATTTTCAGATGCATTAAGGCGGTGTAGCCGTTATCCAAATCAATGGCAATGACTTTACTGAAACGCCTGATCTTGATAATCTTTCCGCCTTCCAGCTTATCTTCGTCTTCTTTGAGGGTTTTCCGGAAACGAACTTCAACTTCTTTGATCGTGTGCCCCACTAAATACTTCTCCAGGCCCTTTTTTATTGTTTCGACTTCCGGAAGTTCAGGCATATTTAGCAATAATTGCTTTCATCTTCTTGATAAATGTTTCTTTTGAAAACTTCAGGGCGTTTTCTTGTAATGCTCCTCTTTCCCATTTTTGCTGATTAAACCTTTTTATGGCTTCTTCAATCGTCTTTTCATCTGTTTCGTTAATCAAAATTCCGGTTACCCCATCAACAACCGACTCCCTAAATCCTCCTCCATTAAAGGCTATGACAGGTGTTCCGGCCGCTTGGGCTTCAACCACCGTCATCCCGAAATCTTCATCCCGGGCCAGAGCTATAAAACCTTTGGCTTTGCCGTAAAGCTGATAAAGGGCATCATCATCGACCCTGCCCAAAAGTTCCACATTGCCTCCCGAAAGTTTTATTAATTTATCTTTCACTTCGGTAAAACCGGAGGCTTCACCGACAATTTTTAAATTAAAGCCGATTTTTTTGGCCGCTTTGGCTGCCGCTTCCAGTCCTTTGGCTCCAACCAATCTGGAAACAATCAGGAAATAATTTTCTTTTTGACAGTTTTTGGTTTTGGCCATGATTTCTTCAACATTAACCGGCGGGTAAATAACGACTGAATCCTTCCGATAGAATTTGGCAATTCTTTTTTTGACGTTTTCTGAATTCGCAACGAATTGATCAACCGTCTGAGCGGTCTTAAAGTCATAGATTCTTAAGAAATGGCTGACGATGGCCGCATAGATTTTAACCGGCCAATATTTGGTAAAGCCAACCGACATTTCATAGCCGTAGAGCCACCTGGGTGGCGTATGGCAATAACAAATAACTTTTGTTTTGGAGCCCACTTTAAAACCGCGGGTCACATACCAACTGGCCGAAGTAATTACCAAATCATAGCCAGATAAATCAAAACTCTTCCAAATCGTCGGGATCAGAAATCTTAAAGGAGAATAGAGCCGCCAGGTTTTTAAAAGAGGAGCCAGCTTACTTTCGATAATCCTGCGGTTATGGAATTCTTTTTCGGCCGTTGAACCTTTAACCTTAAAAGCCGTATAAATTGGAGCTTCTGGAAAGAGTTCTGATAGAACTCTCAAAACTCTCTCCGCTCCCCCGTATTCTTTAATGTAGTCATGAACCAGTGCAACTTTCATCTTCTTTATTCTACCCTTTTTTAGATTAAGGTCATCTGTTTAGCCTGATCTTGTTCCTGACCGACCTTTTTAACTCTTTCGGTTAAGGTTTTAAAACCATATTCGGAAAAAAGAGCCAGGACTTCTTGATTATCAACATCCCAATCGTCTGCCTTCTCAAGGTCAAGTTTAATGCCCTTAACATCACAAACAATCGTGGCCAGGTGATGCGACATTAAAGCGTCTTTTTTGCCCTTAATAAGCTTCTCTGATACCTTAGGCGGAATTTCTTCAAGGTGTTTATAAATATCATCAACCGATTGGTATTTGCCCAAAAGGGTAATGGCCGTTTTCGGACCGATTCCCGGCACCCCTTTGTAATTATCAGAAGAATCCCCCACTAAAGCTTTATAATCGGGAATCAGGGATGGAACCAAACCCATTCTTTCAACCACTTCCTCAATTTTATAAAGCTTCCCTTGAGACAGTCCTAAAAGAGGCATATAAACAAAGGTCGTGCTATTTACGAGCTGTAGAATATCCCTGTCCCCCGTTACGATAACGACTTCGGCTTTTCCCTTGGCCTGTTTAGTTAAGGTACCAATGACATCATCGGCTTCAAAACCGGGTTTGGAAAAGAGAGGAATCTTGAAAGCCCGAACCGTGTCTTTGGCTTTGGCAAACTGGGAAGATAACTCGTCAGCCGTTTTTGGCCGGTGGGCCTGATAGGCCTTAAATTCTTTTTGCCGGAAAGTTTTTTCTTTTTCATCCATACAAACAATCAAATGAGTTGGTTTTAAATCCTGAATTACTCTTAAAAGCATGGAAACCAAACCGTAAACGGCATTAATCGGTTCCCCGGTTTTAGTTGTTAAAGGAGGAAGAGCATGGAAGGCCCGGTGAAGAATGGCATGACCGTCAATAATGACCAACTTATCCATATGCGCATTGTACCAGATTAAATAGACACTTTTAAAAAGGCGTGTTAAAATCCCAAGGCATGAAACAAGAAGCACAACGGGCAAAGTATACTGATTATTCAGACAGGGAAATTTTTGTTGAGATGCTTGAGGAACAAGCTAAGGCAATAGTAAACAAAGGAGAATTCTTCATTATTGGTATCTCTTGTCGTAAGGGCAGCAATCAATACAATGTTATCCATCCGGCTTCTATGAATTCCGGTTCGATTTCTGAGCAGATGAAGTTAATCGAAGAGAGTGCTTATGAACACGCGGTAAAACCTTTAATCACTAATCAAATGACTGAGGGTAATCCATCGCTCGGTTGGTTTGTTATTTCTCCCGTAGATCTTGAGAAATTGGATCTTCACAAAACCACAGTCGTCTAAAAGAAGCGTTTATTTTGAGTCTTTTTTGGCTACAATCTCATCAAATTGGTCCTTATCAAGGGTTTCTTTTATCATTAAGACTTCAACCACTTTATCCAGGGTTTTGCGGTTTTTGGAAATAACCAAGACGGCTTCTTTATAACAGCCATCAATGATTTTTTTGACTTCCAAATCGATTTTTTCCTGAATGGCCGGTGAGTTTTGCGGTCCTTCATACCATTCCGTATTGCCGAATTCACCAAATTCCGAATTGGCCCCGAAGTTAATTGGCCCAAGGGAACTCATGCCAAAATCAATCACCATCGCCTTGGCATATTTGGTCGCGTTTTTAATATCATTGGCCGCACCGGCCGTATATTCTTTGAAGACTATCTCTTCGGCAGCTCTTCCCCCCAACATGGCGGTTATGGCTTGCAGGAGCCTGGTCTTGGTTTCGTGTGTTCTATCCGTAACCGGTGAGATTTCGGTGTGTCCCAAACTCATACCTCTGGCCACAATGGAAATCCTTTGCACAGGATCGGCTTTAGGCAGGAAGTGCGCCACAATCGCATGACCGGCTTCATGATATGCCGTGATATTTTTGTCTTCGTCAGTTTGGATTCTTTTCTTGGCCGGTCCTAATTTAACCTTGGTGGCCGCTTCTTCAATATCGCTCATGAAGATTTCACTTTTGTCCTGTCTGGCCGCAAAGATGGCGGCTTCATTGAGCATGTTTTCCAAATCAGCTCCCGAAAAACCAACCGTCCGATCGGAGATTCGGCTCCAATCAATCCCTTTCCCGAATTTTTTACCTCTGGCATGGATTTTAAGAATAGCCAGCCTTCCCTCTTTGTCCGGCATATCCAAAGTCACTCTTCGATCAAACCGACCGGGTCTTAGAAGAGCCGGATCCAATAAATCGCCTCGGTTGGTAGCGGCAATAACCACGACATTATCATTGGGCGTAAAACCGTCCATCTCAACCAGGATCTGATTTAAGGTCTGTTCCCGCTCATCATGTCCCCCCATTAAACCCTTGCCCCGTTGCCTCCCTATGGCGTCAATTTCATCAATAAAGATGATTGAAGGAGCTGCTAATTTGGCCTGGCTGAATAAATCCCTGGCCCTTGATGCTCCCACCCCAACCAACATTTCCATAAATTCAGATCCGGCCATACTGAAAAAAGGAACGGCTGCCTCTCCGGCAACGGCTCTGGCCAACAGAGTTTTTCCGACTCCTGCCGGACCAAAAAGAAGAACCCCTTTGGGTGTTCTGGCCCCAATTTTTCTATACTTAGCCGGACTTTTTAAGAAATCGACAATCTCTTCCAATTCTTTTTTGGCATCTTCAACCCCGGCCACATCATTGAAAGTAACCGCCTGTTTACCTTTGGCAAACAATTTGGCTTTGGATCGGCCAAAGGAAAAAATATCTTGTGCTCCTTTATTCTGGGCTTTAATGATGAAAAAGAAAAAACCAACCAGTAAAGCAATCGGGAGAATGACACCCAAAATTTCACCAACGGCTTTACTGACCGATTGGTCAACAATCGTGTAGTTAACACTTCCGGGATCAATTTTGTATTTATCTAAAAGGTCGGTAAAGCTCTCATTGGTTTCCTTATTGGTGTATTTAACGCTCTGATCCTTATAAGTCAGAATCACCTTTTCACTTTCAATCATTGTCTTTTCGACTTTACCGGCCTTGATATCGTTTAAGGCTTGGGAAATCTCAATCTTCGAAGAGTCACCTTTCAATTCAAAAAAAGAGATAACGAGGGGCACCAGGAAAAAAAGAGCGAAAAGACCAAGAAGCAGAGTGCGGAAGTTGAACTTAAACTTCAATTGAATATTTTTGGTGTTTTTATTTTTGGTAGAAAAGTAATTCTTCATCACGGAATTATAACACTAATAAAGCTTTAGTTTCAGAAAAAACTTAGTGAACTTTTGTTCCGGGGGCTATTTCCTTTTCAGGAATAAGCAAAACACAATCTGCCCCATCTTCGGTTTCGGCCGCCACAATCATTCCTTGTGACTCTTCCCCCATCATCTTCCTTGATTCCAAATTAAAAACAAAGACAAAGCTCTTTTTTTCTAAATCGGAAGGCTCATACCATTTTTTAATGGCCGAGAAGATAATTCTCTCTCCCAAATCACCAAAAAAGACTTTAAGTCTAAGAAGCTTGTTGCTTTCGGGAACTTCCAAAGCTTCAACAACTTTTCCCACCCGAAAATCAATTTTGGCAAAATCATCTATGGTAATTGTGTCCATCTTACAAAAGGCCCATTCCTTCTTTGACTTCCTGAAGCGTAGCTTGGGTTAATTCATTGGCTTTGGCAGATCCTTCGGTTAGAACTTTATTGACAAAAGCAGGATTTTTCTCCAATTCACGTCTTTTGTCCTGAATCGGTTTTATCACTTTAAAAATGGCTTTAGATAATTCTTCTTTCAATTCCGAATATCTCAAGCCTTCGCCCAGATATTTCTTCTCATAAGCTTTCTTTTTGTCAGCACCTTCAAAAATCTCCACCAGGCTCATTAAAACAGCAACGCCACCTTTAGTAGGAACCTCTTCCCCTTTACCAGAATCGGTTGGAACTTTAGCCAATCTTTCTTTAACTGTCTCCAGGGAATCGGTTAGCAAAATAAAACTACCCTCAACCGACTTACTCATTTTGCCCTCCCCTGTTAGGGACGGTATGTATTCGCCCTTGGTCGCAAACCTTTGTGGTTCAGGAAATCTGGTATTGTATTTTTCATTCATTTTTCGGGCTACTTCTCTGGCCACCTCAAGATGCGGTTCCTGATCAATGCCGACCGGGACCAAATCGGCTTTATAAGCCAAGATATCTGCAGCCATGAGGATGGGATAGTTTAAAAGGGCCATGGTGACATCTTGGGGGTGTTCTTTGACCTTCTCCTTAAAAGTAGGCAGATGTTGCATCCGGGCAACCGTTTCGGTTGTCGAGAAAAGAAAAGCCAGATCAAGATGGGCCGGAACCTGAGACTGAATAAAAAGAGTTGATTTTGAAGGATCAATACCGGCTGCTAAATAATCCAAAACGACTTCCCTGATTTGTTTTTGCAACTCCCCCGGTTCAAAAGGGGTCGTTAAGGTGTGCAGGTCAGCTACCATATAGTATGCTTCATAGGCGCCGCTTTCCTGTAATTCCACCATACCCAAGACCGCACCTAAGTAGTTTCCCAAATGGAGGCGGCCTGTCGCACGAATTCCCGATAGTACTCTTTTCTTCATACTTGGATTTTATCACCTGAGGGGCTTAAACGAAACTAATATGTGGCAGGGGTGGGACTCGGACCCACAACCTCAGACTTATGAAATCTTTGCTCCACCGTTGAGCTACCCTGCCTTAATATAACTTAGCTTTGGATAAACCAGCTATTAACCCTAGTATTTTATAATAAATCTCGCCCCCCTTCAAAACCCTTATCCCCAAAGTTCCAAAATGGTCATTAAAGTTCTCATAGACCTTATTGACTTTAGCCTTCTTAAAACTCGTCTTTCTAAACTGAGACAGAGGAATACCCAATTTATCCGACCAGTACTTTTTTACAACTTCTTCCCTTTTTTTGTGTGTTTCGTTAATGCCCACAACTGCTCTTAGTCTATCTCTCCCAATATCGCAAAATTTTTCTAGCCAGGAAATCATAAAGCTTAACAATTCAGGGTCTGAATTACATATATAAAATTCCCTCTTTTTTTTGGATCCTTCTCCCCAATACAACGCAACCCCTGCGGCAAAAAACTCGTTGTCAGAAATATTTCTGAATTTATCGATTCCAATTTCCTCCATCTTTCTCATTTTTTCTATCCGACGATTTTTCTGCATCATAGACCCCAAAAATCTACCCTTTTCTCCACCTTTAATCTGCCTTTTTTTAAGGTTCTGGTACTGATCTAAAGAAAGGATAATATCCCTAACCCAAAGACTAGCAGTGCTTTTTGCAACGCCTAAAACTTTAGCTATCTGCTTCACACTTTCCCCCCTCCTTCTCATCTCTCTTGCTTTAATTCTTAATTCATATTTTGCCATATAATACCTCCGTTATATGATAGTATATATATACTATATCAGGTTCGTTTATTTGTCAAAATAAAATAATCTGGTACAATGAACATTGTTCTTTGATATGCGGGGTAGTGTACGGCTGCACGCGAGGCTAGTAGAAATGGGCCCTTTATCAGGTAACTGACGAAGAGAACCTGGCTATATCGGTGGACAACCTGTTCATATAACAGGTCAATACCGAGGGAACCTTGTAAGTCACAAGGACTCCGTAGAGACTAGACGCCAGGCTCCCCCAACGGGGATGATGATATAGTCCTACCCTTACAGTAATGTAAGAAGGTGCATAATCTCGCAGGCTAGGTTCAACTCCTAGCCCCGCAACACATTTAGACCTATAAAATTGACTCTGTGCGTAATTTTGCTATACTTCTGACCAATTGTATTCCATTAAATAGGTGCTTTTTTTGCAGCACTTTTCTTAACGATTTACACTTTTGCACTTTTACACTATTGAATAGATAAGGAAGGGTCAAAATGAAATTAAAACCAGTATCCGTTTGTTTGATTGTGGCTGAGGCCTTGGACCTTGCTACAACCATCGTCGGGTCGATAGCCCTTCCTCAGTTATGGGAAGGAAACCCGATGAAAAATATGTTTGGTGGAGGTTGGATTCAAATTGTCGCTCTCAAAGTTATAGCGACAGCTTTAATGGTTTTCATTATTGAAGGATATGAAAAACTGCCGATTCCAACTACCAAAATTGGTTCAATCACGATTTTTGAAAGAAAACTACCTAAAATAGTTTGGATTGTCCCAATCATTGCCTTCATACCAGTCATCTGGAACGTCCTGGTAATCATCTTAGAAATAATCAGCTAAGAAAGGAGAACGAAATGAACAAAGGACAGAAGGATTTACTCGAATATATCTTGGTCGTCGTTTTGGTCTCGATCATCGTACTCGTGATTCTGGCCCTTATTGCACCATATATCGACGAAGCCACATCACGATTCATACTGTTTATACACAATCTACTCAATTAGCCCTTACAGGCTATACATATCTACATAAAAGATTTGTAAGAAACAAAATACCCTCCGTATAGAGAAAAATTGTTTGGCAAATATTGCAAACATTTTTCGAAGTCGGAGGGTTTTTATTGGCTAAACAGTTTTAACCACTTTTTCCAGGTCGGATCAGGCAAATAATCTTCCTCCACCGGGAGGCTTGGAGCCAGCTTTCTTAAAATGTCCTCATCGGGTAAGACCACGACTGTCTCCCCTTCTTTGGCCAGTCCCAGTTTATCCCTTAGTTGTTTCTCGACATATTCCTGACTCTTAACTTTGGTCAGATTTTTGGCCAGTTCTTCGTTTTCCCGCTTCAGCTTTTCGACCTCCAATCTCTCACTTTCAATCCTGGTCTTTACCCCCCGCATCTTAACCACATTTTTAACAAAGGAAAAAGCCAGTAAAAGAAGGATAAAAATGGCTGCATATTTTCCCCAGATTTTCGTCTTCTCCTTAAAATTTTCCTCAAAAGCTTTGTCTCTTCTTTTCTTCATATTGTTCCTATAATAAATTGACTATTGGAAAGATTGTGTTATCATATACTTCTAAATATTGAATCCTGCTTCAATTATTATGACACAAGATACAATCAAAAACTTATTGCCCAAGTTCATTGAGGACTTGAAAACCAAGGGTCGATCCCCTTCAACGGTTCTGGCTTATCGTGCCGATTTGGAACAGTTAGTCCTGTTTTTGCAAGGTAAAAGCAAGGTTTTACCAGACCAGGTCAAAAGTGCCGAATTGGAAGCTTTCCGTGATACCCTCTTGGCCGACAAATATACCCCCAAAAGCGTTTCCAGGAAGTTGAACGCCGTCAAAACCTTCTTTCGTTGGATGATTGCCGAACACTATATTACGGTTGATCCTTCCATTACGGTTGCCCACCCCAAGATCGAAAGTACTTTGCCTAAATTCTTAAACCCCTTGGAATATAGGGCCTTAAGAGATGTCGTTCGAAACGACACCCGAATTGCCGCCATCGTCGAATTAATCCTGCAAACCGGAATGAGAATTTCCGAAGTTGCTTCCCTTAAAACCGCCAATGTTAAAGCCGGCGAAATCAAAATCGAAGCCTATGCTACCCAGCCGGAAAGAACCATTCCTTTAAATAAACCCGCCAAAGATGTCTTGGATTCATACTTGGTAATTAGACCGAAAATCGAATCCGAATATGTTTTCATAAGCAAAAACGGAAAAGCTTTAGCCGTCAGAAACATCAGGGCTTCGATTGACCGATATATGCAAAAGGCCGAAATCCCCAGTTACTCGGTTAATGATTTAAGAACCACTTTCATTGTTGAAAACCTTAAAGGCGGCGTTGATATTGTTCTTCTTTCCCAGGTTTCAGGCCACAAAAGACTTTCCACAACCGAAAGATATCTGGAATTGGCCGGAGTAACCGAACCGGGTAAAAAGCCCGTTCTTCAGGAGCTTTAAAAATCCCCATGGAAAGACTCCTGTGTAGAGATATTTGTCCCCTTCCCAGAGGTTGTGCTACTGAGGTAACTCAATGTGCCAACTGTAATATCTCAACAACTACTCGGAAAAGACCTGTTTTGTCCCATGAGGGAAAAGAAATTGGCGAAATTGAAATAAAAATCGAGGGGGTAACCCCAAAAGGAGGTATTCGTATATCCCAAAATCAAACCGTATGTGCTGGCGTTGAAGATTCTATTAAAAGAATGGTCGTCATGCCCGGCGGATCAACCATTCTTGGCATGGCAGACTGTAAATCCGCACCGGAATCTGCAAACTGGAAGATAAATGCCGTAGCTGTTTCTTCTTATAAAGAAAAGAAGTAAACATCTGGTGGGCCCTGATAGAGTCGAGCTATCCTTTGGTCTTTATAAGAGACCCGTCCTGCCGATGAACGAAGGGCCCGAATTAAATCTACAGACGAATTATACCAAAACATAGTGTTTTCCACCATAAAAGTCAGATATTGCCTTGGTAGTCATTAATATTTTTTCCTTTATTGGCGTGTTGCCAACAACCAAACGGCATGTTCCATGGCCATAGCCTTTTTGATCAATATCCGCTTTTTTACTTTTTTTAATATAAGGTTTTACAAAATTACTAATATTCAGTCCCAATAAACTTGCCCAGTATTCTTTTTCCTTGTTAACATTCATATCGCTGTATAGGAATAGATAAACTCGAATTTTATGCTTAGGAACTCTCAAGATTTGATTAATCCAAAGCAAGGAAAATTTCATCACATTTGGATCAGTATTGGATATATTTAGTGTATTTCTTGAAGTCTTTCCACCCTCTCCCCAATAAAGGAAAAGTCCAGCAATAAACTTTTCTCTCTCGGTTAGCGGCGTCCATATTCTTTTTTGTTGTAAATATGTTTCATACAACCTTTTTTCCAGCTTCCGTCGCATTGTATTTCTGTAATGTTCTATTCTCTCTTGGTTTAAATCTCTGAGAAGTCTTATTTGTTCTCTACTTAATGGATAATGTTTTAACCAACCATTTAGCGTACTTTTAGAGATACCAAGTTCTTTTTTAATCTGGCTGTAGCTTTTCCCTTGCTTCCGAAGTATTAAAGCTTTTCTATGTTCAATTACTCTTGTCATATTCTCTTCCCAATATAAAACTCTTACCTTATTTAACTGTAATACATTATTTTACCGAAGTAAAGACGAAGTTTGAAGCTATTATTTCTTCTTTTTCTTGTCGTTGACGGCCCCTCTTATTTCTTCCCAGTCTCTGACTTTTCTCACCTTGAGGTTTTCTTCCCACATCGCCTTAATAACCGGCATATCAACTTTCATTTTCCTAGCCGAACCAAGAATTGCAACGGTATCTTTCGGAAAACACTTCCCGCCAAAACCCCTTAACGTGGTAACCTGAAGGTGTGATGGTCCGATTCTCGGATCAGCCGCCACCAAATCAGCTACTTCTTCATATTTAATACCCAAGGTATTGCAGAGATCAAACATTTCATTGGCAAACATGACTTTAGTTGCTAAAAAGGCGTTACTCATGTATTTAACCATTTCGGCTGTGGTTGTATCGGTGATAAAAACCTTGGCCTTCGGTCCGTATAAGTCTCTGTAAAGAGAAACCAATTTCTCCCCTACCGGTTGAGAGAGTGTTCCCACGACCGTTCTGTCCGGGTGCATAAAATCCCAAGGAGCATTGGCTTCGGTCAAAAACTCCGGATTCATCGCAAACTTGGTATGAGGGTATTTTTTCTTGAAAGAAGCGGTTGTCCCCGGAACAACCGTTGATTTGATAACCAAAATCTTTTCCGTATTGGCTATCTTTGGAGCGATAAAATCAACCGTTTCCTCAACAATGGAAAGATCAATTCCGGAATTGTCAGAAAACATTGGGGTTGGCACACAAAGAAATAAAATATCCGATTTGGCGATCACTTCTTCTTTCGTAAATGGTCCAGGAGTTCTTGAATACCAACGGATTTTATTGGTTTTTTTGGTCGCAAAACCATTGCCAACGGCTTGACCGACCACACCCCAACCAACAATACCGATGTTAACCATATCTAGAAACTAAAAATATCACAATCTGGCTCTTCTTTCAATCTCTGCCGCAACCAGTCTTGAATCCCGACCATATTTTAGGCGGCTCATCTCTTTGACAATCTCGGCAATTCTTGGGTTTTCTTTAGCCTTTTCCTTTACCAAATCCTTGGTTGTATCCATGGAGAAAGGCGGAACGGGCTCATTGTGGACAATCGTCTTCACATAAGCATGGTACCTTTCGACATTTAAAAGATCATCCTCGCCGAAGGTTGGTGTAAATTCATGGGAAAGATAAGACGCATCAGTCACTCCAACCCTGAAGGAAACGATTGTGCCGACGTTTCCGAAAACGGCGTTTTTAACTTCTTCTTCAACCTGACCGATAAACTGATTAGCAACCGTCAGATTTAATTTAAACTTTCTGGCTTCGGAGAGAATCTGAGCAAAGTCCGGAGTGGCAAAGTTTTGAAACTCGTCCACATATAAATAGAAGTCCCGTCGTTGTTCTTCGGGCATATCCTGTCGGCTCATGGCGGCCATTAAGATTCTGGGAACTAAAATTAGCCCCAAGAAGTTGCTGTTTTCCTCCCCTATCTCGCCTTTAGCTAAATCAACCAATAAAATCTTGCCTTCATCCATCACTTTTCTGAAATCAAAAGCCGATTGCGATTGCCCGATGATATTTCTGATCATTTTGTTGGTAACAAAACGGCCGAATTTGGAAACGATGTAATCCAAAACTTCCGATTTATGAAAGTCGGATGTTTGGGCAATCTGATCGGTCCAATACCTTCTTATTAAGGGGTCTGTTACCTTGGGTAATAAATACTGAACATAGTCGGCACGGGTGAGAGCTTGGACAACTTCAACAAAAGTGGCACCCGGTTCGGCCTGCATAACGGTTAACATGGCGTTTCTGATGGCGTGCTCAAACCTGGGGCCGACAATGCCTGTCTTATAAGGGTCAAACAGTTTATACATCATATTGATAACGGCGGTCGCGGCGAAGTGCTGTTCGTCTTCCGTCTTGGCATCCAAAAGGTTAATACCCATCGGCCGCTCGGAATCTCCGGGATTAAAGTAAATAACATCCTCTGCCCTCTCTGGCGGGATTTGGGCCAAGATTTGTCTGACGGCATCATGGGGATCAATGAAACAAACACCTTTTCCCTGATTGATATCCTGCAAAATCATTCTTTTCAAAAGTTCCGATTTTCCGACGCCGGTTTTGCCGACGATATAAACATGTCGCCTTCGGTCTTCCTGGGAAAGAAAAATGTCTCTTTTCATCCCCCGGTAATTGCTGGTCCCCAGGAAAAGACCCTCGGTCGGAATTCCTGACGGAGCCGGAGCCGATTTGGCATTCAACCAGAATAAATGCGGTGTCGTGACCTGTTTATTGGGAAAGTGAAAAATGGTTGCCAACTCTTCGGAGTTAAGGATGGAAACATGATTACCAAAAAGATTAAAGCGGGGCTGATAGCGGTAAAGGAAATCCTCCATAAAAGCACCTTTATTTTTAATCTTTCTTTTCTTTAAGGAATTAGCTTCTCCCGAAAACTGTTCAAAAGAAGAAGCAATATTATCAAGTAAACTTTTGGCCATCTCTTTCTCACCGGCCACAGCTACGATTCTGATTGAAGTCTCAAAACCGGGCTTACTGACTTTGTTTTCCACCATTTCCAGGGTCTTAGCTGAGGTTGAAAATTTAGCTTTCGTCGGATCGGATTCTTCCTTTTTCGTATCGGAAACAAATTTTCGGCCTTCTTTTTGCCAGTCTGATCCGGCCGGTGAAATAACCACCTGAATTGAGGCCATCTCCCCCGGACCCATCTTGGCCAAAGAAGAAGTAACGGAAGTTAAAGGATCGGTCGGCAATTCTTTGTAGGTTTTTACCGGATAAAAGTTTGATCGGGAGAGTTGAAAGGCTTTATAAGCGACCTTACCCGTCTCGTTAAAAAGATTGATTTCGTTAACCTCCGTGATGTCGGCTTCCGGATAGGCTCCATGAATTTGTTTTTCAACCAGATCTCTTAAAGACTTCGGAGCCCAAACAAAGAAACGAATATCCTCCGCTTTGGCCACGATTTCAAAAGAAATGGCCGGTTGAATGGCAAATTTCTGCTTCCAACCGCCTTTTTTAATAGTGTAAAAGGAGGCAAACAGCTGTTCCATGGCGTCAATTTTTATTTCGTTCCCCCTTGGTACGGCAATCTGAAGTAAAGTCGAATCAATGGAAACTCCCTCTCTCCTCCGATTCTTAAAAGAGATAAAGGTAAAATAGCCAAGGAAGTAAACCAACAAAACCACCAGCCCTAAAGAAACCAGATAAAAAAGAATCGTGTTTAAATCAATTGCCATTAACATTTCCCCCTTTAACGATCTGCCAACCGAAATGGACGGCTTTCTTAATCATTCTTAACCAAAAGGCAGCCAACCAAGTGACGGCACTACCCGTATCACCCTTGGAAGCACTTTCTAATTGTACTGGATCGGCCGGAATCTGAATAGTAATTTTCTCGCTTTGCGGGGTTTGGATTAAAGGTTGACCCGCATCGTCGTTAACTTGTTTTTGAAAATTAACAGGCACAGGTTGTACCACCTCTTTGCGTTCAATCATCAGAGGTGAAACTTCTTCAGGCCGCTCCTTAACAGGGGCAGGCGCTTCTCTTTCAGGAAAGAGGGCCATAGATTATTTTATTGTAGCATCAAAAAAGAAATAATTATTGGGGTCAAGGCAAACAGTCTCAAGCTTTTTTGCTTTCGTTTCTGGCTAAGGTAAAAAGTAAATCGGAAAGACGATTTAGATAAATTAGGATATTGGGTTTTATCTTTTCTTTTTTGGATAAGGTTACGACCAACCGCTCCCCCCTTCTCACTACAGCTCTTGATAAATGAAGATATGAAGACGAAAGATTGGCACCGGGAACCAGGAAACCTTTTTGGGGACCTAACTTCTTTTCCAACTCGTCAATCTTTTTTTCCAAAAACAAAATTTTGCTTTTTGGGAAAGGCAGATTAAAACCGGCCAAAATTGAACTAATCCTAAAAAGGTCTTTCTGAATTTTTTCGATCAAGGCTTTTTCAAACATTCTGGCCTTTACAATTCCCAAAAGAGAAACTGCTTCATCAATGGTACCGAAGGTTCTTATCCTCAAACTGTCTTTGGCCACTCTAATTTTTTTTCTGGTTTTGGGATCAAAAATATCCGTTTCGCCAAAGTCACCTTTCTTCGTGTAAATACGCATTTGAGGTATTATAGTTCACAAGTCGAGAAACCGCATTTTTTACACTTCAAACACTTGCCGTGACCATCCCTTATAAGCTTCAGATTGCAGGTCGGACACTTATATTCCTTCTTTGGTTCCTTGTTGTCTTTATCTTTTCCGAAGGCAATGACCTGATTTATTTTTGACTGATCCCGATAAATCGTGGTACCTTTGCAACCCAATTTCCAGGCCATAAGATAGGCCGCTTTGACATCCTCACTGGTTGCATCAGAAGGCATATTAATCGTTTTGGTAATGGCGTTATCGGTCCATTTCTGAAAGGCCGCTTGCATTTTAAGGTGGTTCTTCCAATCAATATCATGAGCCACTTTAAAAATAGCCTGGATACCTTTGGGAATTTCTTTGATTCCCTGGGCACTACCGTGGTTTTGAATGACTTTATTAATCAGAGCCTCGGAATATAAATTCTTTTCCTTGAGTTTTTTAACAAAGAGGTTGTTGATGTTTTTAAACTTCATTCCCTCCAATACGTTTTGTTCATAGGCCAAAGCGAATAAAGGTTCAATCCCATATGAGGTTTCGCAGATAAC
>DIAR01000031.1:18168-30496 GCA_002415845.1 Candidatus Woesebacteria bacterium UBA5073
AGCCACGTTTCTTGGTTTTTTGGCCTTACCTACCCAAATCGAATCAGAAACGAGAGGGAAAGGTCCTTTTTCTTTAGCTAAGGCGCATGAAGCTTCAAAAGCGGAAGTATACATAAGTTTTCCCACTTTTTCGGCCAGTTCAATTGCTTTGGGGCTGTCATAGGGAATGCCCATTTTGATTAAGGCTTCGGCCCAACCCACACCCCCCAAACCTAAACGCCTATGATCCCTAACCGCTTTTTCCACTTCCCTGACCGGAAACCATGAAGCATCAATGACATTATCTAAAAGTCTGACGGCTACTTTGACCACTTTGGCCAACTTCACAAAGTTAAATTGACCATCTTCGACAAAATTACCGAAATTAAGGTAGCCCAAGTTACACGACTCATAGGGGTAACAAGGGATTTCACCACAGACATTGGTGGCCAAGATCGGCCCCTTACTTCTTAAAAGAGGGTTAGCCAGCGCGGTTCCCTTATTTATGGCCGAAAGATTAATAAGTCCCGGGTCCCCCGTACTCCAGGCCATGGAAGCCATCAAGTCCAGTATGGCCCTGGCTGAAACTTTGTTGACAATCTCACCCGTTCTGGGGTTAATCAGATCCCACTGTCTATCGGTAATCGCTGCTTTCATAAAATCATCGGTCACACCGATGGAAATATTGGTTTTACCCAAATAACCTTCGTTTTGCTTGGCCGAAATGGCCGTGAAGATATCGGGATGATTAACGTTTAAAATCGCCATATTGCCGCTTTCGTATTTGCCTTCCTGGCGAAAAAGCGAGGTCATCAAATCAAACATCTCCATCATCTTAACCGGTCCGGCTGAAAGTCCGGGAACGCCACCGACGCTATCCCCTTCGGGCCGAACTTTCGAAAAGTTATAGCCGCAACCGCCACCATGTTTTTTAATCAGAGTTGATTTATGAAGGGTTTCAAAAATGGCATCAATATCATCCTCAATGTTAAAAACAAAACAGTTGGCTAACTGCGGATCCCTCTTTCCGGCATTAGCCAAAGTCCTTGTTCCCGGCAAGAAATCAAAATTAATCATGATTTCCAAAAAACGTTCATACCATTTTTGTTGCTCGGCTTCTGTTTTTTCAACCGATGACAGAAACTTCGCCACTCTTTCCACCATCCCTTTCGGGGTTTCTATTGTTTCCCCCTGATCGTTTTTCTTTAAGTATCTGGTTTTGAGGATGTAAAGGGTGTTGTAGGAAAGACCAATATCATCCGTTACTCCCAACGATTCCCTATCCTGATGGGCATGTTTTTTATTTTCCCGATAAAGGATATATGCCTTAGCCGTTTTGGCATGACCTTTTTCAATTAACACTTTCTCAACCGCTTCGCCAATTTCCGAGGTCGTCAGGGTTTCTTTTTTAAAAGAAAGAATTTTAGTCAGAACCAAATCTTTTAAGGAAGCGGCCAGTTTTTTATCTTTTCCACCGACATTGGAGGCCGCCAAGAAAATACTTTGACTGATTTTACCCTCGTCAAATTTTTCTTTTTGTCCGTCTACTTTAACGACTTCCTTAATTACCATGATTTATTTTATTTTGGATTATTCTAACATTCCGAATGGCCGCAGGAGTGACACTTGGAGCAACCCTCTTCAAAAATGAGGGAACTGGCTCCGCAGGCAGGACAGATATCTCCCAATCTTTCACCCAAAAAAAGTCTTTCCTCTTCGTGATTATTTTCCTCTCTTAATTTACTCAAAATCTCTCCCGCCTTATCCGGCGTGATATGCCCGTTTGAAGCCCCGTTTAACGTGGTCGAAGCGGCTGTGGGGTCACCAGGACCGGTTAGGGTTTGTTCCACACCGTTAGGTGCGGAATGGACAGCCACCGCAGTAGCTCCAGCCACGTTAGACGAGGCTCCAAAATGATTTAAATTACCGTTAATCTTAAAGCCGTAGTGGGCAGAAATGGCAACCGAAATGGCGTCGGGTAGGGATCTTATTTTATTCGGTCCAAAACCAACCGACCGCCTGCCGCCGATACCTGATAATTGTTCGGCAATTTCCCTGGCCCTTTCAATTGCGGAAAGATCGCCCCTCAGCCGAAGTGAAGTTGAGATGGTTCTACCCAAGGCTTCGGCCATGGCCGCGACATCACTCCCGGCTTTGCCGACGTTGATGAAAACCTCCAGGGGCAAGCCTTCGGCACTTTCGTTAATGGTTATGAAAGCACTGCCAACCGGCGTCAATAGTCGATAGGTTGAACCTTTAAGGATGTTGGGGCGTTTAAGAAGACTGTCCCCGTTCTCAACATGATTAGTTAATAGTTCTTCCTTTTTCCCGATACCCAGGTTTAGAACTTGTGCCCCTTTACTGCCGTCTCTAAAGATGGTTATGCCTTTGGCCCCTTCGTTCCAGGCCAAAAGATAAGCCCTTTTGACATCATCCATCGTGGCTTCCTTTTTCAGGTTAATCGTTTTGGAAACGGCATTCTCGGTTCCTTTCTGAAAAGCGATTTGGGTTTTGACATGCCATGAAGGATCAATCTCGTGAGCTGTTTTAAAAACAGCTTTTAGGTTTTCTGAAACCTCTTCGATTTCTCCCAAAACGCCTCTTTCTCCAACTTTCTTTTCCAAATCTTCATTCCAAATCCCCTCTTTGATTGCCTGACGGATAAATTCCGGATTAACAAAAGATAATTTCCGATCCAAGTGTTTGTCTTTAACAATGTGCTCAAAAGCAACCGCAAACAAAGGTTCAATTCCGGAGGAAGAAGCGGCGATGATGGAGATGGAACCCGTCGGAGCGATGGTTGTGACAGTTGAGTTTCTTCTTGCTTTTCCTTTTTTATAAATAGATAACGGGAAAAGCGGAAAAGCGCCTCTTTCTTTGGCCAAAAGGTAAGTTTCCTCCAAAGCCGCTTCCTTAATCGTCGTCATTATTTTTTCAGCTAAGGTTAAGGCTTCTTCGGAATCATATGGGATCCCAAGAGAAATAAGCATGTCGGCCCAACCGCCAACCCCAAGACCGATTCTTCTTATCGCCAGGGTTGTTTTTCTAATTTGTGGCAGAGTGTAGGGGTTAACCTCAATGACGTCATCCAGGAAACGCACGGCCAGTTTGGCCGTCTCTTTTAAGTCTTCCCAATCAACTACTCTTTCCCCGTTTTCTTCTTTGACAAAATAGGTTAAGAAGATGCTCCCCAAATTACAGGAATCATAGGGGTATAAGGGCTGCTCTCCACAGGGGTTGGTCGATTCAATCGGACCCAAAGAAGGAACCGGGTTTGAGAAGCCTTTATTAATCCGATCCAGAAAAATTAAACCCGGATCGCCGGTTTCCCAGGCTAATTTGGTGATTTCGTCAAAGACGGCAATGGCACTTAGGGTTTTCTCCACCTGTCCGGTTTTGGGATTTTTAAGTTCATACTCTCCCCCTTTCTCATAAGCCTCCATGAAGGCATCGGTTAGCCCAACCGAAATATTAAAATTGGTAATCTCGCCTTTTTCCTTACAGTGAATAAATTCCAGGATATCCGGGTGATCAACTCTTAAAATCCCCATGTTGGCTCCCCGTCTTTTCCCACCCTGTTTAATTTCGTTGGTGGCCGCATCAAAAATCCGCATGAAAGAAACCGGACCGGAGGCCACACCACGGCTTGATTTAACCATCGACCCGGACGGTCTAAGCCTGCTAAAAGAAAAACCGGTTCCGCCGCCGGTTTGGTGAATTAAAGCCTGATATTTTAAGGCATCAAAAATTCCGACCAGTGAGTCTTCAATCGGAATAACAAAACAGCCTGAATATTGGAGTTTGTTTTTTGTTCCCGCATTCATGAGGGTTGGTGAATTAGGTAAAAATTGATGTGAAACAATCTTTTGGTAAAATTCTTTAGCAACATCGGTAACTTCTTTTTTCGTCTTTCCCCATAAAACCTCGGCTGAAGCAATTTCAAAAGCTACCCGCCAAGCCATACCTTCAGGTGTTTCCATTATTTTGCCTTCACCATCCCGGAAAAGATAACGTTCCTCTAAGACCTGAAGGGATTGTTCGCTCCAGTTTCCTTTTTCCAATCCTTCCGGCATCACCGGAATAACACCGATTTTTTTATCAATCTTAATTCTCACTTCTTCATATGAAGGAAACTCCATTGATGCAAAATCAATTTTCTTTTTGTTTCTATTAACGTTTTTGTTTTTCATTTGTTTTGGACTTTCTCAATCGCTTTTTCAAAATCGGAAACGTCTTCAAATTCCAAATAGACACTGGCAAAGCGAAGCCAGGCTACTTTATCGACTTTCTTCAATCTCTTTAAAACGGCGTTGCCGATCATTCTGGTCGACACTTCTTCGTTTTCCTGCCTTAACATCTCCATTTCGACTTCGGAGGCTATTTCATCAACCGTTCCAATCGGAACCGGTCTTTTTTCAACTGCCCGAATAATCCCCCTTTTAAGCTTGTCCCGGTCAAATAATTCTCTTCGACCGTCTTTTTTGATTACCCAAAGAGCGGTTTCCCTGACCTTTTCAAAAGTCGTAAATCTTTTCTTACAGGTCTCACACTCTCTTCTTCTTCTGACGGCACCACCCTCTTCAACAATTCTTGATTCCAAAACCTGTGTATCGATTTTCCCGCAAAATGGACATTTCATATATGAAAAGAAAAAACACTATTGGCAGTAACCAGATGCATAATCCAACACTAGATATGGACAGTCAACTGGTAATATCTAGGTCAAAAAATATCACTCAAAGCACAAATTGAAGCTAAATAAAATTGCTTTTTTCGTTGGTTATAAAACTAAAGAAAAGACTTTCCAAAAACTTCTCTCGGTGAAAAAAAATGTGAAAAAGATCTGGTCTCGGAAAGTGGCAATTAGGGCTTATCGAACGGATTTTCCGGGGGGGTAATACCTTTGGAAAGAAGGGCATCGCGGGAGAGACTGTAAGCGTCATTTGAATAAGAGAAGAGTCTGATGATTTCCGGTTTAGCATCTTCAGGCGCTATCAGAAGAATGCTTTCGATTTGTTCGCGGTGTCTTAAAGAGGCGTTGGCTACTTTTAAATCAACCTCTTTGGTGTCAGCCCCTTTCTTTCTTTGTTCTTCAATTAAAATGGCTGCTTTTTCCAGATACTTTTCACCTTTGGTTAAGGTTGAAAAAGCAATATCGGCTTTACCTCTTTCAAAAAGAATTTTCGATGAGGATAATCTTTTATCGGAAAACAGAAGCATTAAATCAGCCTTCTTTAAAGGATTAACCGAAATAAAAAGCCAAACTCTGTCCCGCAGGGCTTTCAGACTCCACAGGGGGCTGTCGGGCAAAATTCCTCCCGGGTAAGGCAGAACATAATTAATCTCTATTTGTCCGTCTTTTTCTTCCAGGGTCTTCTTGTCTTCCTCCAAATTAACGTTTTTACTGAATGCATAATTAACCGAAGCAACTTTTAATAAAGAAATACTTAAAATACCAAAGGCGAAGAATAATGTAGACAAAATTAGGACAACTCTCTTAAACATTCTGTCTATTATAACATCTTATTTACTCGGTTTTATTTTGCAGTCGGCAAATAAGGCATCCATTGCTTCAACTACCGACAAGATTCTTTGATTAGCCTCCCCAAGAGTGATTCTATTGCTCTCCCTTGGAAACCAGTGGAAAATCATATTGCGGGCAGAACGCCAGGTATCCCAAAGTTTATCGGCCAATTCTTTTCCTCCACAATGATCAACAATCCGATCATAAACACCTTCCTCATTTCGGTACTGGCTTTCCAGGTTGGGGTTTAAGGCCTTCCCTACCCTGAAGCGTTTGCCATAATATTGTTCTTCGGAAATAAAACCCATATCAAGAAAGGTTTTTTTCAAGAAACCTTCATAAGCTTTAGCGGCCGGGAAAACAACAAAAGAATAATCGGCAAACTTATCCGTCCAGGTTTCGGCTTTCTCCGACAAAAGTTCCGCTTCTAAGAGAAGCTCTTTTGTTTCCTCGTCGATTGCACCCCACCAGGGACGCCCGTTTAAAGAAAAAGTCATTGTTTAACCCCCAATGTAACCGAAATTGATGATTTACCCGTATCTTTCTTGGCAATACCTAAAATTCCCTCAGTTTCTCCTTTTTTGAATGAGAAAGTCGAACTTTCATCCTGAGTAAAAGTTGAGGTTACGGTCCATCCTTTAAGGGGCAATTCCTTTGCGTAAAATTGGGCTATCTTGTCGACAGCGTCGTTTGATTCCCAAACAACCGACACGCCCTTTGTCCCCTCACTTTCGGCTGACCAGGAACTGTCGATTTTGGTACTTTGATAAATTGGAAAATCGCTGGGAAAACCGCTTGGTAATTTATCGGTTTGTTCGTATGAAAAATTACCCTCTTCACCTTTATAAGTAATCTTTTTTCCGTCATCGGTAAAATTAACATTGCCTTTACCGGTTTTTGATAAAAGACGGCTAACCCAAAGACTGGTAAATTTATCTTTCATCCGGCCCATAAACATACGGCCGATAACACCCAAGGCAACTAAAACACCAAGAACAATCAAAAGAATAACTAAACCCTTATTCCCCTTTTTTTCTTTTTTAATTTCTTTTTTCTCTTCTTTCTTTTCTTCCAAATTCATTCACCCCCTTTAGGTTAATATATGCTACCTTTGATTTTGAAGTCAAATATCCCTTTAAATGATTTTTGCGTATAATCAATAGTATGAAGGAAAAACTTAGGCTCTTAAAAGCCAGGGTCGGTGCAAAACTAAAAGTTCTTTTTGTTAATGAAAAAAGGGCCAAAAGAATAATTTTCTTTTCTTTTTTTGGCCTCATCTCTCTCTGGCTTCTCTGGGGTATTCCTCTTCCGACCAAGCTTTCCTCCAATAAACTTCCGGTTTCAACTAAACTTTTTGACCGAAACGGAAAATTAATTTATGAAATTTACACCAATCAAAGAAGAACACCCGTAAAACTGGCCGAATTACCTTCTTATATCAAAGAGGCAACCATCGCTATTGAAGATAAGGAATTTTATAAACATTATGGTTTTTCCATTACCGGCATGGTTAGGGCCTTAAGAAACATCGTTTTCAGACAAAAACTCCAGGGCGGTTCAACCATTACCCAACAGTTGGTAAAAAATTCTCTTTTGACACCCGAACGAACCATCAGGCGGAAACTGCGTGAATTTGCCTTAACGATTGTCGTGGAAACGATCTACACCAAAGATCAAATTTTGGAAATGTATCTAAACCAAATTCCTTACGGTTCAACCGCCTATGGAATTCAGGCAGCGTCGGAACTTTATTTCAATAAAAACGCCAAGGATTTAAGTTTGGCCGAGGCAACGCTTTTGGCCGGTTTAACCCAAAGCCCAACCCGCTACTCCCCCTTTGGAGCCCACCCGGAAAATGCCAAAGCCAGACAGGAAACCGTTCTTAAAAGAATGGTTGAAGATAAAAAAATAACCCAGGGGCAAGCCGACGAAGTTAAAGCAACCCAACTTACCTATGCCGAATTTACACCTACCAAGGCCGCCCATTTTGCCTTATGGATTAAAGAACAACTGGCCGAAAAATACGGCGAGCGGATGGTTGAAGAAGGCGGCTTAAGAGTTACGACAACTTTGGATTTGGATCTTCAGGATTTTGCCCAAGAAGCGGTGGCAACAGAGGTGGCCAAACTCAAAAAACAAAAGGTCGGCAACGGAGCCATGATTGTGACGAGACCCAAAACCGGGGAAATTCTGTCGATGGTTGGTTCCAAAGATTATTTTGCCACCGATGAAGACGGAAAAGTTAATGTTGTCCTGGCCAAAAGACAACCCGGTTCCTCAATTAAGCCCTTAAATTATGCCCTAGCTTTAAAAGACGGAAAGGTTACACCCTCAACCGCCATGGCCGATATTCCCACCTGTTTTAATGTTGTCGGTCAACCGCTTTATTGTCCGGTTAACTATGATGGCCAATTCCATGGTTTGGTCCAGGTTCGCTTTGCCCTGGGTAATTCTTTTAACATTCCGGCCGTTCGGGTTTTGGCTTTAAACGGTATTGATACTTTTGTTGAATTTGCAAGGAATATGGGTCTGACAACCCTTCAGGATCCGGACCAGTATGGCCTATCCTTAACTCTGGGCGGCGGCGAGGTCAGGCCGTTTGATATGGCGGTGGCTTTTGGTGTTTTTGCCAATCAGGGCATAAAACAACCCCTTATTTCCATTCTTAAAGTTGAAGACTGGAAAGGCAAAGTCTATGAAGAAACCAAGCCCGACGATCTTTCCCTAACCGGTGAGCGGGTTTTAAATCCGGATGTCACCTTTTTAATTTCCCATATCCTTCTTGATAACAACGCCAGAAGTACGGCCTTCGGCGAAAGCTCATACCTTAACATCAAAGGCCACCCCGAAGTTTCGGTTAAAACCGGAACCACCAATGATCGAAGGGATAACTGGACAGTCGGCTATACCAGTCAAATCGTAGCCGTGGTTTGGGTTGGCAACAATAACAACACCCCGATGAGCGGAGCCGTTTCCGGTGTTTCCGGTGCCTCCCCTATTTTTAACAGAGTCATTAAAGAGGCTTTGGATAAAAGCGAAAAAGGGGCCTTTAACCAAGAAGACGAAGGCCATTCCTGGCCACTGCAACCCGACGGTGTGGTTGGTAAAAACATTTGTTGGCAAACAGGTCTTCTCCCCCCGGGTGATGAGGGCAATCCCGGTTGTCAAACCAGATTCGAATATTTCTTGGCCGACTATCTGCCGCAAAAGGAAACGGGAGAGCGAACCGATCTTTTAATTGATAAGGTAACCCGGGAAATTGCCAAGTCAGATGCCGCACCCGAAACGGTAGAAACGCAAAATCATCCCATTTATCGGGACCCCTTAGGCTCAATTTATTGTTTGGATTGTGTTTTACCTACCCAACCAATAACCGTTCGTTATCCTCTTAAATAAATTTAATTTAAGGCTATAATAGCCGTAGGTGGTGAAGATTAAAAATGAACAACCTGCCCCAAACATAGTTTTTTTGGCCTTCGGACTTTTGAAAGGCTTTCTGATTGTCGTTGGAAAACCCTTTTATTTCATTCTTTCCTACTCGCTTATTTTTTTATTTGCCCTCTTCTATTTTTTTGGCCACCTCCTGGTTTTAATTCTTCAGCTACCTTTCCTGCTTTTTAAAGGAATTCGAACAATTGTCAAAAAAATAATTTTTGAAAAAAATAGGCCTGTCAAAGTTAAAAAAATTAAGGTTAAGGAATTTGAAATAAAAAGGGAGAGAAAGAAGCTCCGTTTTACATTTAAACTCCATCTTCCGAAAATTAAGTTCACGCTCCCAAAACTGCATTTTAAGGTAAGAATTAATACCAGGCAGATTAGTTTTCTTCTCTTTTGTTTATCCCTTTTCTTTTTTATCTGGTTCTTGGTTTTTAAAAATCTCCCCTCCCCCCGAACCTTAGTCAGCCGGGAAAGTGAAGTCTCAACCAAAATCTATGATCGCAACGGAGAACTCTTATATAAAATCTTCAAAAACAAAAACCGAACCCCCGTTTCTTTAAAAAGAATTCCCTTAACCGCAAGGCAAGCTACCCTGGCGGCCGAAGACGCCGAATTCTATCAGCATCTTGGTTTTTCGATTAAAGGCATGACCAGGGCTTTAATTAAAAACCTGAGGAAAGGAACCCTTTCCGGAGGTTCAACCATCACCCAGCAGTTGGTTAAAAATGCTCTGTTAACGCCGGAGAAAACCATCCTTAGAAAAATAAAAGAATTGATTCTGTCATTTGAAGTCGAGATGGTTTATTCCAAAGATCAAATTCTGGAAATGTATCTAAATGAGGTCAGTTACGGTGGAACAGCCTACGGAATTGAAGAAGCGGCCCAAAGTTATTTCGGCAAGAAGGTTGAAGATTTAAATTTAGCCGAAGCGGCTCTTTTGGCAGGGCTTCCCAAAAGCCCAACGAAATTCTCGCCTTTTGGAGCCAACCCGAATGCCTCTTTTGAACGTCAAAGGGAAGTTCTCTCTTTAATGACCATCAATAAATTCATTACCGAAGAAGAAAGGGTGGCCGCCGTTAACCAAAGTATAACTTTTAATGCCAACCGCATTGACATTAAAGCTCCGCATTTTGTCATGTTCGTCAAAGAAGCCTTAGTTGAAAAATATGGTGAAGAAATGGTTCAAAAAGGCGGCTTGGAAGTAGTCACCACCTTGGACTTTAAAATACAGGAGCTGGCCGAAAAAGAAGTAGCAGGAGAAATTGCCAGACTTGGACCTTTAAGAGTCACCAACGGTGCGGCTTTGGTCTTAAATCCAACAAACGGTGAAATTTTAGCCATGGTTGGTTCAAAAGACTATTTTGATTTAAAAAATGACGGCAATGTTAATGTTACGACTGCCCTAAGACAACCAGGTTCTTCAATTAAGGTTGTTAATTATGCTTATGCTCTTTCCAACGGCTATACCCCGGCCTCGATTTTGGATGATTCCCCGGTTTCTTTTAGTGTTCCAGGGCAACCTGTCTATACTCCCAAAAACTATGACGGAAAATACCGCGGCAATTTAACGCTTAGAAGTGCCTTTGCCGAATCAAGAAATATTCCGGCGGTTAAGGTTTTAGCCTCATATGGTGTTAATAAAATGATTGCTTTAGGCACTAAAATGGGCATCACGACTTGGACCAATCCGCAAAATTACGGTTTGTCTTTAACCTTGGGTGGCGGTGAAGTTAAACTCATCGATGAAGCTATTGTCTATTCAACCGTGGCCAATGACGGGCAAAAACCGGAATTAACCTTCATTCGGGAAGTAAAAAACTACAAGGGAAAAATCTTGGAAAAAGAAAGCAAAGCGGATCAGGAACAAATATTCTCCCCCGAAGTGGCTTTCCTTCTGAAAAGCATCTTAAGTGATAATGCAGCCAGAAGCCCGGCTTTCGGTGTCAATTCCGCCCTGGTCATTCCCAATCACCCCGAAGTAGCCGTTAAGACCGGGACCAGTAATAACTTAAAAGACAATCTGACTTTCGGCTTTAACCAAAACTTCCTGGTCGCCGTCTGGGTCGGCAATAACGACGGCTCACCCATGAGTCAGATTGCCTCCGGCGTAACCGGTGCCTCTCCTATCTTTAACCGGATTATGACTGCTCTTTTAAAAAGTCAGCCCAGTGTGGCCTGGGTTAAACCGGAGGGTGTGCTTTCCCTTTCCATTTGTTCTTTAACCGGCAGCTTAACCTGTGAGGGTTGTCCGGCCAAATATGAATATTTCCTTAAAGGGAATGCACCCAACAAAATTTGCAGCAAAGAACAAATCGAAAAAATCCTGGAAGAAAAACAAAGAGCCGAAGAAACAAAAAAACAGGGTCAAATTCTGCCTGAAGCAGCTTCGGTTACCAACTAATTTTGGCTTTGGTAAATTGACTTAATAATTTCCGGGAAAAAAGTTTCAACTTCTTTGGCAATCGTTCCCTTGGACATTAAAACCAAAATGTATGGTTTTGGCGCAAAGATTATACCGGCATCGTTTAAGACACCTGTTTCCCTACCAAACTTGTGAGCTACCCGAACATCAATTGGAACTCCTTTAGGTAAATAATCTTCATAGATGGTTTTGGTCAAATTGGTTAAAAGTTCTTCTTTGTTTTGTTCGGAAACTATTTTTCCCAAAAAAAGATTTTGAAAAAATAAACCAATATCTTCAGCCGTGGTTTGGTTCTTGGTGATATCGGTATTCTTCATTCCCAAGCTTTGGGCAAAAGTGTTAATTGCCCCGTCACCAAATTTTAGCCGCATGATATTGAAAGCCGTGTTGTCCGACTCCTGACCCATTAGTTTTAAGATCTCCCGATAGGATATTTGATAGCCAACCGCTTTCCCAAAAAGACTTCCCGAACCGGCTATTTTATCGGATCCTTTAAGGGAATATTTTTCATCCAAGTTTAGTAAACCCTCTTCCGCTTGTTTAAAAGACAGGGCCATTACCGGCAACTTAATTAAAGAGGCCGCTTCCATCAGTTCATCTTCATTAACGCCATACACATAACCGCTGGATAGATTGATAACCGAGAAAGCATAAACACCTGATAATTTATTCGTCTTATCGACAAACTCGTTGATGATTTTTTCCGACTTAAAAAGCTCTTCATCGGAAACGGTTTTCTTTTCCCCGATGGTAATCGTCTCTTCTTTAAAAAAATTAAGACTTGGCAACTTAAATCTTTTGACACCGGCCAGTTTCCATTCCCTGGCCCCCATCGCTGAAATAGCCGAAATTAAAACCGTTGCCAAAAGAGTAATCCCGACCAAATATCTTTCTTTTTTACCCCAAGGTTTAGGCGGTTCTTTTCTCTTTTTTTTATTCTCGATTCTTTGTTTCCGAAGTTTTCT
>DIAR01000042.1 GCA_002415845.1 Candidatus Woesebacteria bacterium UBA5073
CGGCCAATCCCCAACTTTTCCAAAGTTTTAATTAAGGAAGCCTCGTTAAATCTAACCGGTGGTTGGGTAAACTTTTGTTCTCCCCAGGTTTTGATAAGTTTAAGAACTTCATCCTTTTCCACTTCCGGTAAAGATACTTCACCCTCTTCACCGTTTTTAAAAAGAATTTTCCAACCGTCAAAGCGCATGACCTGACCGGAAGCTCTTAAAAGATAAATTTTGTCGCCTTTAGCCTCTACATCAATCACCGTTTCGTCATAAAGACTTTCCGCCATTTGGGTAGCAACAAAACGCCTGGCAATTAAACCGTATAGGGTGGATTTATCTTTAGCCAGGCCATCCGCATCTTTTTCCTTGGCAACATTGGTCGGTCTTATTGCCTCATGAGCCTCTTGAGCCACTTTGGAAGTGGTTTTATAATATCTCTCTTCCCCTGAGAGATATTTCTCCCCGTATTTCTCTTTAATGAAAGATCTTAATTTTAAAACCGCACTTTTGGCCACAAATAAAGAATCGGTTCTGTGATAGGTAATTAAACCCTCTTCATAAAGTTGTTGAGCTATGTTCATCGTCTTTTTGGCCGACCAACCCAAAAGTCTGGCTGCGGCCTGAGTCATGGTAGAGGTTGTATAAGGAGGATATGGCTTCTTCGTCACCTGTCTTTTGGCAACTTCATATACTTTGTAGTCGGCTTTTTCCAGGTCCTTAACAATTGAGTTGGCCGTTTTCCCGTCTTTAACATCGGCTTTCTTGTCTTCGATTTTGGAAAGATAAATCTGAAACTCCCCATTCTTCTTTCCTTTAACCAAAGAAAATATTTCCCAGTATTCATCTTTTTTAAATTTCTCAATTTCTCTTTCCCTTTCAACAATCAAACGGACGGCGACTGTTTGAACTCTTCCGGCAGATAAACCCCGTCTGACCTTCCGCCACAAAAGCGGCGATAGTTTATAACCGACCAACCGGTCCAGTACCCTCCTTCCGACTTGAGCATCAACCAAATTCTTATCAACATCTCTGGGGGCCGCCAGGGCTTCTTCAACCGCTTCTTTGGTAATTTCATGAAAAACTATTCTTGATAGTTTGTCTTTGTTGTCTTTTCTCTCCAATAAAAACTCCTCAACATGTGAAGCAATCGCTTCTCCTTCCCGGTCAGGGTCGGTCGCGATATAAATCTTCTTGGCTGTTTTTCCCGCTTTTTGAATATTGGCTACTTCCTCTTTTTTCTTTTCAACCGCAACATATGAGGGTTTGAAATTTTTCTCGACATCGATTCCCAATTCGCTTTTGGGTAAATCTTTAATATGACCTTTGGTCGCCAAAACGTCATAATCCTTACCTAAAAATTTAGAAAGAGTGTTGGCTTTTGTCGGTGACTCAACAATTATTAAATTCATCTTTGTAAAATCATATCCTTTTATGAAAGAACATTCTACCAACACTTGTCAAATAAGATATTTATAGTTCTTCCAAAATGTCCTTAATTTCGGTTAAAACTTTAGCCCCGTTTTTGATGAGAAACAAAGGCGCTTCGGATAAGGGCGATTCCAAACTGCCCGGAACGGCAAAGACGGTTTTACCCTGTTGGGCCGCACATGAAGCCGTAATTAAAGTCCCGCTTCTTTTGGCGCCCTCAATAACCACCACCCCTCGGGATAACCCGGATATTATTCTATTGCGGTTAACAAAATTAACCGGGTAAGGCGGTGTTCCCGGCGGATATTCGGAAATAAGCACTCCGTTTTTAATAATCTCAGCTGCTAAGTTTTTATTCTCCGGTGGATAGGTAATATCAAGGCCACAACCCAAAACGGCAATCGTTCTTTTATTGTTTCTAACCGCCGTTTGATGGGCAACGGTATCAATACCTCTGGCCAAACCGGAAACCAAAGTCACGTTTTTCAAACACAACTCCTTTGAAAATTTAGTGGTCATCCTCAAGCCATATGACGACATATGCCGGCTGCCGACAATGGCCATGGCTTTGGCGTCTCTCTTTAAAAACTGGCCCTTATAAAACAGAAGATACGGAAAATCGGCAATACCTTTCAAATTCCGGGGATATTCTTCATCCTTATAAGAAAGAAGTTTAATTTCCAGGTTATTAAGTTTTTTTAAAAAAGTTTCTAAATCAAAATCCTGACGGTATTTGTTAAAACCGGCTACCAATCTTTGCGGAAGACCGGTTGCGATAAGTTCACTTAAGGGAGCGTTAACAATTTTTTTAAAACTGCCGAAGTAGGACAAAAGAAGAGCAATTCTAAATCTACCCAAGGGGTAGTAGGAACAAACACAAATTAAACTGTCTTTTTCGTTCATCGACTGTCCTGAGTTTGGTTTTTTTGATTAAACCAATAATCAAAGATTGTCCTGGCTAAAGGTCCGGCTTCTTTGGAACCTTCACCCCCTCGTTCTACTAAAACAGTGGCTACAATCTCCGGAAAATCAAACGGGGCAAAGGCCGAAAACCAAGCATGGGTTTTGCCGTCAACGTTCGTTTCGGCCGTTCCGGTTTTACAACCGACTTCAAGACCGTTATGTTTATCGGCAAAATCAAAAAAGGTATAGCCGGTTCCACCGGTCTGACAAACTTCTTTTAGTCCTTCCTTAACCAGTGAAAAAGCATCCCTGTCGATTTTTAAATTCCGACAAGTTTCGTTTTTGTCCTGATTAAAATGAAGGGAGCAAACTTTACCTTCGTTGGCGACAGCCGCGGTCATTCGGTTCATCTCAACCGGCGTTACCGCCAAATCGCCCTGACCGATGGCTAAATGATAGGTATTACCCAAAAACCAACTTTCTTTTTTAATCTTTTCTTTCCACGCGGGGGTTGGCACCAAACCGGATATTTCTCCCGGAATATCAATGCCGGTTTCAGTATTTAAACCAAATTGCTCGGCATAATCGGCAATCTTGACAGGGCCCACTAACTCGCCGATTTTATAAAAGAAGGTATCGGTCGAGCGGGCTAAGGCCCTGACTACATTAATCTTTCCCTCAGTTCGGCCGTATTGGGACAAATACCAGTTATAGTATTCGTAAATTCCGACTTTAATAACACCCGTATCTTCATAGTAATAATTTCGGTCAATTTTTCCCTCCGCCAAAGCAGCAATGGCAACCACGGGTTTAAAAACAGAGCCCGGGTGAAAAAGACCACCAATGGCCCGGTTAAAAACCGGTAGGTTTTCGTCCTTGAAATAACTTTCAATTCGTCCGGCATTTCCGTTTAAAAAATCATTCGGGTCATATGAAGGAGAAGAATATAAAGACAAAATTGATCCCTGACCATCGGAAATTACAATTGCTCCTTTCTTATCTTTTAAGAGATCGGAGATAAGATTTTGCAAACCATAGTGGATGGTAGTTTTCAAATCGGTTCCGGCAACGGGTTCTTTTCTTCCCAAAATTCTAATCTTCTTTCCGCTGGTGTCGACTTCAACTAACTCTTCACCGTCAACTCCGGAAAGAAAACACTCATATTGCTGTTCAAGCCCCGAACGGCCGACCAAAGAACCTAACTTCCGGGGACCTTTTTCCGGACACTGGGGATTTACTTTTCCGACTTCTTCAGGGGAAACCTCACCCAGATAACCCCCGATATGGGCAAATTTTGCACCCATTGGGTAGTCTCTTTTCCATTCGGAAATAATCTCTTCATCAAGGGCTCCCAAGATCGAATCGCTTTTGGCAAAACCGGATTCGGGACTATAAACAATTTTCTTCTTGATTTCCAAATTGTTAACCAGGATTTCCCCACCCCGGGCCAAAATTCGGCCTCTGGGAGCGGTTATCGGAATTCTTCTAATCCGGTTATTCTCGGCCAGATTTTTGTAAACCTTACCTTTGATAATCTGCAGTTCAAAAAGACGGGTCAGGAGAATTAAAAAACCAAGTAAGATTAACCCCCTTAAAAACCACGACAACCAGCTTTGTTTCTTTTGTGAGGCAAGTGTCTCCATAACTTTATTCTACAGCTTTGTAATCTGAATTTTCGAAAGAAGTCGGGCATCCGATAAAACTTTGCCGCAGCCCCTGACCACACAGGTTAAAGGATCGTCGGCTACCCAGGTTTCCATTTTGGTAATCTCGGCCACACTTTGATCAATACCGGATAAAAGGGCTCCACCTCCGGCCAGAACAATACCCCGTTCCATAATATCCGAAACCAACTCCGGCGGTGTTTCTTCCAAAGTGTCGGCAATATTAATCACAATCTCCTGAATAATGGGAGCCAAAGCTTCTCTTATTTCTCCGGCCGCCATTTTAACCGACTTGGGCAATCCCGTTTCCAAATCCCGCCCCCGGGCTACGGCAAATTTATCCTTACCCGATATTGCCGAACCGATATTTTTTTTGATTTCCTCGGCCGTCGGCTGACCCAAAAGAAGAGAGTATTTAAGTCTGGCATAATTAATAATTGCCTCATCCATCTCATCGCCGGCAATCCGAATTGACCTGCCAACCACAATTCCGCCCAAAGAAATAACCGCCACTTCGGTTGTTCCGCCCCCGATATCAACGATAAAAATACCTTCCGGTTCCTCAACCGGCAACCCCGCTCCAATAGCCGCCGCCATCGGCTCTTCAATTAAGTGGGCCTCCCTGGCACCGGAGGAAATAGCCGCATCGGCAACGGCTCTTCTTTCCACCTCCGTCACTCCGGAAGGAATGCCGATCACGACTCTGGGTCTTGGGATTTTCGGAAAATTACTACCCGTGTCGTGAACTTTTTTAATGTAATGCGATAGCATGGCGGCCGTAGCATCAAAATCGGCAATCACACCGTTTTTAAGAGGTCTGATGGCTTCAATCGTGGCCGGGGCCCGACCCAACATTTTTTTGGCCGACATACCAATTGCCAAGATCTCTTTGGTTTTTTTAACCCGGGCAACGGCTGAAGGCTCTCTAATCACAATCCCTTTACCTTTAACCCAAACCAGGGTGTTGGATGTTCCCAAATCAATACCGATATCGTGAGAGAGGAGGCCCAGCAGATTATTAATAATAGGAATTTGGAACTTCATTTAATTTAGGGCAAGTATAACTATATTAATAACTATTTCAAAGAGGATTTTAGGCAAGTATAATTGGTGAGATAAAAAATTAATGCTTAAATTTCTGGAAAAAAGTCTCTTTACTCTTTTTAATCTGCTTTTTTTCTTTGTCCCGCTGATCTTTTACCCCAGCACTTCGGAACTGTTTGAATTTAACAAAATGATTTTTGTTTACACTATGACCGTTTTGATTTGCCTTACCTGGGTACTAAAAATGATACTTAACAGGAAATTCTTTGTACGTCGCACAATCTTGGATATTCCTCTTTTAATCTTTTTGGGCAGCCAATTTCTGGCAACAGTTTTTTCTTTTGATTTTCGGACTTCACTCCTTGGTTATTATTCCCGTTTTAACGGCGGATTTCTTTCCACCCTTTCCTATACCCTCCTCTTCTTTGCCTTTACCACCAATATTAATAAAGAAAAAGGTCTTTTTATCCTTAAGTCCCTGCTTATTTCGGGCTTTTTGGTTTCCCTTTACGGTATTTTGGAACATTTCGGAATTGATAAAGACATCTGGGTTCAGGATGTCCAAAACCGGGTGTTCTCGTCTCTCGGGCAACCTAATTGGTTGGCAGCTTTTTTGGTTATTCTTCTGCCCGTATCCTGGGCCTTTTTTATTAAAGAAAGAAAGACAAACGTTCTTTGGCTAATTTTTTCGACCGTCTTTTTCGTTACTCTTCTTTTCACCAAATCCAGATCGGGCCTTTTGGGTTTTGCCCTGGCGGATTTTATTTTTTGCCTCCTGGCTTTGGTTATCAATAAAAAGGAAGCCATTTTAAAAACCAAACCTCTCCTTTTAAGATTGGGGTTATTGAATCTTATCTTTGTGGTTTTTGTTCTTGCCTTGGGAACTCCCTTTTCACCACGGTTAAGTGATTTATTCAACAAGAAAGAAGTTTCTGTGGTTACACCGCAGACGGTCGGTCCGGCCCTGGAAACCGGCGGAACGGAATCTGGGGAAATCCGGAAAATTGTTTGGGAAGGAGCTTTTGAAATTTTTAAACACCATCCTGTCTTGGGAACCGGAGTAGAAACTTTCGCTTTCTCTTATTACAACTTCAGACCGGAAAGACATAATTTGGTTTCCGAATGGGATTTCCTTTACAACAAAGCCCACAACGAATATTTAAACATCATGGCCAACACCGGAACAATCGGTATTATTTCATACCTCTTGATGGTTGTTGTTTTCTTTAAATTTCTCGCCCAAAAATTATTAGCCAAAGAAAAAGAAGAGAACGCTAAACTAATGCTTCTCGCTTTAGGTTCCGGTTATGCAAGTATTCTCGTCACCAACTTCTTCGGTTTTTCCGTTGTCGTTATTTCCCTTCTGACTTTTTTGATTCCCGCTTTTGTCTTTAGTCTTTTAAATGTCGATGCGCCAGCTAAAACAAAGGAAGTGTCTTTGCAGGGTAAGCAAAAAGCCTTGATGATTTTTTCTTTAACCGTCGGTTTCTGGTTTCTTTTCTTGATTGCCCGCTATTGGTACGCCGATACTCTTTATGCCAAAGGCCAAAGCCAAAACGATTCCGGCAATCCCGTTAAAGCCAGAGCCAATTTAGTTAAAGCAATTAATCTTTCCCCTCAGGAAACAATTTACTGGATGGAAATTGCCGAAGCGGATACGACAATTGCCACCGCTTTATCAAAGGATAAAGATCAGGAAAAGGAAATGGCTCAAATTGCCATCAGTGAAGCCATTCAGGCAACAACCCTTTCTCCCAAAAACCCCAATCTGGAAAGAGCTTTGGCCAATATTTACATCAGACTTTCGGGAATTGATGAAACTTATTTATTCAAAGCCAGAGATGCTGTTTTAAGAGCCTTAAAGTTGGCCCCAACCGATGCGAAACTTAAATATAACCTGGGACTAGTTATCGCCAGGGTTGGCGAAAACGACAAAGCCATCACAATCTTAAAAGAAACAATTGCCATGAAAGCCAACTACCGGGAACCAAGATATGCCCTGGCACTTCTTTTGATTGATAAAAACCTTAAAACCGAAGCCAGAGAACAGTTGAATTATATCCTGGAAAAAATTAACCCTAAAGATGAAGCCAGTCTAAAACTGCTTAAAAGTCTTCAATAAAAATTTCTTGCTTTTCCCTTTATTAAGGTATATATAAATAATCAGGAACAGATGAAAAAAGAAAATTCAATTGAAGCACCTATTGACCCGAAAGAACAAAGAATCCAATTCCTAAGCCGGTGGGTATCTGATTTTCATAATATTACAAATGGGGTTAGTGACCCGCCTAGAGGATATCTCCCTGGCATTAAAGCTGGTCCTTCAATGCGTGAATTGGTTAATCGATTAGAAGATAAACCCGGAACAGTTGATATTTCAAAGGCAATTGAGATCATTTACTCCAAATCATTTGGTCCTGTAAAGAATATGTATAAGAATACCGATGGCGTATTTACCTGTAAGGGTCTTTTCTGGACGCTCCTCCACAACGAAATGATAAACATGAGCGATGACTACAAAATAACGTTGGGTAAGCGCGTCTATGAAGAATCGACCAAACCATATCGATTCTTAACCATGGCTTGGGATTAATAAAGCATTTTTACTCCTATAATGCTATAATTTGGCCATGATTAGAAAAATCTTGCCGTCAAAAGACCCCAGGCTTAACGGTCTTTCCAAACCGGTCAAAGTAATCGATAAGAAAGTACTGACTTTGGCCAAAGATTTGGTTGATACCCTTAAAGTGCAAAAAGAGCCTGAAGGCGTGGGTTTGGCTGCCTGCCAGATCGGTGTTTTGCTGCAGGTTTTTGCCATGGTTCAGGCTGATAAAATACGGGTGATTATTAACCCTGAAGTTCTTGAGGTTAAAAACGTCAAGAAGACCACAAAGACGGGTAAAACCAAAATTAAGGAAAGTGATATTTTGGAAGGCTGTCTTTCCCTTCCCAACTATTACGGTCCTCTTAAAAGGCCCAACTTCATTAAGATTAAATTCTTAAACCTTAAAGGCGAGGAAGTCACTGAAATTTTCAGAGGCTTTCAGGCCCAAATCGTCCAGCACGAACTTGACCACTTGAAAGGCGTTCTCTTCTTAAGAAGAATTTTCGAACAGAAAAAACCGCTTTATAAGTTAAAGGGTGATGAGTTTGAGGAGGTAGAACTGTGAGAATCGTCTTTTTCGGCACGCCCGAATTTGTCGTTCCCGTTTTGGAATCACTACACCGAACTTTCTCAAATAAAAAAGGTGAATCACCGATTGTAGCCGTTGTAACCCAAAAACCGGCTCTGACTGGCCGAAAACAGTATTTGGCTCACTCGGCCGTTGATGCCTGGGGTTTTAAACACAAGGTACCGATTTTTTATTCCTCTCCCGACGTAATCGATACCGGTGTTAAAGCCGATATCGGAATCTTAGCCGCCTACGGCGAAATTATTCCGCCCAGAGTTCTGGCCGCCTTCCCGCACGGCATTCTGAACATTCATCCTTCCTTTTTACCTAAATTCCGCGGTGCTTCCCCCGTTCAGGGAGCTTTGGCCATGGGTGAAAAGACAACCGGCGTAACCATTATGAAACTGGACGCTAAATTGGATCATGGCGATATCATCAGTCAGTTTGAGGAAGAAATAAAAACTGATGACACCAATAAAACCTTAACCGAAAGACTATTCGCCAAATCAACGGAAGTCTTAATCGCTCTTTTGGAACCTTACCTGGCCGGAAAGATAAAGCCCAAAAAACAAAACGAAAAGGAAGTTTCTTTTACCACCCAAATTAAAAAAATCGATGGTTTTATTCCCCCTTCCGCTCTACAGTTAGCCTTAGAGGGAAAAGCGGCTAAGGAAAAACTGACTCTCGGTTTTCTCAAGGACACCGTCATTAAAATCACCCCGAAATCCTTAAATAATCTTATAAGAGCACTTTACCCTTGGCCATGTACCTGGACGGACGTCAAAATGGGCGAAACCAACAAAAGCAGACTGAAGATTATTTCGGCCCACTTGGAAGATAAAGCTTTAGTTCCCGATCAGGTTCAATTGGAGGGTAAGGAGATTGTTTCCTGGGACGAATTCAAAAGAGGCTATCCGGCGGCTAAATTTATTTAACTGTTTTCTTTTCTTTCTTGCCTTTGAGTTTTTTGAGGCATTTGGTACAAAGCTTCATCGAAACCTTTTTACCGTCAATCACCACCATCGCCTTTTGGATATTGGGTTTAAAAACACGTAAAGTTACCGGGGCTCGGTACTTCCATCTTTTTCCGGCCACACCTCTTTTGTGCCTCTGGGATCTCCCGGCAACGGTTCCTTTTTTACAAATGTCGCATGCGTAAGCCATATCTTTTAAATTTAACCTGGTGAGATTATACTATTAAATACATTTTCTGACAATGATTTTCTTACTCGTCTGGATATTGGCCTTTGTCGTCACCATTACCGTTCATGAATTTGCCCATGCTTGGATGGCGGATCGGTTGGGTGATCCGACGGCCAAACTGGAAGGAAGGCTGTCCCTAAACCCGATTGTCCATTACGATCCGGTCGGCACGACTCTCCTTTTGGTATTGGTCGTTATGCGCGCTTTCGGCGCACCGGTTCTCCCCTTCGGCTGGGCTAAACCGGTCAGATACGACCCTTATAATCTAAAAGATCCCAAAAGAGACGCTGCCTTAATTTCTTTCGCCGGACCGGGCATCAATCTTCTTTTGGCTGTGCTCCTGTCTCTGGTTGTCAGATTTTGTTTACTTCCCTTTTCCCCTTTGTCTTTTATCAGTCAGTTCTTTTACCCGTTTATTATTCTCAATGTCTCTCTGGCTATCTTTAACCTCATCCCGATTCATCCTTTGGACGGCGGCAAAATTCTGGTTGGCCTTCTGCCGGCCAAGAAGGCTCAAGAGGTGGACGTCTTCTTAAGCCGTTACGGCTTAATCCTGCTTCTTTTCCTCATTTTACCTTCCTTCGGTGGCAATTCCGGTATCAGTCTGATTATCTCGCCGGTTATTAATTTTTTGTTTAAAATCCTCATCCCCGGATCGTCCCCTCTTTAAGACCTGTTTTCACGCTGTTTTTTCTTGACACTATCACATACAATTAATATGACCCTGCTCGTGAGGGACTTGGGAACTTTTTCCTTACTGGAAGTTTTTTACGGGAGGACAAATTGCTTTATCCTTAGGGGTAACAGCTGAGTTCACCCACTTGGTAATACAAGGGAAACTTCTTCCCAGGATCTTTACGGCAGGGTCCTTAAGTTCTCCAAACAGGCTTTTTTTGCTATAATTCACCTTGTACGCCGGCATAGCTCAGTTGGTAGAGCAACGCTTTTGTAAAGCGAAGGTCGGGGGTTCGACTCCCTTTGCCGGCTCAAAAAGGGTATTTGATTTTAAAAATTGGCTGAGGTGGCGGAGCGGACAATCGCACCAGACTGTAAATCTGGCGGTCGGAAGACCTACCTAGGTTCGAATCCTAGCCTCAGCACAAAAGATTAACTCACTTAACGAATTCGGGTTGCCCAAGGGAGGTGATGACAACATCTTCTTTTTCCTCTTTAATCAATTCTTTGTTTCTGAAAGTCAGGGTTATAGCCGCCCCTTCCTTGGTTTTTTGCGACCACATCTGGTCAAAGACAAAGTTGCCCAAAGAATAATAAACGGGCTTGCCGTTAATCGTTTCTTCTTCCTGCACCCAATGCGGGTGATGCCCTACCACCACATCTGCCCCCTCTTTGATAAGGGTGTTGGCAATTTCCTTTTGTTTTACGCCCGCCTTGGCCTGATATTCTTCTCCCCAATGAACACCAACAATTAAGATATCAACCAATTTCTTTGATTCCCTAATCATTTTTAGGTCATATGCGGATGGTTTCCCGTAAATGTAGTTAAAACCCAAAAAACCAAACTCAACCCCCCGGACTTCCTTAACGGCCAAATTCCCATCCCCCGTGTAATCAATACCGTATTCGGTCAGGGTTTTTTTGGTCTCGGTTATTCCCCCTGCACCGTAATTGCCGATATGGTTATTGGCCAGGGTAACCACATCAATTCCGGAAAAAGTTAAGCCCAAAACCATTTTGGGATCGGCGCAAAAAATCATCCCGGTATCGGTTTTGGGGCAGCCTTCAACCAACGGACTTTCCAAGTTACCGAAAACAATATCCGCCTGTTTCAATTCGGAAGCCACCTTCCAAAAAGGATAGGTGTAATCATTTTTGGCTAAAGTTGTGGTCATGACGCTTCGGCCAAGCATGATATCCCCAACCAAAACCACCTTAATATCCTTCCTAAAAAGTCCCGACACCCAACCGTTTTTTCCCTTAAAAGAGAAACTGAAGATAACAATCAAAAAGAGGAAAATCGAGGCTGAGAGAAGAATAATGAAAGATGGTTGTCTCTTCATGGCTTTTTTAAGTATACCAACTTTGGTATAATGACGCAGGAATTTGCCTGGGTAGCTCAGTTGGTAGAGCACGTCATTGGTAATGACGAGGTCATCGGTTCAAGCCCGATCTCAGGCTCCATATTGTTTCTGAGAGGCTAATCGTTTAAAATACCCGCATATGGCAAAAAAAGGTGCAAGAGAATTGGTTGCTTTAATCTGTTCCGAGTGTAAATCGCAAAACTACATCACCGAACGGAACAAGATTAATATGGAGGCAAAACTCCAGATTAACAAGTACTGTAAAACCTGTCGAAAACAGACCTCTCATAAAGAGACCACCAAGCTGAAGTAATACCTTATAGTCTTGACTATATCTCCCCTTTTGTTATAATACCCCCAGGTTTCATAAGGCTAAACAAGGCAGCCTTTGTTGCAACTTAAAATCTTAATTATTCTCAAATAAGGAGTGTGTTTGATGTCCAGAAAAAGCGATGCAAAGACCTTTTCTCAATCGGGAACGGTTTGGGACAAGGCCGGAAACAAGAAACAGTTTGGGCACGGAGTTTCGGTTGAGGCGATTATTACGCCCCTAAACTCCGGAATGGGAGCCGACGTAAGAGTCACTTTCGAAACGTCGGGCGTTGACGGTCGTTGTGCTTCCATCAAAAAGCCGTTTATCAACGACAGGACGAAGACTCTTTCTCAATTTATCGAGAAAGAAATCCTCCCCGATCTGCTCACCAGAATAAACACGGTTTTTCATAAACAGGGAGAAGCCCTCATAAATGAATACCGGAAATTCGTTCTGGATGAAATCGGGTTGTTTTACCGGGACATCGACAAAATCTATTTGTCCTAAAACAACAAGCAAGGCATATGGGGTGTCATTTTAAAACAAAGTGTCACCCCATTTTTTTGCCTATTTAGGGGAAAGAAAGTAAAATAATAAAAATATAGGGGCGTAGTTAAATGGTATAACGGTGGTCTCCAAAACCATCATTGGGAGTTCGATTCTCTCCGCCCCTGCAGGATTGTTTCTATAAAAAAGCAGCGTTTGCATTCTTATGAACAAAATCGTTTAATTTCTCCCAGTTTAGAAAATATAATAAATATTCACCGTCTTCTAAACCTTGGACATTTTTTGCAGTGATTTTACCCTTATTTTCGAAAAAAGCATGTTCCATTGTCTTCTGCGAAGGAATATTTTCAACTCTAACAAAACCCGTTACAAACATCTTGGGAGACATTTCTTTTGAATATTTACCTGTCTCCTTATTAATTCCTTTCCCTTTAAGTTTATTAATCTCTATACAGGCCTGTCTCAAAGCACTTGCGACTTGCCCCGGTTTAACATCCCCCATTCTGGCGATACCAACTTCTACCAGTTGAGTTTCATTATTTATTTTTGGGAGCAAAGGCTTAAACAGTCTGATTTTGTCTCTAGTCTCTTTATCACTAAAAAAATTAACAACTCCCTGTAGTTTTCCCACTTCTGCTGGTTCAACATATTCAGGAGAACCAGATATGGCAAACAACACTTCCCAATCCCTCGGATTTTCGTTTTTATGCTTTTCTGCCCACCTTTTAATATCATTAAGGTCCATATCTTTCACACCATCAAAAAAATTATTAATTTTATCGTCTTGAGTTATTTGAAACATTCTATCCATATCCAAACTTTTTGAAGTATCCACAAACCTAATTCCTGCATGAACCTCACCAACATATCTCAACTGAGTTACAGAGCCTTGTTTATTCTCGTCCTCAAACCCGCTTTCAGTCATATGCTAATTCTAATTCTTGAAGATTTTTAAAGCAAAAGAAGTTCCCCACATAGTTTATTGGCTCCTGCAAAATAGCCTCAAATAAAGTATAATTCCTTTATCCCTAGAAAGGTGGCATAAAACTATGATCATGGATTTCTTACAGATTAAAAACCGTTCCCTCGCCAATAAGATTGAATTGGCGATCCAAAAAAGTGCCCTAAACAAAGACCGGGGGTTTACCTTATCCGGCCCTTGGAAAGAATTCATTCGGGAAGAAAAAGGTATAAAAATATTTAAGGTTCAAGGCTCCTGGATAAGAAACAATCTTCTCACCTCTTGGGAGCACGGCGGTCATGGCTATGTGTCCGAGTTTATCCCCCTTGATGAAGTCTGGGTCAGCGACACCCACCCCGAATACTGTATCTGCAAAAACGTCAACGAAAAACGGGAAATTTCAAGCAAGTTTTTTGAAAGCAGCATCTTACACGAACTGGTTGAACTGGAACTGATGGCAAAAGGTATGATTTATGCAAAAGCCCACCAGATAGCCTTACAAAAAGAAAAAGAGGCCGGAATGCTTAAAGATGGCTACTGTGAAGATTATTCAGAATCATAAAGTTGGGATAAAAAAAGTTTTCTATTTCCCGCTTAACCCCTTATTTGCTAAAATATCAGTATGAGCGAAGTAGCGATTAATGATGCACCGACAACAATGCTTGTTTGTCATTATGGATTGGAACGAAGTCGCGCCGCAGCCGAAGCCTTACAAAAAATCGGGGCCAGAATAAATCACTTTGTCGGAGGGACAAGGGAAATCTCCTGCCTCTCAACTGAGGAAATTAAAGAACACATTAAACCAAATACCAACCTGCTTTTAATATATGACCAGGGAAGCCCCAGCGATGAATATACCCATAAAGAGATGGCCACCAAAAAACTTGACCAGGCAGGTATCGGTTATACAATAATTGATACCGCTCAACTGGAAATTATGTTATATGAACAGGGGCTTAATTTAAGCGATTACCTTTATTAAAAACACATATGTCAAAATTAATAATCAGAGCCGGTTTCGGACCAATAGAAAATAGACAAACTAAAGAAGCTATTGTCGATAATCAAATTTCCCAGAAGGTCCTTTCAATTTTCTTTCGCTGTAATCCGGAGGATCTGGAAAAAGTATCCGCCGACTATCATGTTCCCCAAGAAATCATACCCAAGGGCGAAGATAAAGCCCCTGCCGTTTTTTACAAAGTGGGTGTTATTCCCGACTTATTGTCCGGACTACAGAAAGAAATCATAAAAACCGGAAATCTGGAAGGTAAAGAGTGGCTTACTTCTTTAGACACGACCCAAGACACATTCGAATTCGAGCTCCCCAGCGGATCAAGAATTACTTTTTCAAGAGACTAAACTGCCAACCGGCAAACTTAATTTTTATCTTCCGTTCTTTGCCATCTGTTGACAAATAATTTTTATAACCATACACTCTTGGCCAATGGAACAAGAAAAATCCGCTTCTTCTTCAGTTGAAAATCAAAAACCAATCGCTATTTCTTCGGAACTGAAAGAAAGGATTCTAAATGCTTTCTGGGTTTGCGACGATTGTGGAAATGCCTTTGGCAGAAATCCTAAAACGGGTACCGACAGATTATCCACTTACTCTCCGGGCAAATGTGATATCTGTGAGGAAGAAAAAATTGTGACTCAATTTCGGGACTTCGGTTACAACAAACCCCTTTAAAAGAATTACCCCTGAATTTTAATCGTGTGGCCCGAATTTTTAATCGGGTTTAAGGGATCATAATGATTGAAAGTTCCGACAAAATTAACGTTAGTCACACCCTTGGCCCTAAACCGGGCAACGGCATCCCTTACATAGATATGTGGTTTTTCTCCGTGAGTAAAGTAAACCGTTTTCCCGGTTGAAGAACCGTTACACAACACTTTTTCCAACATCTGCATGTTTTCTTCAAAATCGCCATGGCCGGATGCATGAAAGCCGAGTTCAGCCGGCGCTGTGGGAATAACAGTGCCGCCGTCGCCCTTCACCGTAAAATCGGCATAAAATTTGCCACCGCCTGCTTCAATCTCATATTTAATTCTGGCCACTCTTCTTTTAGCCTCCGCTTCGTATGGATAAGGAGCAGAATAAATATAGACAACTTTTGAAGATATTCCGGCTCCGCCGAAACTGTTTTCCGGAAATTCAAACGGGCTCAAAACCAAAACCGAATCTCTCCGAATTTTATTTAAATCCTCCTGCTCAACAACCTCAATCTGCCCTTTTTCGGTTACTAAACTTTTAACCATTCTCTGCCAAGGTCTTAGGGTCACAGCCGGTTTGGAATATACCCCAAGATCCACACCCGGTTCCGGTATAAACAAATCTCTTCCGGTCGCATCTAAGGGTGCGGTAGTTCGAGCTTTTATCAAATGATTTAAAATATCGGCACTTTTTAAATTTACATAAATATCTCTTTTCGCACCATTTGCCTCATTCGCTTTTAATATCGAGGCCAATCTGGTCGTATGATTCGGTGGAACGGCTACTACCACCAGACTATCGGGATATTGGCGCATAATTTTTTCAAAACTGGAAACAACCATCTCCTCTTTAATCATGACCGAGGGTTTTTGCGACCATTTTGGATTAGTACATTCCCACAAGAAGGTGCTGTAATCGTCTTTGGCAATCGACTCAAGAGCCCTGTCGGTTGTCGGGCCCGGCATAATATCACCGCTATAAAGAATTTTTCCCTGACCGGTCATCAAACCCATGGCCACCGATCCGGCAGCGCTATGATCGGTAAAATAAAACTTGGCTTTTGTATCTTCTCCCAAAACAACTTCCTGATTGGAATAAAAAACCGTATCCATTTCCCGAACTTCTTTAAGATAGCTGCTGCCTTTTTTGGGTAAGTCGATCCGGCTTTGATAAGCAATATTATCAAACCAGTTGGCGGAATGGTTTGAAGCCGCCAAAAGAAGAGCCGCCGTTGTCCAACTGGAAACCGACGGCCCTTTGATAAAAGAGCCCATTCCGGCATGATCTTTATGCGAATGCGAATAAAGCGACTTACTGTTTTCTATCTCGTTTTCCCCATACCAACGTTTAATATCCCTTGCTCCAAATTGATATATCTCGTTGGTTCGGTTTTCTCCCAAAATTTTAACAGCATGTTCACGCGGTATTCTTTTGGCAATTTCGGACCTTAAATAACTGGCGGCAACATCATTAAAATGAACATTGTCTATGCCGGGCCAGTTTTTAGCCGTCATCAAAAGATACGGTTCATAATATAAACCCGGGATTAAAGGCAATTCCCCATTTCGAAACATTTTCCTTAAACCCGGTGCCGTCGGCCGGCCGATAATTTGTTTGTCGGCCATAGAGATATGGGCATAAGTCGAGCCCCAATCGATAGGATAATTTAAAATTCCATCCGGACCCTTAGTTGTTAAAAGCATTCTGGCACTACCGATAGTCGGACCAAGAGGAAATAATCTCAACTCCGATGATAAACCGTCCCTATGCCCGTTAACAAAATAATGATAACTGCCTTTCTTTTCCGGCAATGTTTCCATATTCTCTTCAAAAATAATATTGCCTTCCAAACGCCATTTTTCAAACAAAGCTGAATTTAAAGGCACCAGATTAAACTCCGGACCGATATTAATTCTGTTCAAATAACTTTTTACTTCTTTTATTCTTTCGTTTATTTGCGCTTTGCTGTATTCATCCGGGACGCAAACAATACCGGCAACTTTATCCACAGGACCGAAGGAAATTTCCCCTTCCTCGACAGCTTCATCCTTCTCCAAACCCTTAAGATTTATACCGATAACATCATCGATTAATACGTATTTTCTTTCACCAATTTCGTTTCTTTTTTCAAAGACGACATCGGCTCCATATGAAGAAAAATTGCGGGTTAAGGAAAAATCGTTGTTTTGCATTGCCAAAACACCCGGTCTGTCACTGCCCTCTCCCAGAAAAAGAAAATCCATCACTTCTCTCAAATCAAGGCTGCAGTCGGGTAATGACGGACTAAGTGGTTTGTCCATACCCCATTTTTCAAAAAGGCTTAATTGTCCGCCGCTAATGACGATAATCCGTCCGTCCTCAACACCCAGCTCTTTAAAAATTCCGTCTTCGATCTGCTTGGCTCTTGCCCAAGTTTCCCGTTCGTTTTCGGCTTCTCCTTTAACTACGGCACCAACCACTTTCCCCGGCTGATGAGAAATAATTTTTCTCAAAATTTGATTCTCCAGTCTGGCTTCTCTTAAATGATGAAGGGGAATTCCTTTTAAATTGCCATTTTTATCATAGAAAGCATAGTCCAACTGTCCCCGGTTCCGAGCAATTTCCACTTCGGACGATTTGAAATAGCCTTCCTTGTTCAGAAGAAGATTATCGAAACCCTTAATCAGCCTTTGTCTGTAGGTGGAGCTGGTTCTTTCCAATCCGCTTAAACCAACCAGTGATTTTTTACTGATTCTCTTCGAAATTCCCTCTTCATGAATTTGATTGTAAAAAGACAGCCAATTAACCAAATCGCCCGTGGTCATAACGCTGACAATGTCGTGGTCAATTAAATTTGTTCCTTTAAAACGCATTTTCATTTCTTCATACCTGGGGTTATTCTCAACTTTCCGAAGAGTTTCTATGATACTGCTTCGGTTTTCTTCAGGAGCAATTTTAATACCGACACAATTAGGCAAACCAAAAGCCGGAAGCGAAGCAATACGGCCACTTCTTGGTCCCCTTTTATTTACAAAAGCGATATCCAAATCCCTGGCCTCAGATGGTTTAACTACCCAGGTAGTATCTCTTTGTTTCATTATTTCTTTCAAATAAGGGGAGTTCATCAGCAAATTAATTTGCTGTTTTGTTTCTGAAGAATTCTCCGGATATGCCTGATATCTAAATCGCTCCATATCAAATGACCACCAATTTTAACTTCAACAGAATAAACTTAAAACAAAAAAAATAAAACCCCCAAAATATACCTTATTTGATAAATGTAATATAATAATCTGGTAATGAAGAAAATGCCTCTTCCGCTTATCGGACTTTTACAGGCCTTGGGTTTAGGTTTCTATTGCAGTTTGGTCGGTATTATTTTTTGGAAAGGTAACGCCTGGTTTGGAAACATTGATAATTCTTGGGGACCTCTCGCCATGCTTTCCCTTTTTGTTGTCTCCGCCCTGATTTGCGCCCTTATCGCTCTGGGTTATCCGTTTCTTGTTTTTTGGGACAAGAAAAATACGAAAGAAGCACTTAAGTTGATTTCCTACACCGCCGCGTGGCTGCTCCTTTTTGTTATTGTTCTTTTTACCATCTTCGCTCTTACTTAAAATCCGTAATCCTTTTGCCACTTTTAAATATAACCAAATAATTTTGCAAATTGTTTTCAGGCAAAGATGTCTGCTAGAATAACAAAGATGAAAAAGATAGCTCCCTGGTTTTTTCTGTTGGTCGTTATTCTTCTCGGGCTTCTCGTCGGTTATTATTTTAAAGACAGATTGTTTCCCAAACCTACCCCTTCTGTTGTCCCCCTGACAAAAGCTTCACCAACTGTTAAGCCGGGTTGGAAAGAATATGTCAGTGCCAAATATGGTTTTTCGATTTCCTATCCGTCATCCTACAGAATCGTTGAAGATACCTACGGTTGGCCAAAAGCCGTTATTCTTCTTTATAAAGGCGGTCAGTCATATGATTTGGCGATTGAAGTCTGGGATAGTGAAACGGAATATCAAACTAAATATAAAAACCAAACTAATTTAGTTGTTAAAAAAATCGGTAACAAATTTATAACCCTACTTAATATGAATTTCGATCCCGAAGTCGATGAAATCATTAAAACCTTTAAAGTACCGGGCAATTAAATTATGAATAAACGCGGTTCGATTCTTCCCTTAGTTATTTTTTTTGTTTTGGGAATTGTTTTTGCTTTCGGTCTTTATTTTTTTGTTTTCCGAAATAATCCGATTGTGATAACTAAAGTTTCCGAAACACAAAACACTACCCCAACGGAAACCGAACAACCAACCGGAATATACACCCACCCGACTCTTGGTTACTCTTTTGAAACCCCGCTTAATTGGAATTTAACCGAAGTGGAAACACCGGCCGGAATTACCCAGGACTATCAGGATGTTTCTCTTAAATCACCCGACTATGTCTACACCGAACCCGAAAACGGATATGCCACCGTCACTTCAGGTGCCGAAATTTATATTTCAACCGAACAAACCGAAGACGCCGATGTTGAAGTTGAATTTGCCGCCGACACCCTGGCTTCCAGCATTGCCAAAAATAAAATCATGACCAACATCGACGGCGTT
>DIAR01000023.1:0-6253 GCA_002415845.1 Candidatus Woesebacteria bacterium UBA5073
CATTCCTGGCCGGACAATCGCAATAGAAAGCCTGCCCTTCCTTAACCAGGATATCTGCCGCTCCTTTATATTTGTTGAGTCTTTTTGATTGAACAAAAAATTCGTCCCAAGGCAAGTTAAAAGTTTTTAAAAGAGCTTGAATTTCCTCGGTCGCTCCTTTTACTTCCCTTTTCTTATCCGTATCTTCAATTCTTAAAAGAAACTTACCGTCGTTGTGTTTAGCCAGGGCATAAGCGTATAAAGCGGTTCTTAAGCCTCCGATGTGCAAACTGCCGGTTGGAGAAGGTGCGAACCTGGTTTTTATTGTGGACATTCCAATTGAATTCTAGCAGGATTTGAAGCTATACTCAAAGGAATGACTTCCCTGACCCAAACGGCTATCACAACCAGAAAAATAATCAGATATGGCATCTTTTTTGTCATTTTTTTAATCATCGGCAGAATCGTTTTGAATATCGGCATTAGCATCTATAAAAAACTGTTTCCGGCTCCTCCTCCTGCACCAACCGTAACTTGGGGAAAACTACCTAAGTTACCATTTACGGAAAGCGCCAAGACTAATTTGTCCTTTACCCTGGAAACGACCGAAGGATCACTACCCACTCTTCCCGAACAGGGAAAAGTCTTCTTCATGACTAAGTTGGCATCAAACCTTCTTTCCCTTGATACGGCTAAAGAAAAGGCTAATCAGTTGGGCTTTTCTCCGGTCGGTGAAGAGGTTTCCCAATATCTTTACCGTTTTAAACACAAGACGGCTCCGGCAACTTTAGAAATGAACATTATAACCGGGATCTTTTCAATATCTTATAACCTTAAAGAGGATGCCTCCCCGATTGAAGTCAGACCACCCGTTCCGGAAGTGGCTGCCTCAGAGGCAAGGTCATTCCTTTCCGGTGCTTCTATCTTGCCCAACGACTTAACCGGTCCGACCGAAAGCAATTATCTTAAACTGGAAGGTGATCAATTTGTTTCCGCTCTTTCTTTATCTGATGCTAATTTAATCAGGATAAACCTTTTTAGGAAAAGCTATGATAATTTGCCGAGTCTAACACCCAAAACCGGACAGGCGAATGTTTGGTTTACTGTTTCCGGATCATCCAATAGGGAAAAGAAAATTATCGCCGGAGAATTTCATTATTTCCCGGTTGATGAAAGCCAATTTTCAACCTACCCCTTAATCACCGCCCAACAAGCCTGGGACACACTAACCCAAGGCAAGGCTTATATTGCTTCCATCGGCAACAACAAAGAAGGTGATAACATAAAAATCAGAAAAGTATACTTAGCTTATTTTGACCCGGGCGTCTCAGTTGATTTCTTCCAACCGATTGTTGTTCTTGAAGGTGATAAAAACTTTGTTGCCTATGTTCCAGCGATTACTTCAGATTATTACGGAGAGTGAGGACTATCAACTTTTTGCCACTCATAATTAGCAAAGATCCAATTAATCAGTTCCGTTGTTTCGCCAAATCTGTCCTGACTGCCAAGTACGGCAATCATAACTTTCCTATTATTTCTGACTATGTAAGTAACCAGATTTTCTCTGGCGTTTTCCGTCCAGCCGGTTTTAACCCCCATCACGCCCTCCACTTTCCCGATAAGTTCATTAATATTGGTTAACTTGTGAATCGTCTTGCCATCAAGACTGGCAACCGTTTTTTGTTTTGTTCCAACGATCTTTGAAAAAACAGGATTTTGCATGGCAATCTCTGAGACCAAAACCAAATCTTTAGCCGTTGTCTGATGCCCATAGCCGTCAAGTCCTGACGGGTTGGAAAAACTGGTTTTCAGAAGATTTAATTCTTTAGCTTTGTTGTTCATGGCTTCTATAAAAGCCGGCCTTCCTCCCGGATAACCATCAGCCAAAACTTCAGCCGCGTCGTTGGCCGAGTAAACCAGAAGACCATAGAGTAAATCCTCCACCTTCATCTGCTCTCCTTTTATAAGATTCATTTTCTGTCCGTCAACCTTAACCTTACCAACCGTTAAAATTAAATCTAAAGGATAATAATCCAAAGCCACCAGTGCGGTCACAATCTTGGTGGTTGAAGCAGGAAGAAGTTTCTTCTCGGCATCTTTCTCATAAAGAGTTACTCCTGAGGCAACATCAACGGCCAAAACAGCCTGAGCGGAGATAACCGGATAGTTGGAGGTTTCTTTTAAGATAGGTATTTCCGGCAAATTGTTTTTTAAATTCAAAAGATTAAGAAGCCTGCTTTGAATGGGATTTTCGGTAAAAGCAAAAGCGGTTGAGGCTACAAAAACAAACGCCAACATAGAAACATAAAGCAGTCTTTTTCTTAAAAAGGGAAGAAACTTCATAATGTTTAGAGTCTAGTATCGACCCTCTCCATATCTCGAGGAAAAGCAGTGGCTTCACGGATGTTTTTCAAGCCGATTATTCCTTGAGTTATTCTTTCAGCTCCGAAAGCAAAACCACCCTCCGGCGGCATACCGTATTTGAAGGCTTGCAAATAAATATCGATTTTCTTGGTATCAACCTTCCATTCCTTAGCGTGGGCAACCAAAGTTTCATAATTTTCAATTCTTCTTCCTCCGGTTAGCCATTCGACACCCTTACCGATTAAGTCGAAGCCCTGATTAAATTCCGGTTCATCCGGATCGGGATAGGTATAGAAAGGTCTTGATTTGGTCGGAAAGTGGGAAACAAAAACCAACTCACTGCCCTTTTCCTCCATTGCCCATTTGCAGATTTCTCTTTCATCCTCAGGTGCCAAGTCTTTTTCCGTTCGGTGATCAACCCCTGTTCTTTTGAAAATAATCTCCTGAGCTTCCCGTAGTTTAACCACCGGAATTTTATCCGAAACGACAGGAAGAGAAGCACCAAGTAATTTTATCTCCTCGGCACAGTTTTTCTTAACTGATTCAAAAATATATTTAATGGTGTATTCAGCCATTTCGGCCACATCCAACCAGGAATCAATAAAGCCAAATTCCGCATCCAGGGAAACCACCTCGGTTAAATGTCTGGTCGTAACCGAAGGTTCGGCCCGGAAAATTTTATTAACCGAAAAGACTCGTTCGAAAACACCAACCATAATTTGTTTATATAATTGCGGACTTTGGGCCAGATAAGTTTTGTGATCAAAGTATTTAACTTCAAAAACCTGTGCTCCGCCTTCGGGAACTTCCGGAATGATGGAGGGGGCCTGAAACTCAACAAAATCTTTGGCCTTTAAGGCTTCTCTAAAGGAATCAACAACTTCTGTTTGAATCTTTAATATCGCTTTTTGTTTCGGGTGGCGCATGGTCAGGGCTCGGTAATCAAGAAGGGTTGGCAATTCCAAATCCAAATCCTCTTTCCCGATATCGAAAGGCATCTCTGAAGCTTTAGACAATATTTTCAAAGAAGATATTTCAATTTCTAAATCACCTAGTGCTAATTTAGGGTTAATTAATTTTTCCGGTCTTTTTTTGACTAAGCCTTCAATCTCAATAACCGTCTGGGGTGTAACTTTCTCCAGGTTTTCACCAATGCATTGAACCATACCTGATCCGTCAACCAAATCGAGAAAGGTAATTTTGCCGTGATCACGGACAACATACACCCAACCGGACAAACGAACCTTCTCACCGACTTTTGGAGCAATATCCTTGATAAAAGTTCTCTCCATGATTTGTATTTTAGATTGTTGCCGTGAGGTTGACAAGGCAGACTTAAAAAAACTACAATTACGCTCACTTTATCAATATGCCTAGTAATAGAAAAGAATGTTCCCTCTACCCCTGCGGGTACGTTAAGTGGAGGTTAAAAGAAGGTCAGGGCATTGCCAACCCGCTTCCTTTGGACGGCGATTGCGGTATCAACAAATCTAATTGTGTTCGTTTAGTACCACCCGCCCTAAGACCTGATTCTGTTCCCAAATTTGACAGCAAAAAAGACGAAAGGCCTGTTGCAGATACCGAATTAAGAAGAGGTCTCAGGAGCTATCCCGACCCAAATGATCCTGATTGGATCAGATATCATATTGGGAGTACCCACCGCTGATTAAAAATCCAAGTCTTTAATTTTTAATTGAAGTTTTAAATTCCCTCCCCAAGTATCCTCATCAAGAGAATAGACAATATCAATTTTTTTTCCTACCGATAAATCCTTAAAACTTTCACCTCTTTTAAAAGCAATTGCATCAAAGGTGGAATCTCCCTGTTTTACTTTTAATTTTAAATGTTTTCCTTCTTTCCCAACCGTTTTGGCATCAGCTACCTCAACCCCTTTGGTGATAAACGAAGGACTCGGATTTCCCAGTCCTGTCGGTTCAAAATCTTTTAATTTTTTATAAAGTTCCAGATTAATATCAGATAAATTTATCTCCAAATCAACCTTAGCTTTTTTAGTTAGGATTTCTTCGGTTAATAAAGGATCGGCCAGTTTAATAAATTCTTTTTTAAAAATTTCAATATCGGTTGTTTTAAGGGAAAAACCGGCCGCCATCGGATGACCCCCTCCTCCCAAAATAAATTTTTCCATTTTCTGAATTGTTTCAATCATGTTAAATCCGGAGATGGATCTGGCTGATCCTTTGGCAATTTCACCTTTACTGCTAATGACAATCGCCGGACGGTAAAATTCTTCAACCAATTTTCCGGCAGCCAGTCCGATAACGCCTTCGTGATAAGTTTCATGAGCCAGTATTAAGACTTTGCTTTTACTATCTTTTAAAACGACTTCTCTGGCGTGATATATAACCTCATCAACAATCCTTTGTCTTTCCAGATTCACTTTTCCGATATGATAAGCTAGTTCTTTGGCCCGAAGAGTATCTTTTGTGCACAATATCCGAAGTGAGTCAATTGCGTGTTCAATTCTGCCCATAGCGTTAATACGGGGTGCAATGATAAAGCCAACCTCATAAGTACCAATCCCACCGAAGGTTAAAGCAGCATCGTTAATTAAAGCCGTTAAGCCCGGTCTTTTGGTTTTATTTAAAGCTTCAAGGCCGTACTTGGCAAAGGAACGATTGGCCCCAATTAAGGGTGTTTGATCGGCAATGGTGGCAATGGCTGCCAGTTCCAATCCGTCCCCATATGTGTTGGCTTTAACCGTCTTAAAGTGTTTTTTAAGTTCCCTTACTAAAACAAAGGCCAGAGAGGCGGCACATATTTGGGTGGTATGAATTATGGAGAAGGCTTTAGGTTTCGTTTTTGCCTTTACGTGGTGATCAACAACAACTACATCAATTCCTAATTTATTTATTTTTTCAATTTCTTTTCCGGCTGTAATCCCGTTATCAACGGTAAAAAGAAGTTTAAGTTTAGGATTTTTCTTTTTTAAATCCCCGACACTTTCAGCATTAATGCCATAACCTTCAGAAAAGCGTTCGGGAATATAAGGCAGGGCCCTAAACCCCAGGGAAAAAAGACCTTCCCAAAGAATGGCTGTGGCACAGATACCGTCAGCATCATAATCACCGTAAACAACCACATCTTCTTTTTTCTTTAAAGCTACTTTTAATCGGGAAATAGTTTTAGTAACTTCTTTTTTGTCAATTTTTAAGTCTGCAAGGGAATATTCATCAGGTTTGGGCGGATTTAAAAACAAATCCATCTCTGATTTTTTTACTAAGCCCCTGTTTTTCAGAAGAACACTAATAATTTCGGCTTCCCGATCTTTGGTTATTTTCTTTAATTGGCCTTTTATTTCCCAGTTTTTCATTTTCCCCTTCAAGGTAAACCTAACTCTGAAGTATAATGTTTGATATATGAAGATTAAAGCCCAAATTCCCGAATTTGTTATTGAGCTTCTCCAAAACTTCGACAAGAAAGGTTTTGAAATCTATATTGTCGGTGGTGCCGTCAGGGATCTTTTAATGGAAGGCATTATCGATGACTGGGATTTTACAACCAATGCAACACCTGAAGAAATCTTAAAAATTTATCCTGATGGCTTCTACGATAACCGCTTTGGCACGGTTGGTATTGCCACCGAATCCTTTCCTCACCCATATGAGGTAACTACCTTCAGAAAAGAACGGGGTTATTCTGACGCCAGACGACCGGACGAGGTAACCTGGGGGAAAACCCTGGAGGAAGATTTACAAAGACGCGACTTTACGATTAACGCCATGGCTTTAAAACTGATTAACCCCAACATTAACGATCTTTGCGAACTGGAGTTAATTGACAAATATGAAGGCCAAAAGGATTTAGAAAAAAAGATTATTAGAGCCGTTGGTGACCCCAATGAACGTTTTTCCGAGGATGCCCTAAGAATGATGAGGGCCATTCGGATTGC
>DIAR01000023.1:6537-29439 GCA_002415845.1 Candidatus Woesebacteria bacterium UBA5073
CTTAACTTCAAAATTGAAGATAAAACATTGCAAGCAATTAAACGAAATGCCGGTTTAATTAATAAAATCGCCAAGGAACGGATCAAGGAAGAACTTTTTAAAATCCTCGCCTCCGTTCATCCTTATGAGGGCATTGTTCTTTTAAAAGAAGCAGGCTTGGTTCAGGAAATTCTTCCGGAATTAGAAAAAGCTTTTGGTATTGAACAAAAATCCCCAGGCAGACACCACATTTATGATGTCGGAAATCACTTACTCATGTCTCTGAAGAACTGTAAATCAACCGACCCGGTTGTCCGTTTTGCCACCTTAATTCATGATATCGGCAAACCGCAAACCTATAAAAAATTACCGAGTGGGGTTATAACTTTTTACAATCATGAAGTTGTCAGTACCAAAATTGCCGAAAATATTGCCGAACGTCTTAGATTTTCGGCTAAAGAGAAGGAGAAATTTATAATCCTTATTCGATGGCATCAGTTTACCGTGGATGAGAGGCAAACCGATAGCGCCATAAGAAGGTTTATCAGAAATGTCGGAAAAGAATACGTTAACGACATGCTTGACTTAAGAGTTGGTGATAGGCTAGGTGGCGGTGCCAGAGAAACTTCCTGGCGCTTGGAGGAATTCAAAAAAAGATTGATTGAAGTCCAAAAAGAACCGTTTTCTTTAAAAGATATTAAAATTGACGGAGCCGACGTAATGAAAGTGCTAAACCTAAAACCGGGCCCAAAGGTGGGAGAAATTCTGGAAATGATTTTTAACGAAGTGGTCGAAAAGAAAACCGAAAATAAAAAGGAAGCCTTAATCGAAAAACTAAAAGAATTAAAAGTCTAATTATCTTCTCTTCAACTTTTTTTCTATTTCATCCCACGTCACTAACAAGGACACTGAAACAAACGGTGAAGAATAAGTTCCTGAAACAGTTCCAACAAGAAGAGCAATGGCAAACCATTTAACGGTTGTTCCGCCTAATAAAACTAGGGCCATCAACATAAAGATAATGGTAAAAGAATTGTTTAAAGATCTAACCATCGTTTCCGAGGTGGCCTTATTGGCCAAGAATTTCAAATCCCCGCCAACTTTTTTCTGCGATTCCCTGATTCGGTCATAATTAACAATCGTGTCATGAACGGAAAAGGAAAGAATCGTTAAAAGAGCGGTCACAAAAAGAAAATCAATCTCAGCTCCAAAGAAGTGTCCAAGGAGGGAAAAACTGCCTATTAAAACCAAACTGTCATGAAACATTCCGATAATGGCTGTTACCCCAAACTTAAGGTTTTTAAATTGGTAGGCAACCCACAGCAAAATACTGGAGGCCGAAATAATCAAAGCAATAATTGTCTTTTTAACCAAATCCGGTCCAATCGACGGACCAACGTTTTCAAATCTTAATTCGGTTACTGAATTATTAGTTATTTTTTCCAGTCCCTGTTTTATCTGTTCTTTTTGGGCTTGTTCAATCGGTGGAAAACGAAAGATGTAATTGGATCCTTCGGTTTGTTGAATCGAAGTTACGGCAATTCCGGTTTTTTCAATTCCCTGAGTCAATTCCTCGGTTGAATAACTCTTGGCCAACCGGTATTCGATAATAGCACCACCCTTAAAATCAACACCCAGATTTAAACCCCACTTAAAAAGAGAAAATACGCCCGCTCCGATAACTAAAGTGGAAATAATCAGATACATTAGCCGATACTTCATCCAGTCAATCATTTCTTTTTCTCCTTCACAAAAACTCTAAGTAAATTTCGGGAAACAACAATCCCGGTAAAAAGTGAGATTCCAATACCCAGGGCTAAAGTTATGGCAAAACCCCTGACCGGACCCGAAGTGTTTAAGAAATTCCACTCAAACGGGTTGGCCAGAATAAAAGCCGTTAATAACGTGGCAATATTAGCATCTCTGATTGAATCCCAAGCCCGGCCGAAAGATATTTCCAGTGCATCGGCCACCGGTCTTCTGCCTCTTTCCTCTTTAAATCTTTCAAAAATCAAAATATTACTGTCAACGGCCATACCGACGGAAAGTAAAAAACCGGCAATGCCCGGCAGGGTTAAAACCACCGGAATAAGTTTATACAAGGCCAGGGTAATTATGGCAAAAACAACCAGACCAATATCGGCTACCAACCCCAAGCCGCCATAAGTTAAAAGCATAAATAATAAAACCATAGCCAAACCAACCAAACCCGCTTTAACGCTTCTTTGGACCGATTCAGCCCCCAAGGTTGCCCCAACCGTTCTTTCCTCAACTAATTTAATGGGGAGGGATAAAGCACCGGCATTCAATTGAATCGTCAAGGATTTGGCTTCATCGGTTGTAAAACTACCGCTAATCTGGGCCTTCCCGCCAATTATTTTTTCCTGAACGATTGGCGCTGAAACCACTTCCCCATCCAAAAGAATCGCCAAGGGTTTACCCACGTTTTTCTCGGTTAAGGCCGCAAATTTAGTGTCGCCTTCTTTGTTAAATTCGATTCCCACCCCGGGTTTTCCGGATGTTTGATCAAACTCTACCCTGGCTGTTATTAAATCAGCCCCGGTTAGGGTGGTTGGTTTTAATTTGGCCGAAGCAGATGCTCCTTCAACTTCAGCAAAAACCAACTGAGCTGTTTTGCCAATCAGGGCTGCGGCTTTCTGGGTGTCTTTAATACCCGGCAGTTCTACTACAATCCGGTTCTTGCCCTCAAAAGAAGATGTCTGAACAACCGGTTCGGAAACACCAAAGAGATTAACTCTTTTTTCGATAACATTTCTGACCGATTCAATGGCATCTTTAACTTTCTCGGCCGGAATTTTGGAAGTATCGGCTTCAAAAACCAGATGGCTGCCACCGGCCAAATCCAGGCCAAGAATCAGATCAAAGTTCTTTTTAATTTCCAACCTACCGATTTTCAAATCAAGATTGGGCCGAACAAAAGTCCTATCAATCTTTATACCCAGAGTCTTTATCTTAAAAGGAATGTTTTGCGGAAGTGAAATGAATAAACAAACGATAGTTAAGAAAAGAATCAGAAGAAGCTTTTTGGCAGGTGGAGATAAATGGAACATGACTTTTAGTTTACCAGTTCCTCCTCATCACCGATAATCATAATCCGGCTGCCGGCTAAAATCCCAAGAAGGAAGGGATCTCGGCGCTTTTTTCGAAAATCCAACTCTTCCCGACTCATAACGGTGTAGTTAATTTCTTTATTGCGCTTGCTCTCTTCAGCCCGAACCAGAGCCGCCAATTCAGGTAAGACCACTTCTCCCACAATTAAAATATCAACATCATCTTCTCTTTTTCGCGACTTACCCCTGGCAAACTTACCGGAAAACATGACAAAGGAAACCCGACCGATTTTATTTCTGTTGGTAACCAAAGATTCGCCCAAACCGGTCGATTTGGAAACGATTGAAAGAAGATCACCAAATAAAGGATAATCGGTCCGTAAAAAATAATAAACCCGATTTCCCCGTGGTTCTTTTTTCAAGATCCCGCTTTTTTCCATCTTTTCGAGTTCTCGTCTGACAGCATTTATTTCTTCGGCAACTTCTCTGACAATGCCTCGGACATGATACATCTCGCCTTGATTAGCAAAAAACAGGCTTAATATCTTAACCCTTACTTTTGAAGTAATAATGTCACCTAAATCAGCCATTTTAATTTGGGGCAGGCTTTATTGATAACTAACTTCGTTTCCCGAAGGAACAACTTCAATCCAAATCGTTCCCCTGACAAAAGAAATTTCTTTTCCTGATTCATCCAAAAACTTAGTTCTATCCATTCTTGTTTTCTTTGACCAGGTTCCTTTAATGGCGACACCATTTTGAAAAACAATGGCATTGCCGGTTCCGGTTGTGGTATAGAACATATGAAGGTTTCTGTCAACAGGGCCTCTTTCTTTAGCAAACAGAATAACTACGTTCTTACTTGTTAATTGTTTCTTGGTTGTCAGATCAACAAATTCTTTTCCGCCATTAAATCTCAAATATTGATTGTTGGCCGAATCATACTTCCATTCGACATTGTAGTCGGGCTTATTATCCCAGAAAGCAAAGCTAATCGTTGCGGCGGTTGGGGTTTGGGCTTTGTCGTCATTAAATTTCCAGGAAACAAAATTCTCATCCCAAGCATCACCATTCTCGTCTTTGGCCGCAAAACCTCTTTTCTCGGCTTCGGCAAAGGCGGCATCAAGTGAAGCCATCATGGTATGTTCTGTCGCAACGGTGTGATCCAATCTTTCGTAATTGCGCCAGAAGACCGGGAAACCGGAATCGTAGGTCGTATCAAAATCATTGCCTTTAGGAACTCTCCAGCCAAGTGATTCCAGGGTCTCGAGAGCCCTTACGTCTTTAGCCGTATCACCAGAGCCTGAGAAGTTGTTGGCACCACCGACATGCATAAAAATCGGTTTGTCACCGTATTCGGAAGCATAATCAATAAAGTAAATCCTGGCCGATCTGACCGGTGCAATCTGAACTTCTTCAGCCGAGACACCACAATAGAAAACTCCAAGAAACCTGGTAATTCCGCCTTCGGCCACGGCTTCATAGACGACATCGGCTTTGGAAAGACCGGAAGCGGGCCTGGAGTCGGCATGATTTTCAATCATGGCCGTAATCGGACGCCTCTTTGACCAAATTTCTTTTTCGGCATTGGTATATTTCATACCGTTTATGGGACAGGCTTCCGTCTTGGGAGCATCAACATTAATTCTCGACCTTGTCTTATCGGTTGTTGAAGTCGTGGTGCTTGAATCTTTCTTAAAGTAAGTAAATAGGGCCAAGGAAATGCCGGTAGCCAAAAGATAAAGCCCAACCAGACTTAAAGTCATCGTAAACTTTTTTGAAGAGATTATTTTTTTAAATTTTTCCATTTTAACTTCTTTGTGCTTTTAAATAAGCTTTTCTTTCTTCTTCAGACAATTCTATTTCACTTCTGCCTGCCTTGACTGCTTTCGCATAAATTCTTGTTCTCTCCCTGGTGTGCAGTCCTGTTACTATTATACCCGTATCTTTGCCGTCTAAAATAGCCAAAGAGAAACTGTGATCGCCACCGATTTCTCTGAAAGGATTAAACCTTACCAGTCCAATCTTTTGGACGTGTCCGAAACCCTCATCATTTAGTCTATCAGTTATTTTGTTTAATTTCTCTATCCCTTCGGCGTTTTTAACCTGAACGCCTAAGATTTTATCCAAGAGCTTTCTAATATCTTTTTCGTTGGCGCTTTTGGAAAGCTTCTTAAAAAAAGAAAAAAGAAAAAACAAAACAACGGTTAAAACCAAGAGCCATATACAAAGAGCAAGGCTAATAATTAACTGCCAATTCATCTTTTGGGTAACAAATAAACTCAAACATTTTTACATTCCTACCAATTCCTGTCAAGAAGAGCTTGAAATAAATTTGCTAAATCACCATTTATTATTTATATTGGTTTTAATGTCAAAAAGAAGAACCAGAAAAGATAAAGAAAAAGCAATTCATCATTTTACTTTGTCTTGGGAAAATAAGCCTGAAAAAGCTTCAGTTGAGCCTCCTGTCAAGACGCAAATTAAAAATGTGGATAACTCTATAAATGAGTCAGGCACACTAACAAAAAAGACCTTAAGCATGGCAAAAGATGATATGTCAGGCTCAACCAAGCATAGGATATTTAAAAGCTTAATCCTCGTCAGCCTCATTTTAGGTATAGAGGTGGTGATATACTTCATCTGGAATGCTTAAAGAGCATCCTGGTACGATTCGTCGCACCACAAGAACGTTTTAGTAAACGTTCTGCCCTGTCGAAAGGGGGTGAATAAGAATGATGTACTGTGTAAAATGTCGAACTAAGAGAGAAGGAAAAGACGCAAAAGAAGTTACCATGAAGAATGGTAAAAAAGCTGTCAAAGCTGTTTGCGAAGTTTGCGGAACGACCATGTTCAGGATTGGCGGAAAGTAATCTTTGAACATTCAAGTACAAAAGGGGCACCCCAGAAGTTGCTGGGTCCCTTTTGTTGTTAGGTGAGTTCTCCAAGAAGCTTTAACCCCATCAAAAAACCCGTCATTTTAAGACGGGTCTTTTGTACTCCGGAGGCTAGTAAGCCAGGTTCTGTTTTTCGATAATCATCTATCTAACGCCCTCAAGCTTTGGAACTCGGGAAAGAAACCTGATAACGTTCCATTCGGAGGTTGCAGCGGGGAGGATTGCCTCTTTTCACTCTCTTCCTTCTACCTATTCGGTAGAAAGTGAGTCGTCGTCTCTGTGGCTCTAACTGGCGGTTACCCGCTTCGCCTTACGGCGAACACCCCTCTTTCTGCTGCCTGGACTTTCCTCTCCACCCCTTGCGGGACAGAGCGATTATCCTTCCTCCAGAGTGAGCGCATTATAGCAAAAAAGGGGCCTTTTTTCCAGTTTCTTACTCTTTTACGAAGTACTCTCTAGATAGGACCTGGAGAACCAAAACCACCGGAACCGAGATTAAGGCACCAATTACCCCAATTAACCTAAAACCAATGGCCAAAGCCAGAAGAATAATAATCGGACTGATACCAACCGACCGCCCCATAATTTTGGGAACCAAAATATAATTTTCCAATTGTTGAATCAAAAAAGCCAAAGCGGCCACGGCCAAAGCCATTATGGGAGAAATCGATAATCCAATTAAAACGGCCGGGATAGCTGCAATGATCGGTCCCATCGTCGGAATAATTTCAAAAAGGCCGGCCAATAAAGCCAGAGGCAGGGCGTAGGGAATTCCAAGAAGCGTTAGGCCGATAAAATTTGCCAAACCAACAACAACCATTAAGGTCAATTCCCCCCTGGCCCAACTACCCAATCTTTTTTCAATCAAATCCAAAGTGCTTCCAATTTTTTTTGCCTTTTCTTCCCCAAAAAAAGAGCCTAATTGATCGCTCAGTTTTTGCCGGGATAAAAGGAGGTAAAAGGCAAAGACCAAAACAGTTAAAACCCCTAAGACATTGGAAAAGATATTAAAACCAACTTTGACGACCTGTCCCGGAAGAGAGCCTAATTGGGACAATAACTGGCCGATAACTTGGTCATTAATCAATCCACCTATTCCAATTTTGTTCATAAAGTCGGGTAAGTTGTTGGCAAAACTGGTCGTTTGCTCAACCAAGGCCGGAATAATTCCGGCAATGGCAGCTCCAAAAACGCCAAAAACCAAAAGATAGGAGATAAACACAGAGAGGACTCTTGGCACCTTCCATCCGGAAAGCTTGGTCACCATCGGGTTTAGGATGGTCATAATAAAAAGGGCCAAGAAAAGTTCAAGAAGAATATCTTTGATAAAATACAAAAACCACAAGGATATCAAAAAGATAACGGCAAAAATAATCGTTCTGTGTGAGATCTCAATTTTTCTCGGCATACCCCTTTTTATACCATTTTTGAATCAATTTTTCCACACTTTCGGGATAATCAGTGCTTTCCGGATTAAACCAAACAATTCTTTTTTCCTTCTTAAACCAGGTTATTTGTCTTTTGGCGTATTTTTTTTCAGCCAAATACCAACTCTCAATCGTTTCCTTTTTACCCTTCTCTTTCGCAAAAAAGCCTCGCCACTGTTTATATCCCAAAGAAGACATGGCCTGTGAATCCCAAGAAACTCCTTTTTTAAGCAAAACCTTAATTTCTCTTAAAAGACCTTTTCTTAACCTTTCGATTACTCTTTTTCTCAAAATCTTTTCGTACCTGTCATTATCCAAATTCAAACCGATAAACAAAGCATCACAACTTTCTTTGGCCGTTTTTAAATCTCCCCGATCGGCGTTGTCCAACTTCCACATGGCTACTTCAATCGCCCGGACAAGTCTTCTCGGATTTTTTTTGTCAGAAGAATTTAAAGATGCGGCTTTTGAGGCATCAATTTGAGCCAGATTTTCAAAAAGCTGATCGGGTGTTTTATCGGCTAAAGATTGTCTTAAACCTGGATTTCTTGGAATAATGGCTGTGGCCACACCATCAATAACAGCTTTTATATAAAAGCCCGTACCTCCAACTAGAATCGGCAGCTTTCCCCGACCTTGAATTTCCTTGATAATTCTATTAATTTTTTCGGCATACTGAGCAACGCTGAATTCCTCTTTCGGACTGACTAGATCATAACCCCAAACCTTAACGCCTTTTATTTCGTAAAAAACTCCTAAAGGGCTTTCTTTCCGCAAAGCCCTTCTGGGAATATCTTTACCCGTGCCGATATCAAAACCAATATAAACCTGCCTTGAATCGGCCGAGACAATCTCCCCGCCGAAAAGACAAGCCAGTTTTAGTGCCAAAGACGTTTTACCCGTCGCCGTCGGTCCAGTAATAATTAATATTTTATTCATGTTAACTTGAGGCAGAGGAATACTTTTTTAAAGCAAAAGACCAGAAACGCAAAGCGACCAGAAAAAAGCCGATTCCAAACATCAGGGAACCAACAAAAACCGGCCAAGACAACAAACCCATATAGGCTTTGGCCGGAATGGTAATCATAATACCAACCGGGATTAAATAAGTAATAATTCCCTGTAAGGGTTGCTTGTAAATATCAATGGGAAATCTTCCCAAACTCATCAGGTCCCGATAGATCATCACCGTGTGATCAATTTCCATGGTGATAATCCCCAAACCCAAAACAGCAATATGAAAAGCCGTGGAAATTAAAAGTCCGTTTAGAAGCAAGAAAAAATAATAAAGGGAAGAAACAAACGATGGATTAAAATTCTGGCCGATAATAATAATGGCAATAATCAAAGGCGGAATGGTCAGCATATCCAAAATATCGGCTCCACCCATTAGCGATCTAAATAGCGCATTAATGGGCTTTACCAAAGTTAAATCAAAACCGCCGGATACGACCAGGGGGCGAAAACGGTAAACCTCACGGAATAAAAACTGCGAGACAACGTCAATTAAATTAAAGGTCAAAAAGAAAAAGATAATTTGATTGGTGTCGTATCCGGCAATGGTTTTGGTTCCTTTTAAAACAAAGAGGATGGCTACCACAAAAATAAAGAATCTGATTATTTTCCCAAAGAAAAAGAAAAGCATGCCATATCTTTGGGTCACAGTCGAAATGAAAGCATTCCGGCTCATCAGTAACCAATATTTAAAATATCTTTTTAGTTCTTTCATCTACCCTCCGCTGCAAAACGCCTCAGGCCCCTTCGCCAAATAAAGTTGGCAAAAAAGCCCAAAATTAAAACCCAGGCTATGGAAATCAAAAGTCCGCTTAAAGTAAAAGCCAGTGAAATCTTACCTAGATAAACCTGTAGGGGAAAAAAGATGAGATAGGGAAAAGGAAGGGCGTAAAAAACTTTCTGAACTCCTAAAGGAAAAATATCCAAAGGAATAAACGACCCCGATAAAAATTCGCCGATAATAATCACCAAAAGAAACTGAACCGCCCAACCCATTTCAGGCGCCCAAAAGGCGACCATATTGCAAAGCAAAAGAAAATAAAAAAAGATAAGAATTGCCAGAACCAAAGAAAGGATGAAAGCTAAAATCAACCAGGGATTAGTTTGCAAATAGAAAGGTGGCTTTAAAATAAAAAACAAAATTAAAGTTTCACCCACCGCAAAGATTAAATTAAGGGCTTTGCTGGACAAATCCCTTGTCAACCAATATTTAAAATAAGAAATAGGCTTTAAAAGATAATTGGCCAAGTCCCCTTTGGCAATATCGCCGGCAATATCAACCGTCCTGGCCGAAAAAACAACGGCTTTAACAATCATCACCCCAAAAACATAAGTTAAAATTTTCCCCCGGTCGTAGCCAAAAACCATCCGTGAAGGATCGGAAAAGATGGTGCTCCAAAAAAAGAAGAGAACAAAAATCTGCAAGACATTTCGCAACCTCCACATCACAAAATTAAGTTTGTACGCAAATTCCTGAGAAAAAGAAGTCTTAAAAATAGAAAGGTACTTGTTCATAACAGATTATTTTTAAAAGAGTTTGGTTTTAACACCCTCGCCCTTAAAAACCCTTCTAATGATGTCTTCGATTGATTCTTCCTCAATCGTTAAATCTTCAACCGGAAAATTTTGTAATAATTCCGAAGCGGCCAGGGCAACAGCCGATCTGGGAACAGTTAGGATGACCTCCGGAAAAGCTAATTTTTTCACTTTTCCTATTTTTTCAATATCGGCTATATTTTTTTCATCAGACAGGGTTGCCTTGATTATTTTTTCTTTGGCAAAACGGTTGGTTAGTTCATCCAATAAACCATCAAAGATGATTTTACCTTCGTTAATAACAATCACTCTCCTTGCTAAATTAACCAGATCATCCATATCGTGCGAAGTTAATAAAATCGTGGCTTCGTATTTGCGGTTATAGTCATAAATAAAATCACGCATCCGGGCTTGGGCTACTACATCCAAACCGATTGTCGGCTCATCCAAGAAAAGAATTTTCGGTTTGTGAAGAAGGGCGGCAATCAGTTCGACTCTCATTCTTTGTCCCAAAGAAAGCCGTCTAACCTGGATATTCAAATACTTCTTGGCATCAAGAAGATCGGTTAATTCATTTAAGGTTTCTTCGTATTGCCTATCCGGGATTTCATAAATGGCTTTATTTAATTCAAAGGTATCGATAGCCGGTAAGTCCCACCACAACTGGCTTTTTTGGCCCATAACAAAAGCAATTTGTTTTAAGAATTCATTTTTCCTATCCCAAGGATCGAAACCTAAAACCTGCACAAAACCGGCCGTCGGATATAAAAGCCCCGACAGAGATTTCATGGTAGTTGTTTTACCGGCCCCGTTGGGCCCGATAAAACCAACCAGCTCACCCGGCTGTATGGAAAAGGAAATACTTTTCAGGGCATGAACGGCTTTTTTCTTTGGTGAAAAGATCGAGGAAAAGGTCCCTTTCAAACCCGATTCTTTTTCGGTCACGACAAAGTCTCTGACTAAATGATCGACCACAATTGCACGGTCCATTAAGGGAGATTATATCAGAAGAAGATACTTAAAGTTTATCTTATAACCTGTCTCTTTAATTTTTTTCCTGGAGTAAAACGGGGTGAGCGGTGAGCTTTGATGGTTACCATTTTATCGGTCTTTGGAATCTTAACGGTTTTGCCTCTCATAGAAATAACTCTGAAGGTTCCAAAACCGGAAAGAACAACTTTTTCACCTTTGGATAAAACACGACCAATTTCACTTAAAAAAACTTCAACGGCTTCTTCGGATGCCCTTTTGGTGAGATGGGCTTTTCTGGCAACTAAGTCAACTATTTCTCTTTTTGTCATTTCTAGTTTCCAAGCATAATTAAATTCAAGGTAAAAGTCAAATTATCCCTTAAAGACCGTATGAAGAAAGACTTGAGTTACCAATTCTAATTCTTGGTAAATCATATCTTTGCTTTTTACAAAGTGTACTTCCCGGTTTGGTGGTAAAAGCCAAAGAGTATCCAAGCTTTGAAAGAACACTTTCCGAAAAAGTACTGGAAAAGCCATACGGATAAGCAAAAACTTTAGGAGAATTCAAACCCCGATCCGCCAGTTGTGTATCGGCCGTGGTTATTTCTTTCTCCACGACATCATTTGTCTGTTTTACATTCTTGTGCGACCAAGTATGGTTGGCAAAAAAAGTACCACCGGAAAAAGCATCCGAAATTTGTACCCAAATCATATAATCAGGATTGCCGATTAAACCGGTCGGGAGAAAAACAATTGCCTTAAAACCATTTTCTTTTAAGATGGGTAAAGCATTTAAATAAAAATCGTCATACCCGTCGTCAAAGGTGATAAGAATTGATTTCTTGGCAATGGCTGTTCCCGCATCAAAGAAATTAACCAAATCGTTAACGGACGCGGTGCTATAACCTTTTCCTTTAAGATAAGTCATCTGACTTCTGAAAGTTTCAGTTGCAACCGTTAAATTATGTTGGTTCTTTTCTTTGGCTACGGTCATATCCTGAACATGGTGATACATAAGAGTTGGTAAATAGACACAGGGACCATACAAAGCGTTCATCTCGGCAAAAGTTAAAGGTTTGGGAGTTGGGGTTGGGGTTGGACTGGGAACTGGTGTTGGTTGTATTACCTCTTTAGTTTCTTTCTTTCCGTTTGTCTTAAAAAGATAAAAACCTAAAGCTGCAAAAACAAAAGCAATAATAAGCAAAACAAAGGGTTTTTTAAACATTTAAGCTTTACTTGGCTTTCGTGGTATCGGTTGCCCTGGTTTCTCTGATGGCGGTAACTTTAATCTGGCCGGCGTATTCAGCTTCTTTTTCCAAGGCCTGGGCAATATCATGAGCCATGACGGTTAAGGAATCGTCATCAACCTCATCCGGTTTAACAATGACCCGAACGTCTCGTCCCGCCTGGAAAGCATAAGTGGTCTCAACACCCGGGAATTTAGACACAATATCCTCAATCTTGGTCATGCGCTTGACGTATTCTTCATGCGGTTCATATCTGGCTCCTGGTCTGGCCCCCGAGATGGCATCGGCAATCCAAACCACGACCGACTCGATCGAAGAAAACGGTTTATCTTCATGATGTTCGGCAACCGCTGCTACCACTTCCTTCGGAAGGCTAAATCTTTTTAAGGTGGAAACACCGGCTTCAACATGGGTTCCTTCTTCATCGGTTACCACTTTACCGATATCGTGAAGAAGACAGCCCAAACGGACAATGTCGACATTGGCACCGATTTCGTTGGCCACAGATACTCCGATCTTGGTTTCCTCAATCGTATGAATTCCTAAGTTCTGTCCGTACGAAGTTCTGAATTTATAGCGACCAATGAGTTTAATCAGATCAACAGGGAGATTAAAAACACCACACTCCTGAGCAATCTTTCGGCCTTCTTCCAAAACCACTTCATCCATTTCATCTCTTACCTGCTTTATGACTTCCTCAATCCTGGAAGGTTGGATTCTGGCATCCTTGATTAAGATCTCCAGTGCCCTTCTGGCAATTTCCCTTCTTATCGAATCAAAAGAAGAAAGCCTGATTTCGTTTGATTCATCAATCTCAATTTCGACTCTGGCTTCTCTTTCAAAAGTTCTGATATTTCTGCCTCCGGCTCCGATAATCCGGCCTTTAACGTCTTCATTGGGTAGGGTTACGGTTGAAACGGTGTATTCGGCCACATATGAGGTTGCCCCGTGTTTCATGGCATCGGCCAAGATTTCTCGGGCATCTTCATTAGCTTCAAGTTTGATCCTCTCTTCAGCATTTCGGATCTTTTTGGCAATTTCCGAAGTTAAGTTTTTGGAGACCTCATCCAGAAGGATCTTTTTAGCTTCCTCTTCGGTCATACCCGAAACTTTTGCCAACCTTTCGGTCAGTTCGGCCTCACGCTTTTTAAGGAGTTCTTCTTTCTTCTCCACAGCTTCGCGTTCATGCCTTAAATCCTCAACAATTACTTTAATATCATCAGTTGTCATATAAATAAGAGGCAAAGAAACAGAGAGCCTTTTTTAGATTAGGCTTGCCGAAGAAGTGCTGGTAAGAGCCGTCTTTGACATAGTTTCTTTAAACTCTTGGGGTAATTTTACTATCTTTAAGAGTCCAGGTCAATTTTGGTTATTTTGGAGATTATATCCCAACCAAAGCCTTTTCTGGCCAAAAATTGGCTCATTTTCTGTTTTTTCTCCCGTCCCTGATACCTGGCCCATTTATAGGCGTTTCTATTAAGAAGCTCCTTGGCAATTTTTTCCTCATTAATAGGGGAGTCGGATAGGGCAGTGGCAATAATTTCTTTCCCAATCCCCTTTTGCCTTAGTTCACTCTCTAATGCCCTTTTTCCTTTGGGTTTGAAGGTCTTCCTCTGCTCTATCCACCAGGCAGCAAACTTGGCATCGTCAAGGAGTTCCAAATGAGTTAGCTTCCCTATTAACTCTTCGTGCATACTCTCATGGATTTTTTTTCTCCTAAAGTAGTCCTCTATCTCTTTTTCACTTCGGGGCCTTAGCATTGCAAATTTAAGGAGTTTATCAAAGGTTTTTTGGAATTCGGCTTTTTTGATGATTTTTTCAATTTCTTCTTCTTTGTATTCTTTATTCAGTTTAATTCCTGACAGCACAAAATTTTCCAAATCGATACCAAAACCGAATTTGAAATCAAGATAAACATTAACTCTTTTTTTGTTTTTCTGAGATGTTATTGAAGTTACAATCGGCATTTAACCAATTCTACTCTTCTTTTTCTTCCCCTATTTCTTTGGGAAGCTTTTTTCCTGAAGCGAAGATTTCTCTGATCTTTTTGTCCAAATCTTCGGTAAAGTGAACATGTTCTTTTAAGTAGGCTTTAGCTCCTTCTCTGCCTTGAGCCAAGGGTTTGCCGTCAAAGTTAAAGAACGAACCGTTTTTGGTGATAAGTCCCAACTCAACACCGACATCCAAAAGCCCGCCTTCTCTGGAAATGCCTTCGTCCCCTTCCATAATGTCAAATTCAGCTACCCTTAAAGGAGGTGCTACTTTATTCTTGACGATTCTGGCCCTATGTCTTGATCCGATAACTCTGTCCCCATCTTTTAAAACTTCTATTCTTCTTAAATCAATTCTTAAAGAGGAATAAAATTTAAGAGCCAAACCGCCCGGTGTGGTTTCGGGATTTCCAAACATAACGCCAATCTTCTGACGCATCTGATTGGTGAAGATAAGAATGGTTTTGGATTTGGAGATAGCTCCGGTTAACTTTCTTAAGGCCTGGCTCATAAGGCGCGCCTGAAGACCCATGACCGCATCCCCCATCTCCCCCTCCAATTCGGCTCTTGGAACCAAGGCTGCCACCGAATCAACGACAATAACATCAATAGCACCCGATCTTATAAGGGTCTCCGTGATCTCTAAAGCCTGTTCTCCGGTATCCGGTTGGCTCATGAGAAGGTTGTCAATATCAACTCCCAAGGCTTCTGCTCTGGCCGGATCAAGTGCATGCTCGGCATCAACAAAGGCACACTGTCCGCCTTTTTTCTGGGCTTCAGCGATAACGGCTAAGGCAACGGTGGTTTTACCCGAGGCTTCCGGTCCGTAGATTTCGGCAATTCTGCCTCTCGGAAACCCTCCTACACCCAAGGCCATATCAACGGCGATAATGCCGGTCGGGATAACATCAATCTTCAGGCGGTTCTCCGACTCTCCACCAAGACGCATAATGGAACCCCTACCATACTGTTTTTCAATCTGATCCATCGCCAATTTAATCGCTTGAAGTTTTTGAGAAGCCCCTTCCTGTGGCTTAGCTGTTACTACTTCTTTTTTCTTTTTTGCCATAACTTCTTTCTTTTAACACAACCTTTTTTAAAAAACAAGGATTGTATTTCATTATTAGCCGAAGATAATACGAAGTCAATGACGAAAATCTCGGTCGGGGTACCAGGAATTGAACCTGGGCCAGGCGCACCCCATGCGCCTATTCTACCGTTAAACTATACCCCGTTACTGTAACCCGTATTTTAACAAAAAATATGAACTTTAGGTAATTGTTTAGTAGAATAAGGCCATGATATCAAAATTGTTGAAAAAAGGCGGGTTGGTGGTTCTGCCGACCGATACTCTTTACGGCATCCACACTTCGGCTTTTTCCGAAAGTGGGGTGGAAAAGATCTATACGCTACGGGGCAGGGACACTAAAAAGCCCTTTATTATCCTTATCTCCTCTATCAACGATTTGAAACTTTTTGATATTCAAGTCGATTCGAAAACCGAAACAATTCTTAAAAAGTACTGGCCAGGAAAAGTAAGTGTCGTTCTTCCCTGCCAATCCCCCAAATTCCAATACCTCCACCGAGGAACCAAGTCTTTAGCTTTCAGACTTCCGGATAAAGACAGCCTTCTTGCCCTCTTAAAAGAATCAGGTCCCCTGGTTTCCACTTCCGTTAATCCGGAAGGTATGACTCCCGCTAAAACAATTATTGAGGCAAAAAAATATTTTGGAGATCAAATTGATGATTATCTTGATGAAGGCGTTCTTGATTCCCCTCCTTCAACCGTTATTACCATTGAAAACGGAAAGATTAAAGTCTTAAGAGAAGGGGCCGTAATTATTCGTAGCGGATAGCTTCAATCGGCGGTAACTTAGCAGCTCTTCTGGCTGGAAAAACGCCAAAACCAACTCCAATTGCCGAAGAGATGGCAAAAGTAATAATAACCGAAAGCAGATTGATTGATGCCGGGAAAAAGATTCTAATAACTAAAACGATAAGCGTTGCTAAAATAAGACCTAATACTCCACCCAAAACCGATAAAGTTACTGCTTCAGCCAAAAATTGCATCATAATGTCCCTCTCGGTTGCTCCAATGGCCCGCCTAATCCCAACTTCTTTTGTTCTTTCGGTAACAGTAGCATACATAATATTCATAATGCCGATTCCACCGACTAAGAGTGAAATTGAACCAATCGCGACCAAAACCGCATTGATAACCGTAAAAATCTGATTGATGGTGTTTAAAATCTCGGTTTGCTCAACAACCGAAAATTCATCTTTTTTGTATTTTTTAAGAAGAACCGTTTTCATCTGTTCCTTAACCTCGGCTACTTTATCTTTAGAACTAATTCCCGCATAAATGGAATAAAAAGTTTTATTGGGGTTTAAGGTTCCGAAAGTCGTTTTATAAGGAACAATGACGGCATCATCCATATCCGGATCGCCCTTTTTCTTGGCTACACCAACAACTTTAAAACGCTGATTATCAATATCAATCGATTTACCATAGGCCTCTTTTGGATCGTAAAAAAGACTTTCGGCCATACTGTATCCAAGAACAACTTTCTTGGCCCGGGACGAAACATCGGCTTTGGAGAAAGCATCTCCAACCATAATTTCCACATTCATCAGATTAAAAATATCTTCATTTGCTCCCTCAATTGAACCTGTTTTTCGTTGATTGTTACCTTCAATAACACCGCTTTTATAAAACAGGGGCGTTAAATAATCAATGTTACCGATTCGGTTTAAAGCCAAATAATCCTGTTCATCAAAGGTAATACCCATAAAACTGGTGCCCATGCTGCGCATATTACTCATTCCCCCGCCCTCACTTTGCGAAAAAGCATTCCCCGGCATAACCATCACCAAATTAGCTCCCAAACTTTCAAACTGTTGGTTAATGTAGTTTTTAAGACCTAAACCTAGAGCGATTAATAAAACCACAGAAAGAACACCGATGGTAATTCCTAGGGCGGTTAAGAAAGTCCTGGTTTTGTTACGGGTAAAATCAGCAAAAGCCGACCTAAGTAAATCGTACCAACCATCTCTTAATTTAATTTTCATATATATTTACCAACCAATTTTCCGTCTTTGATATAAATGGTTTTTTTGGTCCTGGACGCAACAGAATGATCATGAGTAACCAGAATAATCGTTACCCCGTCTTTTTTATTCAGTTCTTCCAACAAATTTAGAATTTCCTCACCGGTTTTTGAATCCAAATTGCCGGTTGGTTCATCAGCCAAGATTAGTTTTGGTCTCATAAGTAAGGCTCTGGCTATTGCCACTCTTTGCTGCTGCCCACCGGAGATTTTATTGGGGAAAAAATCCTTGCGGTTAAGCATATTGAAACGCTTCAAAAGTTCCAAAGCCCTTTCTTCTGGATCAAAATCAAGTTTCTCCTTGGCATATTTAGCCGGCATCATGATGTTTTCCAAAACGGTAAATTTATTAATGAGGTTAAATTGCTGAAAGATAAAGCCGACAAAATGATTTCTGATAACCGACAACTCATCGTCGCTTAATTTGGAAACGTCTTTGCCTTCAACCAATATCTTTCCGCTGGTCGGTTGCTCCAAAAGACCGATTAAATACATCAGGGTTGATTTACCGGATCCTGAAGTTCCCAAAATACTGATATATTCTTTTGGTTTAATGTCCAGGGATATATCCTCAACCGCATGAACCTGCTCGTCACCCAAATGGTAGGTTCGATAAACATTCTGAAGTTTCAACATAAATCCTAATCAAAAAGGACATCTCCTTCTTTGACCCCACTGACAATTTCAATGTCATCTTCACCTTCAAGTCCGGTTTCAACATAGACTTTGTTTTTGGGGCTTCCTACTAAAACGTATTTTCCGTTCTTATCGGTACTGACGTATTTGACCGGCACATTTAAAACATTGGTTTTTTCCTTAATTAAAAACTTCACATCTCCGGTCATACCAACCCGCATTTGAACTAAATCTGAAGCCTGATCAAGAACAATTTTGACTTTGTATAAAGAACCCGTTGATCCGGATTGTGGTGTTATTCCTAAAAAGGCAATTTTACCGGTTAAAGTCTGATTGGGGTATGCATCAAGAATAATTTCCGTTTTACTTTCCCTGTTTAATTTAATAATTTCGGTTTGGTCGGCTAAAACCGAAAAGTAAATGGTTGACGGATCAACGACTTCAACCACCTGATCGGTATAAAAAACATTCTCCCCCGGAGCGACACTGGCCACAAAGGCAACAATTCCGTTAAAAGGGGCATAAAGAGTGGAATTTTTCAAATTCTCTTCAGCTATCTTATAAGCTTCATAGGCGTTATCTTTGGCGACTTCAGCCGTTGTTCTGGTCGTTTTTTGTAAGTAAGTTTCATCCGATTTGTGGTCTTTAACCGTATCTAAAACATACTGAACGTTAGCTTCAGCACCTCTTAAAGTTGACTTGGCTGATTCAAAAGCTGAATTTAAGACATCAGTATCCAGTTTCATAAGGGCCTGACCTTTATAAACCTGCTGACCCTCGGTTACGCCGACCCAATCCAACTTACCAGAAGTTCCAAAGTTCATGGCTGAATCTTTTTCAGCCATCACTTCACCCGAAATAACAATTTCTTCCCTGACCGTTCCTGAAGAGACGGTATAGGTTGCAACGTCTTTTGGCTTAATCAAACCAAAACCACGGGTCAAAAGACCAACGACAAGTAAAAGAATTATACCAACGATAATCTTTTTCTTGGTTAGAAATTTTTTAATAAATCCTGGAACAGCTTTTTTCATACAATCCTTGATTATACCATTAGGAGGCACGTTTTGCGCACAAACTTAAGCAACTCTTTCTTTGAGGGCTTTATAGAATTTCTCCAGGTAGTCTTCGGCTTTGACCCAATGGGTTTCCCCGGCACCGGACTCGGCCAGGTTCCTCTCAATGTTGGCCATGACCCTTAAGTGGGCCAGTTTAGCGGCCTGAAGAAGAGAAAGCCGGTAGACTTCGGCATAAAGGTTCTTGGCCGTTTCTTCGGCTTCCGAGGCCATTCTGATATCGTTTTTATCGGCGCTCTCCCTAATCAGCTGAACCTCCAGAGAAGCAACCAGGGAAGGCTCAAAAGCCAGTTTCAATTCCCCTTTGATAATTTTGTAAAATTCCTTCAATTCTTTCTTGGCATTTTCCCAATTCTTTCCGTTTTCTTCCTCTGCCAGAGCAATAACCATGTGTTTGGCAGCCTTTAAGGCCAATTCTTTGGAAAGGTGATACTGCTCTCTTAAGTGTTTGACGGCATAGTCACGCAATCTTGTCCCTTTGGGTACTTTGGAAAGACGCCACCAGGCCAATTCAAGATTAGCCACCAGTTCTGGTTTAAAATCAAAATGTTCAACCGTATCGTTGCCGCCGAATCTCCTTCGTCTTCTTGAAAAATCAAGAACGGCTTCCTTTAATTTATCCGGGGTAAAATCGGGAAAATGCGATTCAACCCAATAGGTTTCCGTGTAGGCCGATTGCCAAAGTAAAAAGCCGGATGTCCGCTGCTCGCCTGAAGTTCTAATCATCAAATCAACATACGGATAGGGTTGACCATGAGTATCCAAATAATATTCCAGGCGTGTTTTATCAACCTCGTTCTCTTTAACACCGGCCCTAACCATCTTTTGAACAGCCCGAAGAATATCATCCTGTCCACCGTAATCGATGGCAATATTCATGATATATTTGTTGTTGTCTTTAGTTTTTTCTTCGGCGTAAAGAAGTTTTTTTAATAAAAAGCCGGGGATTCTGTCTTTTCTGCCAAGGTGAATAATTCTAACCCCATCTTTATCGGCTTCAGCCAAATAGTCGTCAATCAGTTTTTCATAAAGCTTCATCAGGTAACCGATTTCTTTTCTTGAACGATCCCAATTTTCGGTGGAAAAGCCCCAAAGGGTAACTGTATGAATACCCAAATCCCGTGCGGCCCGGGAAACCTGAACGGCCCGATCAAAACCTTTTTTGTGACCCATCAGAGTCGGAAGTCCACGTGATCTGGCCCAACGGCGGTTACCGTCAGGAATGATAGCAATGTGGTCAGGGACTTTTGTGCCACGGGGAACTGTAACTTTAACTGTCTTTGGCATGGATACGATTATATCACAGCCTCAAATTTCGTTATATAATCGAGGGAATGAACTTAATCAAAAAATACAAAGTTCTAATCTTTATTTTTCTTCTGGCTTTTGCACTAAGGGTTTATAAATTGGGTTCCATCCCCTACGGTTTTCATAACGATGAAGTTAAAGTTGGCTGGAATGCCCTTTCGATTCTTAAAACGGGCAGGGATGACCGGGGCAACAAACTGGCCCTCTATTACAACTCTTTCGGCGACTACCGCCCCACCGGAATTTTCTACGCCACCCTTCCTTCCATTGCCGTCTTTGGGAGAAGTGAATTTGCGACCAGATTCCCTTCCTCCTTATTAGGCGCTCTAACAATTCTCCCTTTTTACTTTCTGACTTTTCTTTTAACGAAGAAAAAATCGGTTGCGGAAATTGCGTCTTTGTTTTTAGCCCTCTCCCCCTGGCACATTTCAACCTCAAGGGCCACAAGTGAAGTCGTTATTTCTTTGTTTTTGGTATTTTGTGGTCTATATTTTCTGTTTAAGTTTATCGAAGGTAGAAAAACCAAAGATTTAATCCTTTCGGGGCTTGGTTTATTTTTGAGTTACTTTTTCTATCATACGGCCAGGCTTTTAACTCCAGCTTTTCTCTTTGTAATTCTTGCTTTTAAATACAAGGGAATTAAAAAAGAGAAGATATTTAAAAGCTTACTTATTTTCTTTGCCGGTTTTTCCTTGTTTACTTTCATTCTGGCCTTAAACAAAGAAGCCAGGGGCAGGTTTTCCCAGGTTTCGATCTTTTCTGACTTAAACGTTAAATATGAATTATCCAGAATGCCCTTTGAGGAGGGACAGAACAAGGTTTTCATCGCCAGAGCCTTCCACAACAAAGTCTCAACCTACTCAAGGAGGTTTATTAACGAATATGCCAATTACTTTTCGGCCAATTTCTTTTTAAACTCGCAAATCGGGAAACCTGACCGCTACACGACCATCGGCGTTGGTGTTTTAACTTATGTTGAGTTGGCCCTCTTTTTGTGTGGTCTTATTTTTATTGCCCAGAAAAGGGGCAGCCTTCTTCCCCTTTTACTTTTACTGGTTGCCCCCATTCCGGCTGCTTTAACAACCGAAGATGCACCCAACTTGCACCGGGCCCTTTACATGATTCCTTTTATTCTGATTATTGCCGCCTATGGTTTTGAATACTTAACTTCCCTTTCCAAAAAACATGAAAACCTGATAAAGAAAGTTATTTTCTTAGGTGTTGCCCTAAACACCATCTTTTTCCTGCATATGTATGTCGTTCATAACCGAGTTCATCTCCCCCTTTACCGAAACGTTGGAGCTAAGGAATTAGCACTGGAGTTAAACAAAATCCAAAAAGACTATGACAAGATAATTCTGACCAACATTCCGGATGATCTTTACCCCTGGATTGCCTTCTTAACGAATAAAGATCCGAAAACGTTTAATGCCGATGCCGTCAAAAGGGAAAAAGGCAATTGGTCAACGGAGAATTATTTCTTTACCGGATTAAGGTGTCCTTCAAGAGATGCTTTTATTCAACCTGACGTAAAAAGACTTTTGGTGGTTGATGCTGAAGGCTGTGCCAAGGAAAGTAATTTGGTCAATAGAACCGATGTTAAACTGATTGAAACCATTCAAAGACCTGATGAAACGGAAGTCTATACTCTCTGGTCAAGAATAGAATAACTATCTTCTGTAGTGTTCCCAGATTGTTTTGAGAATCAGGAAAATTGGTGTTGCTAAGATTGCTCCTACAAAACCAAAGAAAAATGTCCCGATAATTACAACCGCAAAAATGGCGATTGGATTTGCTTTCCCCACCTTTGCCAAAAAAATCGGCAATAAAAACATGTCCACAATTTTGTTCAACAAAGCCAAGGCCAACAAAAGCAACAAGCCTTCAACAAATTCCGGGTATTTTGGTAAAAATCTAACGTGATCAAAAATGGCCACCAGAGCAACGACAATTGAGGCGGTAATTATGCCGAAGTTGGGAATGGTTGATAAAACACCGGTTAAAACACCCAACAACAGAGCGTATCTAACATTCAATAAAAAGAGGCCTCCCCAAACAACAAGAGCAATAGCAACCGTAAGAATAAATTGAGAAGTGAAATACCCCACCAGCACCCTTTTTATTTTTCCACCAAGAGTTGATGAAACTATTTTTCCCATAAAAACATTATGAAGTATTTTGAAGAAATTTACCTCTTTGGAGATTGTTTCTGTCTTCGGGCCCTGCCACCGGTTCCGACTTTTCGTCTTTCTCTCTCTCTTGAGTCTCTGGTTAAGAGTCCGGCTTTTTTTACTTCAGCTTTGAAAGTATCTTTAATCTTAGCCAGGGTTCTGGCAATTCCTAAAGAAACGGCTTCCAACTGGCTATTCTTTCCCCCACCAAAAACCTTAACCGTTACATAATATTTGTCGGTTGTTTCGGTCACACCAAACGGTTTTGACCAAACCGATTTGGAAAGAACACCGGGAAAGTATTTTTCCAACGGCTGTCCGTTAACCGTGCTTTCGCCTTTGCCATGAAAAAGTCTGACCCTTGCTGAAGAGGTTTTTCTTCTCCCAACTGCCGCGGTATAATTAATTTTCTTTGTCATTTTGTTTAAATTTTGCCTGATATGGGTTTTTGTCCCCTTCGACCAACATTAA
>DIAR01000039.1 GCA_002415845.1 Candidatus Woesebacteria bacterium UBA5073
AAAAGCAATCGGTGTTTTTGTTGGACTAAAGATTGAGGAACCAAAAACATGTTCCAAAGAATCATCTAACTTATATGAACATCTAAATGTGGCCATTAAAGAATTTGTTAAAAATAAAAAACTAAGGCTTTTGTCGCTCTCATCCATTATTTCCTATTCATTAAATGAACCCAGCTATCAATTCAGGTCAGCTTTTATTAATACCCTCTGGCCGGTATGGGCTATCGGTACAACCAATATTATTTCCTCTTTAGGGGCAGCCATAGGGTATTTATACTCCGGAAAACTTATCAAAAAATTTGGCGAATTAAAAAATCTAATTGCTGGAACTATTTATGGAAAAATTGTAAACATTGTTGCCCTTGTTTATCCAACAGTGTTCTCACCTTTAATAATGACGACCAGTTCGCCTTTTTTTGGTACAACTGAAGTGGCAAAAACAAGCTTGTTACAAAAAGAATTTACCGACAGTCAAAGAGCAACCATGTCTTCGTTGAATTCCTTCGCTTCCAGTTTGGCTTTTGGTGTCGTTTCATTTGGTCTGGGATTTATTGCCGATAAAATCGGTCCAGCTAAAGCTCTTTTAACAACAACAATTTTAGGAATACCGATTATTTTTATTTACCTTTATCTCTATAGAAAAGAAGATTCGTCGAAGATTAACTAACAAAGGTTAGAGCAATTCCCTTTTTATCAGCTCTTCCGGTTCTGCCAATTCTATGGATGTAGTCATCATACGTCTCCGGAAGGTCGTAATTAATAACATGACTGACGTTAGGAATATCCAATCCTCTTGAGGCAACATCGGTTGCCAAAAGAATCTGAATTTCACTTCTTTTGAATTTTTCCAAAATTCTTGTTCTTTGACCCTGTTTCTTGTTCCCGTGAATCGCATCGGCCTTAAAGCCCCGTCTTACCAGTTCATCGGAGAGCTTTTGAACACCGTGTTTAGTTCGGCCAAACAAAAGAACTTTTTCAAACTCTTTTTGAATTAAAAGTTCGTGGAGTTGCTCAATTTTACTCTCTCCACTAATTACCTTAATGGTATCTTGCTGAACATTTTCAGCCGTATCACCGGTTTTAACCGAAACCAAGACGGCATCTTGAACAAAGTTGTTTAAGATCTCACGCACTTTACCGTCAATGGTGGCCGAGAAAAACAGCGACTGACGAACCTTGGGAAGAAGCGAAATGATGTATCTGATGTCGGCGATAAAACCGATATCGACCATATGATCCGCCTCGTCTAAAACAATAGATCCAAAGTAAGCAAGGTTAAGATTTCTTGATCTTATTAGATCCTGAATTCTGCCCGGAGTACCGATAACAAAGTTGGGATAGGAACGCAGTTCCTGAATCTGTCTTCTTATATTGGCTCCACCGATACAAAGAGCACAATAGATGTTTAAACCCCTGGAAAATGAGATAAATTCATCCCTTATCTGCATCGCCAACTCACGGGTCGGGGCAATAATTAAGACTTGTTCTTCTGAATTTTTCAAAACTTTCTCAATTAAGGGGATCAAGAAAGCGGCCGTTTTCCCGGTTCCGGTGTTGGCAATACCGATTAGGTCTCTTCCCTCCAATAAAGGCAAAATGGCCTGGTCCTGAATGGGGGTCGGAACCAAATAGCCTTTTTCGGAAATGTTTCTTTGCAATGTCTCGTTTATCGGGAAATCCGAAAACTCATGGGTAATTACATATTCGGGAATTTGGACGTTTTCCTTAGGGGCGTTGATGACAAACGAAGGGTCAAACGACTTAATCCTTCTGGCTCCGCCAAATCCGCCTCTTCTTCCGCCACGAAAACCCCCACCGCCAAAGCGGGAAAAGCTACGATTACCTCCATGCCTGTTTGAACCTCTGTACATATGGGTATTATTGGATTAAACCAATAGAACCGCTTAAATGAGGAAAATATTTATAAATAGTGGAGAAAAGATACAAATAACTAATGAATAACTTTGGGTATCTCTTACCCTTAAACACTAATAAATAACTCAAATTTAAGCAGATCTATTGCTTCAATCTGCCAATATAGGCACATTATACTACCAAAAAGCCAAAAAAGCAAGACTATGGGATTTTACCCTTAAAGGAGAGCTTTGGTGAGGGCTTCTCTAATATTCCTTCCCCCAAACCAACCCTTCAGAAAAACGACCGCATGCTTGTTTTTATTCAAATCCGACAGGTAATATTTATTGACATGTCCACCCCTTTTAAGAAGCGTCGTGACTAAATTATGAAGTGTCGGAGTCGTATTCATAGGTCACTATAGCACACAAAGAACCTAATTAACGGAGCAGTTTGGGGCGGTCACAACGAGGGCTTCCTTTTGAGCTTTAGTCCATTTTTTAAGCTCTATTTCTCTTTGCATGGCTTCTTTTCTGGTCTTATATTGTTCCGAATAAACTAAATCAAAAGAGGCAAAAGAACGGACATATTTAGCCGATTTACCCGACTTACTTCTATGTTCCTTCAGACGCTTTTCCAGATTATTGGTTTGACCGGTATAAAGGGTATTGGCAGAGGTTCGGAGAATATAAACATAATACATAAT
>DIAR01000026.1:0-8820 GCA_002415845.1 Candidatus Woesebacteria bacterium UBA5073
CTCTTTATCAGATTCCCAACATGGTCGATGATGATGTTCCGGCCGGACCTGAGGAAAATAAAGAAATAGTTAAAAAGGTTGGCGAGCCAAAGAAATTTTCCTTTACCCCTAAAGATCATTTGGAATTAGGGACAGCCTTGGGAATTATCGATACCCAAAGAGCTTCAAAAATTGCCGGATCCAGATTTACCTACCTTAAAGGTGATGCGGTTTTATTGGAATTGGCCTTGATTAATCTGGCGATGGAGAGATTAACCAAAAAAGGTTTTATTCCGGTTTTTCCACCAATGCTTATTAAGAAAGAAATAACCGAAGGTTTGGGTTATTGGCAGGCTGGAGGAAACGAGAATTATTACTTTGTTAAGGATTTTGACTTGGAAGGGGAAAAACAAAAAGATTTGGATTTGTATTTGGTCGGAACGGGGGAACATTCAACCGTTCCCATGCACAAGGATGAAATTCTTGAGAATTTACCTTTAAAGTATGTTGCTTTTTCGAGCTGTTTTAGACGGGAAGCGGGAAGTTATGGTAAAGATACTAAAGGAATTTTAAGATTGCACCAGTTCGATAAAGTGGAGATGGTGGTTTATGGAAAACCTGAGGAAGAAGAGGAAACTTATAAAGAAATGCTTTCCGTCTCCGAAGGACTAATGGCTGATTTGGAACTCCCCTATCAATTGGTTAAATTAGCGGCCGGGGACACGGCCTTTCCTCTTTCTAAGACTTGTGATATTGAAACCTTCATGCCGGGGCAGGGGAAGTATCGGGAAACACATTCGATTTCCAAAGCCAGAGACTATCAGGCCAGGCGTTTAAATATTAAATATAAAAGTGATGAGGGTAACAAATATGTCTATATCTTTAACGGCACTGTTTTTGCTATTGGTCGCACAATTGTTGCGATTTTGGAGAATTACCAAAATGAAGATGGTTCGATTACGGTTCCTGAAGTACTTCGTAAGTGGGTAGGGAAAGACACTCTCCGCTAAGTTTTATTTTTCTGTCAATTTATATCCGTTCTTCTGTACCGTCTGAATAATCTTTTCTTCGGAGACAGTGTTTGGATCAAAGGTGGCTTCCAATTCTGCTTTGGCAAAATTGCATAAAGCCTTCGTGACGTTAACATCTTCCAAATCAATTTCGATCATTTTGGCACAGCTTTCGCAACTCATGCCTTCAACTTTATATTTTTTGGTGATATTCGACATTTTTAGTTAACAACCCTGAAGCTGCCGGTATACATACCCATGGAACAGCTATAGAAAAGAATTCCGGTTTTGGTAGGCGTAAATTCAATGGTTTCTTCCGCATTTGGTGCCAATACTTTTCTTATCCCCAGAGACGGAATGGTAAAAGCTCTGGCACAACCGGCGGAGTTATCACTTTTGAGTGTCAGGCGGACAGGAACATTTGCTTTTAAAGTATTAATATCGGAAGTGTAGCCCTGACCGGTAATATAGACGGTTATCTCTTGAACCCCCTTTTTATTAGTTTTGGGAGTGCTATCCGGATAAACAATTTCTTTATTGGTAATGACTCCATACAGATTTTGAATGGTATATAAAGAACCTGAAAGAGCGATGGCATTATTAAAAGAAAGTATTCCGAAAATAAAAATAATGCCGGCTGCGATCCCTGTGAAAATCTTTCTTTTAAACATCTCAACAGCGGCTAGACCTAACAGGAAAAAGACAGGACTGGTTCCCAGAATAAAAGCAAACATAATGGCTCCTGCCTTAATTGGACTCCCGGTGGCGATAGCCTCCATCATCATGGCCTGAGTAATACCGCAGGGGATAAGGACAGTCAGAGCTCCCAGAAAAGCGGGCGTAAAAGAACTGTTCTTTCCGCTCTCTTTTTTAAGCAGACGAAAGATGAATTTCGGAGGCGTGATTGTAAAGTGTCTAAAGAAGGGATGGATATCCAGAAGTCTGGCAGCTGTTCCGATTAAAAAGATGCCGATTAATATTTGTAAAACTATCTGGATTTTAATTGAAATAATCAAAAAAGAACCGATAAAACCGAGTAAAAAACCAAGAATGGTATAGGCAATGAGTTTGGCGGTTAAAAACAGCAGAACGTGTTTAATGTTTTCTTTTTTGCCGATACTGGTATCGCCCTGGTTGTCGATTGATGAAGCCAAAAGCCCTCCCTGTACGGCCAAACAGGATATTCCTCCGGTGGTTAGGCCGGTAATAAAGCTTAAGAAAATGGTGTTCATATATTGACTTATCTAAGGTTCTGTCTTATTATTAATCTAATCCCCCCCAGGGGGATTCATAGATTATTAACTTTTAATAAACAATAATCAAGAGGCAAATGAAAAAATTAAGAACTAAAGATACTAAACAGAAACTTATTCATAGGCTAAAAATTGCCGATGGCCATTTAAGAAAAATTATTTCGATGGTTGAAAAGGATGAATATTGCATCAATATTGTTCACCAGTCCTTGGCCGTTCAGTCAGCCTTAAGACAGGTTGACCATTTGATTCTTAATAACCACCTCAAAACCTGCGTGGCCGATTCGATCAGGAAAGGCAAAGTTGAAGAAACGACCGAAGAGGTGATGAAGGTTATTGAGAAACTCTAATTCTAATGGCTGACTCCGGAAAAATGAAACTCTCCTTTCCCATAATCGGGATGCATTGTGCCTCATGTGCCAAATTGATTGAGAAGAAACTTAAACGTGTTCCGGGCGTTTCGAATGTTTGGGTCAATTACGGTAACGAACAGGCAACCGTTGAAGCAATAAAAAATCTGGATCAAAAAACGATCGAAAAAGCCGTACATGAAGCCGGCTATAAAGCCTTAATGCAAAAGGAAAACGGTAGCCTTGAAGAAGTAAATAATCTTAAAGAAAAAGAGAACCAAAAGGGATTAAGAGATCTACGTTTTAAGGTAATTATTGCGGCCATTTTAAGTCTCCTTGTTTTTATCGGTAGTTTCCCTCAATGGTTTTCGGGTGTTTTTGGTTTTTTGGGATTAAAGTTTGTTTTCGATCTTCTTTCAAACGGTTACTTTCTTTTATTGGTTACAGGATTGGTGCAATTTTGGGCAGGGAAAGGTTTCTATCAGGCAACCCTTTCGGGCTTAAAAAACAAAACTGTTTCAATGGATACCTTAATCGTTATTGGAACATCGGCTGCTTATTTTTATTCTTTTCTAACCACTCTTATTCCCGGGATATTGGTAAAACTTGATATTCCGATTGTTATGTATTTTGATACCTCATCTATCATTATCGCTCTTATTCTTTTGGGTAGATATTTGGAAGGAAAGGCTAAAGCCCACACCTCGGATGCCATTAAAAAATTGTTGGGCTTGCAGCCCAAGACGGCGAGAGTTTTGCGGGACATAAAAAGTGGTCAGTATCTGACTGCAACTATCGACCACCAAAAATATGAAGAAGTCGAATTGGCAATTGAGGAGGTCAAAGAAGGCTATCTCTTAAGGGTCAGATCCGGAGAAAAAATTCCGGTTGACGGTAAAATTGTTTCGGGAGAGAGCCATGTTGACGAATCGATGGTAACGGGGGAACCCATACCTTCCAAGAAAGAAAAGGGCGATTTGGTGGTTGGCGGAACCTTAAATAAGAATGGGACTTTTCTTTTCTTGGCGACCAGGGTTGGCGAAGAAACGATGCTGGCAAACATTGTCCGAATGGTTTCCGAAGCCCAAGGGAGCAAGGCTCCGGTTTCTCTATTGGTCGATAAAGTCTCTTCCTATTTTATCCCAATTGTCTTATTGCTTTCGCTTTTGACTTTTATTATTTGGTTTGCCTTTGTCGGTTTTGGTCCGGCTTTTGGGGCAATGATTACTGTTTTGGTTATTGCCTGTCCCTGTGCCTTAGGACTGGCCACTCCGACGGCCATCATGGTTGGGGTAGGCAGAGGGGCGGATTTGGGGATTCTAATTAAGGATGCCCAAAGCTTGGAAATTGCCGGTAAGGTTAAGACGGTTATTTTTGATAAGACCGGAACCTTAACTCAAGGCAAACCGACGGTGAGTGATTTTATGGTTTTGGCAAAAACTTCCTTTAAGGCAAAAGAGCTTCTGTCGATATCTTCTTCCCTGGAAGTAGGTTCTGATCACCCCCTGGCCCAATCAATTTTGGATTATGCAAAAGAAAAGCACAGCGCTTCCCAAAAGATAGACAAGTTTGAAACTATTTCGGGGAAAGGGGTTGTAGGTTATTTGGGAAAACAAAAATATTTTTTGGGTAATAAAACTTTAGCTTCAGAAAATAAAATTTCCCTTAATGAAGTGAAAGATATTTTAAACAAGATGGAAGGTGACGGCAAAACAGTTGTTTTACTAACCGACCGTAAAAAGTTGTTAGCTATTTTTGCCATTACCGATGTCTTAAAAGATGAAGCCGGGGAAGTTGTCAGTCGATTAAAGAACGAAGGGAAGAAAGTTTTCATGATAACCGGGGATAATCAGAGGACAGCCGAAATAATTGCCAAAAAAGCAGGAATAGATAATGTTCTGGCTCAGGTGTTACCTGAAGAGAAGGCAGAAAGAGTTAATAAATACCGTAAAGATGGAACGAAGGTGGCTTTTGTCGGAGACGGGATTAACGATGCGCCGGCTTTAGCTTCAGCCGATGTTGGTGTGGCCATCGGTTCCGGAACCGATATTGCCATCGAATCCTCGTCAATAACCCTTTTGGGTAAAAATTTAAGAGGTATTCTTTCAGCCTTTGATTTATCAAGAAAAACAGTGCAAATCGTAAAACAGAATCTTTTCTGGGCTTTCGGCTACAACACCATTCTTATACCGGTAGCTATGGGTATCTTGTATCCTTTTTGGAAGATAAGTCTTTCTCCGGAAATTGCTGCTTTAGCTATGGCTGCCAGTTCAATTACGGTTGTGGGGAATTCCCTGAGATTAAAAAAGATGACTATTAATAAGTAAGAAAATAACGAAGCAACTTCTTAATTTGTTGTTATTCACCGCATTTAACGTTTGAAGGCAGTCTAATCGGATAGGAAGATTTACCGTTGATTACCCGAACTGGCTCTCCGTCAAATTCCAAGGCTAAGCCACAATTACCGATAGCACTTCTTAATGGGCAATACTTTTTATCTTGCCAGCAATTATGGGCGACGATGATTTTGCCGCTTGCCACTTCAAAGACCATATTTTTGACTTCGGAATTATCTCTTTCCATGAGACCACTTTTATATCATAAACCTATAATATAGTCAATTTAATGAAGTTTAGTTTGAAGTTCCCTGATGGCTCCCAGGGCTACCCACCTGGCCGCTTTGGAATCAGGGTACTTTTTTAAGATATCTTCACAAAGGGCAATTGTTTTCTTGGTTAGATTGGGTCTGCCTTTACCGATTTGCCTGATGGCCCAGTTAACGGCTTTTTTGACAAAATTCCGCTCGTCATTGGCTTCTTTTTTAAGAATGGGAAAGAATTTTAGGAATTGTTCGTCTTTGGCGTCTTTGTCATGCCAGGCAAGTACGGCCATCATGGCAAAACCGGCTCTTTTGTAAAATTCCGGTTTTTCTTTTGTCCATTCAACGGCTTTTTTATAAGCATAGGGTGTTTTATCAAACAGGTTCATGCACATCCCGTCGCAAATATCCCAGGAATAAAACTGGGAGGCCCACTTGTCCATTTGTTTTTCCGTAACCTGTCTTGGATTATCAATCATTCCGGCCAGGTGTTTGGCTTCGTGGATATTGGTATTCCAGAGCTTTAAGGCCAGAAAATGAAGATCCTTATTCTCTTTTTTGATTTGTTTGGCCATGGTTCGAAGAGTCGGCATGGGGATGCCCATGGCTGTTTTGGAATCAATGCCAAACCTGGCCATACCGGCAATGTTTTTTAGGTTCTTCTGACTTTTTAGTTTTTTAATGATTTCTTCGTAGGTCATACTTCCTTTTTATGGTAATACTTTTTCCCTTTCAGCTTCTCGGGTAGGTATGATTCCTTATCGTATTTTTCATAGCCTTCTCCGTAGCCGATTTCACCCATGAGTTTGGTAACCGGATTTCTTATCTTTAATGGAACGGGTAAATTACCGAATCTTTTAACATCGCCCAAAGCTTCCATATAGGCATCATAGGCACTGCGATCTTTTTTGGCTGAACAAAGGTAAACCACTCCGGCGGCTAAGTTTTCCTGACACTCGGGAAAACCGATTGTTTCACAGGCTCTAAAAACGCCGTCGGCAACGACCAGGGCGGTGGGGGAAGCAACATCCTCGGAGGCAAAAACAACCATCCGTCGTGCTATATACAAAGGATCCTGTCCCGCTTCAACCATACGGGCTAAATAATATAAAGCCGCATCGGTGTCTGATGCCCGCATGCTTTTAATGAAGGCCGAAATGACGTTGTAGAATTCCTCCCCCTGTTTATCGAAAGTTAATTGTCTTCTCTGGAGGGCTTCTTCGATAATATTTATTTTTAGATTTTTGCTTTTGGTTAAATTCTTGGCAATTTCCAAAACATTTAAAGCTACTCTGGCATCACCGTTAGCCGATTCCATCAGGAAAGCTTCGGCTTTCTTATCCAGAGTTGCCCTCAGTTCTTTTAAGGCCCGGGTTAAAATTTTTTTGATTTCCGCTTCCCCGTGTTGATTTAAGATGACCACTCTGGTTCGGGAAAGAAGAGGACCGATGACTTCAAAAGAAGGATTTTCGGTGGTGGCACCGATTAAAATAATATTACCTCTTTCAACAAAGGGCAGCAGTTTGTCCTGTTGGGCTTTATTAAAACGGTGAATTTCATCTAAGAACATAATGGGAGCTAGTCTTCCGCCTTTTTCTAAAGGTAGGTTTCCCAAATCCTTAATTATTGTTTGGATTTCCTTAATCGGGGTATTAACGGCCGAAAACTCATAGAAATCTCTTTTGAGAGTTTTGGCAATAATTCTGGCCAAGGTGGTTTTACCCGAACCTGGTGGTCCCCAGAAAATGAGTGAAGGAAAAAACCCTTTTTGATCAGTGTTTAAAAGGAGTTTTCGAATAATTCCGTTTTCACCAACCAGATGTTCCTGACCGACAAACTGGGACAAGGTTTTGGGTCTTAAACGGTCGGCTAAAGGTACAGAATCCATTTTTTTATTCTAATACCAAATAAAATACGAAGCAATTGTTTTTGGGAAAATAAACTATAATCAAAATATGAATTTTCTAAGTGGTTTAAAAGTATTGGAAGAAATTAACTCGCCTATTAACGGGCAAATCAAAGTTATTCGGAGTTTGGGGTTTGGGACCTACTTGCAGGTTGGAGGGCTTACTCAATCCGGTGGTGTTGTCTACGATGTTTGGAAATCAACCTTGAAACAGATAAAGAATAAAGATATCAAAAGTGTTTTGGTTTTAGGTTTAGGTGGTGGATCGGTAGTAACTTTAATCAATAAATACTTTCCCAAAGTAAAAATTACCGGAGTAGATATTGACATCAAAATGGTTGAAATGGGACGGAAGTATTTGGGCTTAAACAAACTTGATCTTGATATTGTAATTCAGGATGCCTTCAAGTTTTGTTTGAAGGATAAGAATAAATACGATTTGATTGTGGTTGATCTTTATAGGGGCGATACTTTTCCAAAAGCTTTTGAAAGTGCAGAATTTCTAGACATAATTAAAAAACTTCTTGAAGATAAGGGAATGATTATTTTTAACCGCCTTTACTACGGTGAAAAAAGACGGGAGGCGACCAAATTTGGCGATCTTTTGGAAAAACATTTTTTGGTTGTTAAGCGTTATTTCCCTGAGGCCAATATAATGTTTCTTACTTCTGCTACAATTTAATATAAGGAAGGTATAAAATTGTAGCTTCATGTTTAATCTATTTGCCAAACTACTAGACGTTAACCAAAAGGAAATCGATCGCTTGAAGAAAATCGTTAATGAGATTAATTCGTATGAAGAGAAAGTCAAAAAACTTAAAGACACCGATTTTAAAAAGAGGACCGAAGAATTCAAGAAAGAAATAGAAGGCGGAAAAGAATTAAAAGAGATCCTGCCTGAAGCTTATGCGATGGTCAGAGAGGCAACCAGGCGAATCTTGGGACTTCGGCTTTATGATGTTCAGTTAATAGCTTCGGTGGCTCTTTTTGAAGGCAATGTGGCTGAACAAAAAACAGGAGAAGGAAAAACTTTATCTGCCGTACCGGCTCTTTACCTTCATGCCCTTAAAGGAAAAGGAGCACATCTGGTAACCGTTAATGATTACCTGGCCAGACGTGATGCCGGCTGGAATGCACCGATTTTCCACTTTTTGGGCCTTACAACCGGTTCAATTGTTCAGGAGAACAAGTCTTTCATCTTCGATCCTAACTTTTCCGATACCAGTCATGGAGATGAAAGGTTGGCCCATTTAAAGCCCTGCGAAAGAAGAGAAGCCTATGCGGCCGATATTACTTACGGAACCAATAACGAATTCGGCTTTGACTATTTAAGAGACAATATGGTCTCGACCTTGCCCGAAATGGTCCAAAGGGGGCATTATTTTGCCATTGTTGACGAAGTTGACTCGGTTTTGATCGATGAGGCCAGAACACCGCTTATCATTTCGGCTCCGGATACCGAACCGACCGACAAGTACTACAAATTTGCCGGAATGATCGATAAATTAAATCCCGATACCGACTACAGTGTTGATGAGAAAGCCAAGAGTGCCACTTTAACCGAACACGGTATTTCCAAAGTTGAAAAAATACTTGGTGTTGATAACCTTTACGAAAAAGATTTTGAATCAATTCACCACATTGAAAATGCCTTAAGGGCTAGAAGCCTTTATCTTCAAGACAAAGACTATGTTGTTAAAGATAATCAAGTCATTATCGTTGA
>DIAR01000026.1:9149-9349 GCA_002415845.1 Candidatus Woesebacteria bacterium UBA5073
GTTCCCATTCAGCAGGAATCAAAAACCCTGGCCACCATTTCCTTCCAGAATTACTTTAGGATGTATGAATTTCTTTCCGGTATGACCGGAACGGCTGCAACCGAAGCTGAAGAATTCAAAAAGATTTATAAACTGGAAGTGGTGGTTGTCCCGACCAATAAGCCGATGATCAGAAAAGACACCGGCGATATGATTTTTAA
>DIAR01000026.1:9696-22535 GCA_002415845.1 Candidatus Woesebacteria bacterium UBA5073
ACTTCAATTGAGAAAAACGAAATCATTTCAGAGTATTTAAAAAGAAAGAAAATTCCCCATAACGTTTTAAATGCCAAGAACCACGAAAAAGAGGCTTTAATTATTGCCCAAGCCGGAAAGTTGGGTGGTGTAACCGTTGCCACCAATATGGCAGGGAGAGGTGTCGACATTGTTCTCGGAGGTGCCATGCCGGAGAAGCCGGAAGGAAAAACTAATGAGGAGTGGCAGGAATCAAAAGAAATGGCCGTTTGGCGGGAGCATCATGAAAAGGTTCTTAAGGCCGGAGGCCTACATGTCCTGGGAACGGAAAGACATGAAGCCAGGCGTGTTGATAATCAGTTAAGAGGCAGATCAGGCAGGCAGGGTGATCCCGGGTCTTCTAGGTTTTTTCTTTCCCTAGAGGATGATTTAATGCGTATTTTCGGTGGGGAACAAATCTCGGGGCTGATGGATAAATTAAAACTGCCGGAAGACCAACCGATTGAAAATGCACTGGTTTCAAGAGCCATCGAGCAATCCCAGGTTAAAGTCGAAGGTTTCCATTTTGATATGCGTAAAAGATTGGTTGAGTTTGACGATGTGGCCAACCAGCAAAGGGAAATCGTTTATAAACTAAGAAGAAGAGTTCTGGATGCTCAGGATGTTAAGGATGAAGTCCTGGAGAAGTTGAACGAACGGGCAGAGAAAATTGTTGAAGCCTCCTGGCCGGAATTTGAGGCCAAACCCAATGTCGAAAAAATGATTATCTCTTTCCTGGACATTGTTCCTTTTGACGATGCTTCAAGGGAAAGAATCGAAGGCGAAGTCGAGAAAAGAAACAACAAAGAAGAGGTTAAAGAGCTTTTGAAAAAAGTAATTGCCGATATCCATAAAACCAGAGAAGGTCAGGTTGGAAAAGAAACCATGCGCCAGATTGAAAAGTATGCTTACCTTGGGTCAATTGATCATCATTGGATTGACCATATTGATCACATTGATGATTTAAGGGAAGCAATTACCCTAAGAGCTTACGGTCAAAGGGATCCTTTGATTGAATTTAAAAACGAAGCCTTTCAACTTTTTGAAAACTTGATTGAAAGAATTAACGTCGAGCTTTCGGGCCGACTATTCAGAATAGGTGTTGCCCAACCACAATCGGAAATTCCTTTGAGTCGGGCCAGAATGAATGTCGATAAAGGCGATCAAACCGGCTTAAAGGGAGAAGCAGACGCTGCAGTTGAAAGCGGTAAGCCGGCTTTTGAGGGAAAAACGGAGAAAAAAATGGGCAGAAACGACCCCTGTTGGTGTGGAAGCGGAAAGAAATGGAAGAAATGTCATTATCCTCAAATGCAATAACGGATGAGGTTTACATTAGATTTTGAAAGGATAATAATTATAATAATGACTTTATCAAAGAGACAAAAAATTGGTGTTTGGTTTGTTTTGTTGGCAGCCATTCTTGTCGTCGGTGCCTTTGTTTGGATTAAATTTCCATCCCTCTTTAATTTTGGGAATAAAGAGGTGGCGACGGGAATAACAAAAAAGAATGCAGCGATTTTAGCCGATGCAATTGATAAACGTAACCTAAATGGAAATATAGTATATGTTATTAAGAATAAATTAAATGAATATAATCTGAACACTTCTGAAGATAAAACGTTGTATGAGGCATCTACAGAATTTTTAAACTGTTATTTTTCCGAAAACAACTGTTTTGCCGTAATTGGAACAGAGCTACATAAAATTAATATCCAAACAGGTAGCGATGTTGCCCTACCCTTAGGCATCGATGTTTCTGGGGGGCTTATTAACGGTATTTTTCCTTCGCCGGATGAAAATAAAGCGATTCTTAATGTCGATATTGATCCCTATAGAAATATTTATGGGATTTTTATTGTTGATTTTCAGAGTGAAAAAAGTGGGGCAATAAAACATTTTACAAATGATGAAATATATAGCATTCGGAATGGGATATATTGGCTTAGTGACAGTAACCATGTTTTCTTTAACGATAACAATCTGACAATTTATGAAGTAGATACCAATCAATATAGGTCTTTAGCAAAAGAACCAGGACTGGGGAACAATGCCGTTGGAGTTTCTGGATCATCTTGTGTTATGTGGTTTGTTGACAGCAAAATTACTTCCTCTAAGTCTTCATTTTATGAAACAAATAGGCCAAATTTAGTTGTTTCTGATATAAATAAAACATTTCCGGTTAAAGATAACGACGATCGTTGCTATGAATATACAATACCTTTTTATCGGTTTCCGGTTGTGGCACGTGATTTTACAAAAGTATCAAAAGTAATACCTGGTTTCCAATCAGGAGAATTTATTCTTAATACAGAGAGTAATAAAGGAAATGTAAACTTACCGATTAAGGGGGAAATCTTTTTGGTAGCAGGTGAAACAACGTTTAAGAAACTGAATCCAAATAACGAATACTCTTACGAGTTGATAGATTATAACCGTGAGACGCGCCAGGTCTTGGCCTTAAAGAAAAAAATTGTACCTATTGGCTATATGTATGATAAAGAGGGGGTACCCGATACCTTTGTTGTTGTTCTTGATGAATGGAATTATTCCGAAACGATTGGCGGAATTGATGCGGCAAACTACAAGGAAATTGCTATTGTACAGTTGCCTAAAGAGAGCACAAAGTACATGGAGCTTCAACTTAGGTTTTCGCCCGACGGAAAATACGTAATTGAACAATTTTATCCGGAATATGTTCCCGGCAATTTTGATAAAAAGTTAAAAATATTTTCAATTAGTGACAAAAAGGTGTTGGAGTTGCCTTTCACCTTCACTGATAAATTCGTTTGGGTAAAATAACAAAATAAATCCCACATAAACGGTTGTTTCTCTCTTGAGATAGCATCTTGTTTAGTATATCTTGTATCGTTATGGTTAACTTTTTCATTAATGTCCAAAAACAAATTAAAGAAGATCTTTCATTAATTGAGGGTGATTATCCCGATAAGGTCTTGTTCAAAAAATTTTCTTCAGAACTTCTGAACCCCAAAAGATTAATAAAGAAAAATCTGACCATAAAGTTGGATAACGGAAAGAAAAAAACCTTTCAGGCTTTTCGATCACAACATAACGATGCCAGGGGTCCTTTTAAGGGAGGGATTAGGTTTCATCCCAATGTTTCGGAGGATGAAGTTAAAGCCTTATCAATCCTCATGAGTCTTAAGTGTGCCGTAGTCGGTATTCCCTATGGCGGTGCCAAGGGCGGAATTAAAATCAATCCAAAAGAATTATCGGCTTTGGAAATCGAAAGACTTTCCAAAGCCTATGCCAAAGCTCTTGCTCCATATATCGGGCCTTGGGTTGATGTTCCGGCACCTGACGTGAATACCGATGAAAAAGTTATGGCCTATATGCTTGAAGCTTACGAAAAAGAAGTTGGGATTCATGCACCAGGAACCTTTACCGGGAAACCAATTGCTTTGGGTGGATCCTTAGGACGAACCGAAGCAACAGGGAAGGCTGGTGCAATTATTTTGGAAGAATATGCCAAGGAAAAGAAATTAAAACCGAAGGTAACCACTTTGGCTGTTCAGGGTTTTGGTAATGTCGGTTACTGGTTTTCATATCACGCTTCAAAATTGGGTTTTAAGATAGTTTCCGCTTCCGATTCGGTAGGTGCTATTTATTCCGAAAAAGGTTTAGATATTCCGAAGCTTTTGACCTTGAAAGAAAAACACGGTGATTTTTCCAAAGTAGCCAAAGCTTTAAAATTTAAGTTTCTTTCTAATGATGAACTTCTGACTTTGCCGGTTGATGTTTTAGTGCCGGCGGCATTGGAGGCCGTCATTACCGAAAAGAATGTCTTTTTAGTTAAAGCCAAAACGATTTTGGAAATGGCCAACGGTCCGGTTACAACCGAAGCCTATAAGACTCTTAAAGAGAAAGCAATTGTTGTTTTACCGGATATCCTCTGTAATGCCGGAGGTGTTACCGTTTCTTATTTTGAGTGGGTTCAAAATCTTCAAGGATATTCATGGACCGAAGAAAAAGTGAATGAAGAACTGTCAAAAATAATGAAAAAAGCCTTTCGGGAAATTCATGAATACGCCAAGGTTAAAAAAGTTGATTATCATGTAGCGGCCAACTTGCTGGCTCTTAAAAGAATTATTGAGGCGATGATTCTACGGGGTCTTTAATCTTCCTGAAACGATTTGAATTTTATTTTCAAGGCTAATCGTGGTATCCTTTAACCTATATGGCATCCGGAAAACTGGATTGGATTGATGAAGAAATAAATCTTCTTAAAGAACAGGGCTTTTATAAAACCTTAAAAACCGTTGGCAGTGCCAATGACGCCCACTTTATAGTTAACGGAAAAGAAGTTTTAAATTTCTGCTCCAATAACTATCTTGGTTTTGCCGACCATCCCCGCATAAAAAAAGCAGCTAAAGAAGCCGTTGATAAATATGGTGTTGGGGCGGGAGCCGTGAGAACCATTTCCGGCAACAACATTATTCATGAAGAATTGGAGAAAAAACTGGCCGAATTTAAAAAAGCCGAAGCGGCTATTCTTTTTCAAAGCGGTTATTGTGCCAATATTGCCACCATTCCCGTTTTGGTTGGTGAAGGTGATATTATCTTTTCCGACGAATTAAATCACGCCAGTATTATCGACGGCTGCCGTTTGACCAAAGCTCTGATTGTTAGATATAAACATAACGATGTGGTGGATTTGGAAAAACAAATTAAGGATAACTCCAAATTTAGAAGAGGTTTGATTATTACCGATGGCGTTTTCAGTATGGATGGGGATATTGCTCCCTTGCCAAAGATCGTTGAAGTTGCCGAAAAATATGGTTTGATGACGATGGTTGATGATTCTCATGGAGAAGGAGTTTTGGGCTCCAACGGTCGGGGAATTGTTGATCATTTTCATTTACACGGACGGGTTGATGTTGAATTAGGAACCCTAAGCAAAGCTTTTGGTGTAGTTGGTGGTTTTATTACCGGAAGCCAGAAGGTGGTTGATATCTTAAAACAAAAGGCTAGACCGTTTCTTTTTTCAACTTCCATGTCATTGGTTGATACCGCGGCCTGTATTGAAGCCGTTAAGGTTTTGGGCGAGTCTGATGATCTGGTTAAAAAACTGTGGGCCAATACTAAATATTTCAAAGAGGGAATGAAGGAGTTGGGTTTTGATATCGGTAAGAGTGAAACACCGATTACGCCGGTTATGCTTAAAGACGCCAATTTAACACGCGAATTCAGTCAAGCCCTTTTTGAAGAGGGTGTTTTGGCAACAGCGATTGTTTATCCGACGGTGGCCAAAGATATGGCCAGAATCAGAGTGATGCCTTCGGCCTCCCATTCCAAAGACGATTTGGATAAAGCCTTGGCCGCTTTTGGCAAAATCGGTAAGGCAATGAAAGTTATTAAATAGTCTTCGTTTATGGATAAGCCAACTTCTTTTAAGTATCAAGGCGGAGAGCTGCCTTTACCTTTCTTTTTTCCCGACGCGACCAGAGCCGTGGTTAAAACGATTGATTCGCAGGATTTGGTAAGCACCAAAACTCCGGGGATTTTGGTTAACACCTACCACCTCTTTCGTGAATTGGGGAGTGATGTTTTTGATAAATTTAATGGCGTCGGTAATTTTATGAATTATCACGGAGGCATCATTTCCGACTCCGGCGGTTTTCAGGTTATGTCTTTAATCAAAAGAAAAGAAGGTTTGGGAAAAGTAACCGATGAAGGCGTTACTTTTAAACCGGAAGGCCAGAAAAAAATATTATTAACTCCGGAAAAATCAATCCGTTTTCAAATGTCGCTTTCTTCCGATATGTTGGTGGTCTTGGATGATTTTACCGATCCGAAAGCTAATTACAAAGAAGCGAAAGTTTCAGTGGAAAGAACAATCGATTGGGCCAAAAGATCAAAAGCCGAATTTGAAAAGCTTTGTCAAAAAAATAAATTAACCAAGGGAAGGAAACCTTATCTTTTGGGCGTTGTTCAGGGTGGAGAGTTTCAGGATTTAAGAAAGGAATGCACTAAAAGATTAGTGGAGATTGGTTTTGACGGCTTGGGTTATGGCGGTTGGCCGATTAAAAACGGTGGCGGCTTTGATTACAAGTCGGCCGAAACAATTGCCAAATATACGCCCAAAAACTACTTCTTATATGGTTTGGGAGTGGGCAAGCCCGATGAGATTGTTAAGTTGGTGGGGATGGGCTATTCCATTTTTGATTGTGTTCTTCCAACCAGGGACGCCAGACACAAAAGACTCTATGTTTTTAACGCCGCCTCGATTGGAAAAATTAATTTGAAAGACAAAAACTTTTATTCTTTCTATACACCCAACAAACAAAAATATGTTTTGGATAAAACGCCTGTTAGCAAGGCCTGCGATTGTTTACTTTGTAAAAATTATTCAAAAGGATATTTGGCCCACTTATCCCGAATGGATGAAATCACGGCTTTAAGACTCGCAACGATTCATAATTTGCGTTTTTATTCTTTGCTTATGGAAAAACTTCGGGAAAATTATTGACAAAGCAAAAAACATCCTTTATACTCGCGGCACAGTGGAAGAAAATCAAGAAAACACACAACCAGTAGTTGAAGAAACCCCAGTTGAAAAAACTCCGGAAGTTGGATTTCCTGTTTCGCAACCAAAAGCTAAAGGAAAATCAAGCAAATGGATCTTTATCGTTTTAGCATTATTGATTGTTGGTGGAGCCGCCATCTTTATTTTTGGAAGAAATAAAGGAACGACGGAAGAAACCGTTTTCCCAACAGAAGAACCAACTATACAAGTAACAGCAACACCAACCGCCACTTTATCTCCTGCAGAAAAAGCTAAGATTTCAATCGAAGTTCAAAATGGAACCGGGATAACCGGTGAAGCCGCTTACTTGCAGGGTGTTTTAAAGACACTTGGTTACAGTGACATTAAAGTTGCTAACGCCACCACGGAAGATAACACCACAACCATCGTTACCTTCTCAAGCACCTTAAGTGCTCAGGTGGTTTCCGAGATTACCAAGAAATTAGAGGAAGTTTATAAAAGCGTTGAGACTAAAACCTCAACCACGGCTAAAACCAACGTGGTTGTTCTTACCGGTTTGAAGAAGAATGCAACCTCTAAGCCGGCAGCAACCGCAACACCAAAAGCCAGTGCTTCTGCAACACCAAAAGCCAGTGCCAGTCCATCAGCTTCTCCTAGTGTTACCCCAACGGCTACCCCCTAAATTATCACTTAGACTTTTAATCTGAAGGTTTTAATGACTTTTCGACCTGTGGCAAGAGTGGTTGTGACTGTTAATTTGGCATTGGTGATACCCGTATCGTAGCGGCAAACGCCATGAGAACAGGTGCCAAAAAGAAGTTCCCTGATTGTGTCTCCCTGGGCCAGATTAATGGATCCTGAAGCTCCTTGAGTTGTTCCTCTTGTACTATAACTTAGCATGTAATCAACTTTTGAAGCGACGGCTAAATTGGAAAAGGTAACCACAATCGCTCTTCTATCGGCTCTAAATTTAACTAAAGCCGTAATACCACGGCTATTGGAAGTGACTGCTTTTGTTCCGGTTACGGGTCTTGCTTGGGGAAGAGTTCTTTTGGCAAAGACAATATCATTGATAAAAAAGAGACTGACAAAAACAATTATGAAGAGCAGTTTTTTCATTACCTTAATTCATGATATATTTAAATTAAAGGCAATGTCAAAGAAGACAATTATTATTTTAGCGATTATTCTTTCCGTTTTGATTATTGGCAGCCTTTGCGGCTATTTTCTTTTTCTAAAGAAAGATAAAACGGTTGGTACGGAAGAAACCAATAGTCTTGCGGAGACAATTAAAGAAAAAATTACAGGTGATTTAACTTATGAGGACTCATCCGGTTTTTCTTTTAAATATCCGAAAGCGATTGAAGTTGAAGATATAACACCTGATGATGAGGTTTATTACACACAACTATCCTTAACCAAAAGCAGTGAAAAATTAACAATTAGTGCTAAGGATACGAAAGAGACAACCGTTGATAACTTCATTAAAAACACACCCGAATATAAATTGGCTCAGGTTGCGGGAGCAACGACTTTAGGTGGAATAGCCGCTAAACAATATACGATTGCCGAAAAGTTTCTGACCGTTTCAATTGATAAAGGTGTTTTATATTTAATTGAAGGACCGACTGGTTCATATTGGGAAGACGTTCAGAATTTGGTTGTTTCTTCTTTTACTTTTGCCGGAACGTCCACGACCAATACTCAAGTTCAGGATAATGCCATCTACGAAGAGGAAGTGGTAGAATAAGCCACTTTTAAAAAATGTTAAAGAATCAAGTTAAAATTGTTGTTTTTGTTCCCAAAAGCCATGTCGACATAATAAAGCAAGTGATGGGCGATGCTGGTGCGGGAAAGATTGGGAATTACAGCCACTGCACTTATTCGGCCAATGGTATTGGCAGGTATAAACCTTTAGAAGGATCAAAGCCTTTTATCGGTCAAGTGGGGAAGCTGGAAGAAGTTGAGGAAGAAAGAATTGAGTGTGTCTGCGAGAGAAGTAAAGCTACGGAAGTAATTAAGGCTATTAAGAAAGTTCATCCCTATGAAGAAGTTGCTTTGGATATTTACCCCCTTATCTTGGAAGAAGAACTTTGAAGCTAAATAGTTAAGTCTTGTGATATCATTAAAGTGTCATGAATACTGCCGAACTTCTCTCTAAAACAGTTGATTTACATTTCGGTAAATTTACTTTTTCTCCCTCATATTTGGTGGCTGGAGCCATCGTGGCTCTTCTTTTTCTTCTTGTTTTAACCTTGGCTCAGTTCAGAAGGCATTTATTATCCTGGTCGGTTAAGGGTGCTTTATTTGGTATCTTCTTTGGCTTTCTCTTGGCTCTTATTTTTGAAGGCTTTTTAGTGATAAGTGGAAGAACGGCCGTAACCGAAATCTTAGGTTGGAAAAGCGCTCCCAAACCTTTATTGACAATTTTGGATTTGGGCAGGGCCAAATTGTCTTCGGTTTTGGGGACACAGGTTGAAATTCCCGGATTGTATGCAACTGATGGCTCGACTAATGAAATCATCCGCAGTATTCAGAAACTTAATCCTCAGGAAGTCAGTCGGCTGAAATCCATCATCTGCAAGCCGTAATCAGGCGTGTTATACTTTGCCCATGCAAGATTTAAAACAACGAATTGAGGCCCTTTTATCGACCTTTTCGGAACTTAAGGCTTCCTTAAATCCGGCTGAAAAGAAAATCAGACTTAACTTTTTGGAAAGCGAAGCCTTAAATCCCGATTTATGGCAGGATCCCAACAAAGCCAAAGCCATTATGCAGGAGTTGGGTGATTTAAAAAAAGAATTAGCTGATCTTGAAACGGCTGAGAAGGACATATTATCCTTAAAAGAATTTCTTCAGGCTAACCTCCTTGATGAGGATTTGAAGAAGGAAGTAATTAGGTTGGAAAAACTGGTTGAGAAGTTTACCTTAGCTTCTTTTCTTTCCGGAGAATACGACATTAAAAATGCGATTGTTTCCATTCATGCCGGGCAGGGTGGAACGGAGGCGATGGATTGGACCAGCATGCTTCTTCGGATGTATCTGCGCTTTTGTGAAAGACGAGGTTGGCAAACTCAGGTGATTGATTCCACACCGGGCGAGGAAGCGGGTATAAAAAGTGTAACAATTAATGTTACCGGATCATATGCCTATGGTTATCTTAAAAACGAAGCCGGTACACACCGACTGGTCAGGCAATCGCCTTTTAATGCCGATAAACTAAGACAGACTTCTTTTTCTTTGGTTGAGGTCTTGCCTGAATTTGCCGATGTTGACCTTCCCGATATTGTCATTAAACCGGAAGATATTGAAGTTCAGTTTTTTCATTCCTCCTCACAAGGCGGCCAAAATGTGCAAAAAGTTTCAACGGCCGTGCGGTTAACCCATAAACCAACCGGCATTGTGGTTACGGCCCAGGCCGAAAGATTTCAGGAACAAAACCGCAAAAACGCTATGAATCTTTTAAGATCCAAACTCTGGCTGTTGGAAAAGCAAAAGGCTAAAGATACCAAAAAAGAAATTAAAGGTGAATACCGGCCGGCTTCCTGGGGAATGCAAATTAGATCATATGTCCTACACCCTTATAAGATGATTAAGGATTTGCGGACTGAAGTCGAAACGGGCAATACCGAGGCTGTGCTGGATGGGGATTTGGATTTGTTTATTGAGAGTGAATTAAAGATGTTGAAAGAAAAATAGAAAAGACTTGCCTCAGGAAATTTTTGGTGTTATAGTCAAACCAATGGAAGAGCAAAATACAGTTAAACAAACCCCGGTTGAACAAGTTAGTGCTGTTGCTGAAAAAGTAGTTGCCAAACTTCCCAAGAAAAAGCTTCTTCTCCCTATTTTGATTGTTGCCGGAATATTGATTGTTGGAGCAGGAACGGGCTTTCTTTTGTCGGGTAATAAAGCCGGAAAACTTTTGGGTGTTGCTTCAGATGGTGTTCCCGGAGCCAAGGTAACCGAAAAAGAGGCAGGCTTGGCTGATGAGGCAACCTTTAAAGATACGGCTGAAGGAACCTTGGAAGACGGTGGTGTCAGCGGAGAAGGCACGCATCATTTGGTCAGAACCGGAGGCGCTTCACAAAATGTTTATTTAACCTCAACCGTTATTAATCTGGCTGATTTTGTCGGCAAGAAAGTTCAGGTTTGGGGTCAGACCATTACGGCCAGAAAAGCCGGATGGCTCATGGATGTCGGGAAAGTTAAAGTCATAGAGTAAGCTTCATTTTCTTCTTTTTGCCACTTTTTATTTAAATTGTTTTGACATAATATTTTTATGGTCCGATTTTTAGATTTATGACGGAAAGACTTTTACAGGAAGTAGCGACCATTGATATTTTTGAGAGAAGAGCTATTCAATTTCAGAGGGAAAATCACTTGGAATCGAGAAAATTAGCGGAAAATATATTAGAATGGGCATCTATTGTGGCTGAAGAGACTTACGAATATAAAACAATTGGCGACATCTTGGCTTCCCAGATTAATTTTCGGGTTCAGGAAATAAAAGATAGCGGCCATCAAATAACGACCGAACAGTACATTGAGGATTTATTTTGTCCCAACTGCCGTGGAGAAATTGATGCCGATATTATCATGGGCAGACTTCAAATCGGCTAATTTTTTTTAATATCCCAAAAACCTAGCCAAATCGTTTTTCATCTGATAACCTTATGTGTATGGTAATTTTCAAAAACGTCTCCAAATCTTTCGGTTCGGTCAAGGCTTTAGAGGATATTTCCTTTGAAATTAAAAAAGGTGAATTTGTTTTCATTATTGGTTTGTCAGCAGCCGGGAAATCCACTCTTCTGAAACTCATCTTAAAAGAATTTAATCCCGATAAAGGCCAGATTATTTTTGACGGTATTGATGTGGTTAACCTGCATAAAAATGATATTCCTCTTTTAAGGCAAAAAATCGGAGTGGTTTTTCAGGACCTGAAGGTTTTAACAGAGCGAACGGTTAGGGAGAATGTGGAGGTCGGTTTAGCCGTAACCGGAGTACCGCAGGAAAAGTGGAATGAGCGGGTAAATGATATTCTAAGGCTGGTTGGTCTTTCAAAAAGGTCGGAATTTTTCCCTTCACAATTATCAGGTGGAGAATTACAACGAGTTTCTCTGGCCCGTGCTTTGGTAGTTAATCCGAAATTGGTTTTAGCCGATGAGCCGACCGGGAATTTGGATTGGGAGACTTCCATCGGGATTATGGATTTATTTGAAAAGATAAATAAAGAAGGTAAGACGATAATTATGGCCACTCATAATCAGATGCTTGTAGAGAAGTATAAAAAGAGGACAATTGAGCTGAAAGAAGGCAGATTAAAAGGTAGTACGGTTACTAAAGAACACCATGAAGGAAAAGAGGAGAAACACGAAGAACCGAAAAAAGAAGAACGTGGAGAAAAAGCGGAAGAAAAGAAGGAAGAGGTGCACGAAAAGGAACATGAAGACAAAAAGATGAAAATAAAGGTGGAAGAGGTCTAAAATAGGTTTATGAACATTTCTTTTAAAACAGCCGTTGATTACATTAAAAGATCACCCTTTCAGGCTCTTTCGGCCATTGTTGTTCTATCCTTAACTTTCTTTGTGGCCACCATGATGTCCGTTTTGATTTACTCCTCAAGCAATATCCTGAAATATTTTGAAACCAGGCCGCAGATTATTGCCTTTTTAAAGTCAGAAATTACGCCTAATCAGGTTTCGGCTTTGCAAAACAAACTGTCAAACGATGTCAGGGTAAAAGAAACCAAGTATGTTTCCAAAGAAGAGGCACTATCTATATATAAGAAGGCAACGGCTGATAATCCGCTCTTATCTGAATTGGTAAGCCCTGATATTTTTCCGGCCTCAATTGAATTTTCGGTTGTTAATCTTACTTTTGCTCAAGACGTGATTAACGAAGTTAAAAAGGAAGCCATTGTTGACCAGGTTGGCTTTACCGCCTCCTTGGGTGGAGAAAAAACCCTGGAGGATGTTGTTTCAAGACTTAGGAAAGCTACCTTCTATATAAGAGTCGGAGGAGGGGTTTTTGTTGGCCTTTTGGCTGGTACATCTTTTTTGGTTTTGCTGGTTATTATCAGCATGCGCATTAACTCAAGAAAAGGGGAAGTGGAAATCTTAGATCTTATCGGGGCAACACCGGCTTTCATCAGATCCCCGATTTTTCTGGAATCTTTAATGTACTCTTTGATTGGGGTTATGGTTGGTTGGCTTTTTGCCTTGATCTTTTGGATTTACGCTACACCCAACATCATGGCTTACTTCGGTGAAATTCCCGCTCTACCCAAAGGCATACCGCTTCTTCTGGCTCTTTTCGG
>DIAR01000048.1 GCA_002415845.1 Candidatus Woesebacteria bacterium UBA5073
GCCCTCATTTTTGACTTCCTGACTCCTTTTTATGATCTTTTCGGCGATATCGGTTTAAGAAAAAAATTGCAGGCCAGAGCCTTGCGGTTTTTTAAACTCAAAGACGGCTGGAAGCTCTTGGATGTTGGTTCGGGAACCGGACCGGATTTAATTCTTCTGTCAAAAAAGTTTTCCAAGATGAAACTTTTCGGTATCGATGCCGATCCCAAGATAATTGCTTTAGCGAAGAAAAAAATCAAAAAACATAATTTAGACATAAACCTTAAATGTGCATATGCCCAAGAATTACCTTTTGCCGCCAATTCCTTTGATGCCGTTTGGTCGAATTTAACCCTTCACCACCTGACAAGGGAATCCAAAATTAAAGCCATCGAGGAGATGTATCGGGTTTTAAAACCCCACGGACAGCTTCTCTTAATTGAATTCTCCCGTCCGAAAAGTTGGTGGTTAAAAAGTTTAATGCGTCTACAAACACTTTTTTCCTATGTTTACGATAACTACCAAGGTAAGATACCGCTTTTTCTCAAAGATTGTGGGTTTAAGAAACTAAGACAAACGACCTTTTGGGGTAATACTTCCTGCTATCAGGCCGAAAAATAAGCTACTTCCTTTCGGTTAACCAGTTGTCGGTGAGCTCTTCTTTGAAGAAAAAAACTTTTATTAAAGCCAAAAGAAGACAAACTTCAAAATAAAGGAGGTTTCTCAAAAAGGGAATGGCCAAGAATAGGTAGAAATAAACAAACTTCAGCATAAAAGGCAAACAGAAAAGGGGAGAAAGAAGAAGGTAGGTAGTTATAAACGGTTGAATTATGTACAAACCAAAAAAGAAGGGGAAGCAAACCAAACCAAATAATCCAAGACGGCTACTAAACAAGAGTCTTCGGTAGTTCCAGAAAGCCTTAATCGTGCCCTGATCCCGTCTTAACCTTTTGGCAAAATCGTTTTTGTCTGATTGTTCCTGAAAAAAGAAACTGTCGGGAGCAATTACCGTTTTAAAACCTTTTAACCTGATCCGGATAGCCAAATCGATATCATCAGCCTGAACTTTTGACTTAGGAAAAACTCCAAGCGACTTTTTAAACATGATTAACTGTCCATGGACCATGGGTGTGGAATCGATTTCCGAAGCCGTTTTCCGGAAGAAATGAAACAGTTTATCAATCACGCCGCGATACCCCGGAGTATTAAGATCGGCCGAAACCAGACCGACCTTTTTATTGCTTAAAAGAGCAGCCATTTTAGCGATGGCGCCTTTTTGCATTAAAACATCAGCGTCGGTAAGACAGACGAAATCCGTTTTGGCTTTATTAATGGCCAACCTAACCGAGGAAGCCTTTCCTTTTGTCTGATTATTCTTTAGATACTTAACCAGTTTTTCTTTTTTGGCTATTCTTTTAACAATGGTAGCCGTTTGATCGTTGGAGTGATCGTCAACAACGATGATTTCTTTTAAGCTGATGGAGGATTTTAAGGCATCTTTTATCTTTCTTTCGATAACGGCCGCTTCGTTAAAGCAGGGGATTATTAAAGTAGCTTTAATCATGATTTAAGAACGTTTTGTTTTTATTTTCAGGTAGTTATTCAAAAGTTGGGGGTAGTATTTGGGGTTTGCCAGAAAATCCAAACCCAAAAAACACTCATAAGTACAAAAACATTTGGTGTTTTTAATGTACTTGCGCAGGTTTTTGGCCTCCATTGATCGCCAGAGAGCTGGAAAATCATAATTAAAATCCTTGAGGTTGCCGATTTTTTGCTCCAGGAGTTCACAGGGATAAACATCACCGTTGGCATTTAAAATCGCCCCCATCCGTCCGGCCTGGCAGCGGGTTTGACAACGTTTTTCCTGCAGGGTTTTTTCAACAAAATAATGCATTAACATGGTTTTGGCGTTATATATATCGGATCCGATAAAACCTTTTTGACCAGAAAGTTTCTTTCCCAACAAATCCGCCTCAATCATTCGGTTGAGTTTTTTATACTCCTTCGGATCAAAAGTAGCTCCCTCTAAACGGGGTCCGAAACGAAGAGCGGTTGAGCTGACGTTGTCTGCTTTGAGGGTTTGGGTAAGGTATTGATAGATCTTTTTTAGGTTGGCTTCGTTTTTAGGTGTAACCGTTAAATTAAAGCCTAAAGTTAAACGGGTTGACTTAATACTTCTTAAAAGGGTGTAGGTTTTAACCATTTTGGCAAAAAGTCCCGGAAAATTCCGGTTGGCATCGTGTTTAACGCCAATCTCGTCAACCGACATCGTAATGGTTAATCTCAAGTTTGGGTTATCCTTTAACATTTGATTAACACTCCTAAAGATTACCTCCGAAAGGGAAGCGTTGGTGGTGATGTTGATAGCTGTTACTTTGGCTTCCCGACAATAAAGATTAACGATTTTGGGTAAGTCCGGGTTTAGGAAAGGCTCTCCGCCGGTTAAGCTGACATTGACCAGGCTGTTTTTTAAACTTTTGGCCGTTTTTTTGATTTCCTCAAGACTCAAGGTTTTACCCGTATATTTTTTCGGAACATCTTTTAAGGAATAAATAAAACAGTGTTGGCAGTGGGCATTGCAGTCGTTGGTGACAAAATGGACCAAAAATAAAGGTCCGGAGGGCAAAAGTAGGTTTTTGATAATTTTCATTAATCTTCCCTAAACAGGTATTTAAAGAATTCAAAAGCCGAACGGGTAATTCTTTGAGCTTCGGGGTATGAACTAAGTGCCAGTTTTAAGTTTTTAACAATGTATTTGGGACGGAGATAAAACTTAATTAAAAATCTTTTGGCTTCCGTTTCAATTTCCTTCCCGGTTATGGTCGGATAATCAATCGAGGGGCTTTGGTAACCGGCCGCGTCAACCAACTTAGCCTTTTTAAGATACCCGAGTTTGGTTAGGGTGTCATACAATTCCGTTCCGGGGAAGGGCGTGGCAATGGAGACCTGTAAAGTTTCGCAGTCCAGGTCCTTGGCCAGTTGCAGGGTTTTTTTAATTGTTTCTTTGGTTTCAAAGGGTAATCCCAAAACAAAAGTGCCGTGGACAAAAAGACCGGCTTTTTTGGCTCTTTTCCCGAAGTCTTTCATTTGTTTAATCGTTTCACCCTTTTTGATATTTTTTAAGATTTCCTCATCGCCCGATTCAAAACCGACGATCAAAAAGCGGCAACCGGCTGCCTTCATCGTATTTAAAAGAGCTTGTGGAACATCAGCCCGGGCGTTAATTGACCAAATAACCTTTAAAGGCTTAATTTTTTGACAAAAATCCCTGACCCAGGCGTGATTGACGGTGAAGGTATCATCATCAAAGAAGATTTCCTTAACCTCCGGCATATTGTTTTTAATCCATTTAACCTCCGCTATGGCGTTATCAACGTTTCTTTTGCGATACACCCGGCCGGTAAAAGTCTGGGGCCAGAGACAAAAAGTGCAGCGGTTGGGGCAACCCCTCCCGGCATAGATGGATACATAAGGATGAAGACAGAAAGGTAAATTGTAATTTCTGATCTTTAAGTCCCTTTTAAAAATGGGCGAAACGGGCGGTATTTTATCCAGGTTGGTTAAAAGCGGCCGGTCGGAATTGTTGATGATTTTATTGCCTTTCTTAAAGGTCAAACCCTTGATTTTAGACCACGGTTTACCTTGAAATACTTCCAAAATGGTTTCTTCAAATTCCCGTCTGGCGATAGCGTTAATTGCCTTTGAAGCAAGCAGGCTTTTCTTGGTTAAAACCGAAACATGAGGACCGCAAAAAATAATTATGATTTTCGGATATTTCCTTTTCAGTCTTTCGGCCACTTTGACGTCATTGCCGAAAGAGGGGGTGGAGGTATAAAAGACAACCAAATCAAAGTTTTTGATTTTAGGTAGGAGTTTGGTGAGGGTCAGACCGTCGGCCGGACAATCAATCAGTCTTGATTCGGGTACCAAAGCTGCCGCCTGAGCCAACCAGGCCGGATACCAAAGGGAGCGGGTAACTCTCGTTGCGGCAAAACGGGCTCCGGCCGAGTCAAAACGGTCAAAGGATGGTGGATTTAAGAATAAAACTTTCATATTTAGGTTTTGGAAGGCATGGGAATACCCATTTTGATTAAGTGAAAGCGGAATTTCAAGAAGCCAACGACCACGCCCGTACCATAGACGAAATGAACCAGAATCGAAGCTATTGGGGCAATGAGAAAAAGCCACGGACTTTTCTCAAACTTCCAGTAAAGCCAGGCGGCATTAGCAAGGTTAGCCAGGAGATATATTAAAAGAAAGACTTTGAGAAAGATTAAAAACTTAACCGAAATTAAAGACAGAACGATGAGAGCTAAAAAGCTGAAAATAAATAAGGTGGGGATAAGATACTGGATATGAACCGTTTTGAAAAAACGGGCCAGCATTAAGCCCCGGCCCTGGGAATAGAAAAAGACTTTGACAAGCCAGGGTAAAAACAAGGGTTTGGCCGGATGAATGCACTTAAGCTTCGGTAAATAGAGGAGTTTATAACCGGCCGCGCGGATTTTGTAATAAAGATAGTTTTCTTCACAGGGAACCTGGATCCGGTCAAAACCGTGAACTTCATTAAAAACGTTTTTTCTGATGAAATTATTGGCCAAAACCAAACCCAAACCGTACACCTCACCCTTCTTCAAAAGAGGGAAATGTCTGGGGGCGGCAAAGCCGACCGTAAAAAAAGAAACCGAAACCAAACCGCCGAAACGGACCCGCCAATTATCGGTTTTGGGTGAAATGGCCGGTCCGCCAACCAAACCGACCTTAAGATCTTTGAAACTGGTAACTCCGAGCCTTAGCCAGTTGGGGGGTAAGACGCAATCGTCATCGCAGAAAGCAATAATTTCTCCCTTGGCTTTGGCGACACCCAAATTTCTGGCCTGGGCATGATTGATTTTCTTTTTAAGGATAATTTGCCTGACTTTTTTGGAATTTACTTTTTTTCTTTTTTGGGTGATAATAATAATCTCGAAACGTTTGGGATTGTAGTTTTGTTTTAAAAGGGAAGTCAGACAGGTGAATAAGGTTTTCTCGTCCCGCCATGAAGGGATGACAACGGAAACAAAGGGAACTTGATTCATGGCAAAATCATATCATATAAATTTTTAAAAAGATAAAGAAAATGGATAAGAAATTAAGAGTTGATAAAAACAAATGTATCGGTTGCGGAACATGCGTAGTTCTTTGTCCCAAAACCTTTCAAATGGGCAAAGACGGCAAGTCGGAAGTCATCAATGAAAAAGGGGACAGTGAGGCAGATATTAAAAATGCAATCGACTCCTGTCCGGTTGGTGCCATCTCCAATAAATAAAAAAGATTTATTTTTCGTCTTAGCTTCATGATTAAATCTTGACAAGGCCAGTCATATAGATTAACGTCTATATGTTAAAGATTTATTAATTATGAAAATAAAACCAGGTTGTGCCGGTTGCTTTGCAGGTCTTTCTTGTGGTATTCGGGTCGAAATCATTAATCTCTTGCACTACAAAGGCAAAATGTCTGTTGGTCAGATAGCTACCTGTTTTGCCGTAACCCAGCCGACAATCAGTCACCACTTAAGTTATATGAAAAAAGCCGGGATGCTCGCATCCGAGAAGAAGGGCAAACAAATTTTCTATTTTGTTAATCCCAAATGTCCCCAGTGCGGCATCTTTTAAGTTTAAAAAAATGAAAACTTTAATTTATTTAGATAATGCAGCGACCACAAGAGTTGATCCTTTGGTGGTTAAAGCAATGCTGCCATATTTTACGAAAAAATACGGCAATGCTTCCGAATACCACCGTTTGGGCATGGAGGCCAAAATGGCCGTGGCCGATTCAAGAAAAAAGGTAGCCGAAGTTCTTGGAGCAAAGACAGCAGAAATTGTTTTTACCTCATCGGCAACTGAGTCAATTAATTTATCCCATAAAGGTTTAATCGAAAATCTGCAAAATGAATTCAAAAAAGGGGAGAGACCTCATGTTATTACAACAAAGATAGAACATAAAGCCGTTTTAGAAACACTAAGACATATGGAAAGAAAAGGAGAAGCACAAGTTACCTAT
>DIAR01000051.1 GCA_002415845.1 Candidatus Woesebacteria bacterium UBA5073
CCACCCTGAATAGCAATACTGTTTTTCCTATAATTTTTCGGCATAACCTAGATATTTTTCTGGTGTAAGTTCCAAGAGCTTTTTCTTATCACTTTTTTCAAGAGGTAATTTTGTAACTATCTTTACCCAGTCTTTTTGAGATATCTTTTTTCCTCGAAAGTGTTCAGCCACGATATCATATGCTTTAGAGTTGCCCTCTTTTCGGAGCAGGGTTTGAATAGCTTCGCTTAAGATGTTCCAATTTTGATTAAGCTCGGAAAGCATGGTTTCTTTATTTGGAGCTATCGTATTTAAACCCTTAATTAGACTTTGATAGGCAATTAAGCTGTGAGCGAAGGCAACGCCAATATTTCGTAAAACGGTACTGTCCGATAGGTCTCTTTGCAAACGGCTTACAGGCAGTTTTCTGGCAAATATTTCAAAGATCCCGTTGGCCATAACAATATTCCCTTCGGCATTTTCAAATTCAATTGGGTTTATCTTTTGCGGCATGGTTGAAGAACCGACATACGACTCTTTTCCTTTTTGGTATATCCAATCATCTGAGATATAGCGCCACATATCCTGGCACAAATCCAAATAAATGGAATTTAGTCTGGTTATATTTTGAAAAACATTAATTAAATCTTCCGGTGGGGCTATTTGGGTAACCACTTTTGATTGTCTTAACCCTAATGATGCTAAAAATTTTTGCGATAGTGATAACCAATCAATATTTGGAAACGCTAAAACCAAAGCGTTCATGTTGCCAACTGCACCGCCCAGTTTTCCATAATAGTTTTGTTTTTCCAGTGTATTAATTTCTTTATCCGTTCGATCGTAAAACACCTTTATTTCCTTGCCGAAAGTTGTCGGAACTGCTGCCTGCCCGTGGGTTCTGGCCAACATGGGAGTATCTTTGTAACTATCTGAAATGGAAAGTAATTGCTGTGATACGTCATTAAGAATCGGATTAATGACTGTTTTGACTGCTCTTTTAACCATTAAACGGTAGGCATTATCATTAATATCGTTTGAAGTTAGACCAAAATGAATCCATTGGGATAATCCCTGAATATCGTTCTTATCGAATTTATCCTGAAGAAAATATTCAACAGCCTTAACGTCATGTCTTGTTTTGCTTTCAATTGTTTTGACCTCTGCACAATCTTCCAGATTAAAATTTTGATATATCTTTTTTAACGAAGTTTCATCTTTGGGCAATACTTTCGGAACAATTTTGTTCTTACTTAGAAATAAAAGATATTTAATTTCTATCTCTACTCGAGTTTTGTTTAGGGCGTATTCGGAGAAATACTCTCGGAGTTTTTCGGATTGTGAGAAATAACGGCCCTCAATTGGGGATATGGCAGAGAGTTGATATTCATTATCTTTCATTTTGCCAATATTACATCATGGGCTCCATTTTCTTTAAAACCGACAGGGCTTACTCTAATAAACTTTGCTTTCTTATGCAACTGGGAAATATTATTGGCTCCACAATAGGAAAAACCGGATCTGATATTTCCGAGCATGGGGATTAATATTTCTTCTAATGGTCCTTTATAAGGGACATAGCTGGCCACGCCCTCGATTTGAAAAAGATAGTTAAAGGATAATTTTTTTGATCCAACGTTTTTAACGTGTTTTAATTTTTCAACCAGTGAAGTTGAACCGTTATATTCTTTTAACATGTTTTTTCCACTTTTGAATATCTTTCCAGGTGATTCTTTGGCTCCGGCAAACAAATGACCGCTCATAATGGCACTGGCACCGGCCGCTAAGGCCTTAACTACATCACCGGAATTTTTCATTCCGCCGTCACAAATGAGTGTTTTCTTTAAGCGCTGGGCAATCTTGGCAACATTTAGGACGGCCGTTATTTGGGGAACGCCACAGCCGGTTTCCTGTCTTGTTATGCAGATTGATCCGGGACCAATACCAACTTTTACGCAATCGGCTCCGGCATCATATAAAGCTTTTGCCCCTTCCCCGGTTGCCACATTACCGGCAACGATATCAACTACTTTTCCATATTTACTTTTAAGAAAAGAAGTTGTTTCTATAACTTGTTCCATGTGGCCATGGGCAACATCGATAAAAAAGATATCTGCTCCGGCTTTAACCAAAATCTCTGAACGGATGGCCACCTCGTCTTTTTTACAGCCAATAGAAGCAGCGGAAATCAAATTTTCCTTTTTAACTTTCGAAATCATATTGGCTTCGGCTTCAGCCGATATAAAACGGGGGATGACACCCAGTCCGCCAAGCTTTCCTATCGTTATGGCAAAGTGGGAATCGGTTACTGTTCCCATATTGGAACTTATAAGAGGAATAGCCAGTTTTATATGAGGAGTAATTTGAGTGGATAAATCAATATTGCTTCGGCTTATGATCCTTGAGTACTGAGGAACCAACAAAACATCATCGTACGAAAGACCTAAGGGAAAAACCTGATTCATATTTTAATTTGTAATGATATGAATCATTACGTTTCACTTTAAAGAATATGTTTTCACTTGTCAACTTGTGAAAACAAAAGAGGAAATGATAAAATCAAATTTAATATATGACCGTTTAGCTCAGTTGGTTAGAGCGCTTCGTTCACACCGAAGAGGTCACTGGTTCGAACCCAGTAT